>CACGJO010000003.1 GCA_902573425.1 uncultured Pelagibacteraceae bacterium
ATTCAAAGGATCCTAGTAAATTACCAATTGGATCATTCCAAAGAACTGGCCAAAATATATATAAAGATAGAAAGTAAAAAATAAAAAAAATAAATATTTTAATAATGTTATGAAATTTTTCTTTATCTGATTGAGTAGTCAATATAAAGAATATTAAAAAAGCTATCGGTAAAAAAAAACCGAAGATCCTCTGCGCTGTACTCAAACCAGCAAGTATTGAAAAAAGAATTAAATTTTTTTTGCTTAAATTATCAAATGATTTAAAGCAATAATAAAGTGAAATTGTGATAAGAGATAAAAAAATTACATCTTTATTATTAAAAAAACTACTTCCATAAATTCTTGGTGATAAAATAAAAAATAAGGTTCCGATAAATGAAATACTAAAGCTTGAGAACCTATTTTTTAATATTTTATAAAAAAATATAGATGAGGTAAAAAATAGCGCGAAGTTTAAAAAATGTTTTAAGTAAAATGCTTTTTTAATATCATCAACCTTAAAAATAACCTCAATAAAAGCCACAGGTAAATCAAAAACTACACCATAAAAAGGAAAATCTTTAGGTGATGGCAATGTAAAACCGTAAATTTCATTTATTTTTTGATCAACTGAATTTTTTAAAACCTCGAAAGGTGTAAAATTTAAAATATACTGAAGCCAATAAAACCCACTTGATCTATGGAATTCTTCGTCAACAGATATTCCATAGTCGCGAAAAGTAAATAATCCAACTAAAAAAAAGCAAGAAAACAATAAAAATATAATTTTTTTTGAAGTTTTAGTATCTATTTTGATCATTTGAATTTAGTTATTTAACTTTATAACATTGCATCTTTTCTTGTGCACTAAATAGTTTTGATTTGTATATTATTTGAAAATTGTGTTTAAAAGTATTAAAAATTTAAGATGAATATTCACGAATACCAGGCAAAAGAAATATTAAAAGATTTTGGGGCACCAGTCTCAAATGGTTTTGTTATTTTTAATCCTCAGGAATTAGATAAAAATTTAAATAATCTAAAATCAGAAAAACTTGTCGTAAAAGCTCAAATCCATGCTGGAGGAAGAGGAAAAGCTGGGGGAGTAAAACTAGTTGGTAGGCCTGAAATTTTTTCTGAAGTTAAAAAAATGTTTGGCAAAGTTCTTGTTACACATCAAACAGGACCTCAAGGAAAGAAAGTCAAAAGAGTTTATATACAGGAAGCATATGATATTGAAAAAGAATTTTATTTATCTTGCTTAGTAGACAGAGAAAGTTCAAAAATTGCTTTTATAAGTAGTACAGAGGGCGGTGTGGACATCGAGTCAGTTGCACAAAATAACCCAGAAAAAATTCTAACTACCAAAATAGATTTTAAAGAAACTTTAACTTATGAAGATATTCAAAAGATTATCGAAATATTTTCTTTAGATCAAAGTCAAAAAAAAGAAGCTGAAAATTTGGTAAATGCCCTGTTTAATACTTTAATTTCAAAAGATGCATCTCTAATCGAAATTAATCCACTAGTTATTACAAAACAAAAAAAACTAATTTGTTTAGATGCTAAAATGAACTTTGATTCAAACGCAATGTATCGTAGACCAGAAATTTTAAAACTTAGGGATCTGAATGAAGAAGAACCAGCAGAAATTGAAGCAAGTAAATTCGGTCTTGCTTATATTAAATTAAATGGATCTATCGGTTGTATGGTAAATGGAGCCGGTCTTGCAATGTCAACAATGGATATAATAAAATTATATGGAGAAGAACCCGCAAATTTTCTTGATGTAGGGGGAGGTGCATCCAAAGAACAAGTCTCTGCTGCCTTCAAATTAATTTTATCTGACAAAAAAGTTAAAGGAATATTAATAAATATTTTTGGGGGGATAATGCAATGCGATGTGCTTGCCCAAGGTGTCGTAGAAGCGGCAAAGGAGATCAATATTAAAGTGCCACTAGTAGTTAGGTTAGCAGGAACAAATTTTGAAAAAGGTAAAGAAATTTTAGATAAATCAGGACTTAAAATTTTATCTGCATCAGATTTAAATGATGCAGCGAAAAAAATCGTAAACGCAATAAAATAAATGTCAGTTTTAGTAGACAAAAATACAAAAGTTATTTGCCAGGGTTTTACAGGAAAGCATGGAACTTTTCACTCGGAACAGGCATTAAAATATGGAACTAAACTGGTTGGTGGTGTTACACCCAAAAAAGGTGGCAATAAGCATCTTGGACTTCCAGTTTTTAATACTGTAGCTGAGGCAAAAGAAAATACATCAGCAAATGCCACAATGATTTATGTACCCCCAAAGTTTGCGGCTGCAGCAATTATTGAAGCAATTGATGCAGAAATAGATTTAATTGTTTGTATAACTGAGGGAATACCAATTTTTGATATGATGAAAGTAAAAAAAAAAATTATAAATAGTAAAAGTAGACTTATTGGACCTAACTGCCCAGGGATAATTACACCAGAAGAATGTAAGATTGGAATAATGCCAGGTTCGATTCACAAGAAGGGTTCTGTAGGTATTGTTTCAAGATCAGGTACATTAACTTATGAGGCGGTAGCTCAAACAACTGAAAACGGTTTGGGGCAATCAACCTGTATTGGTATTGGAGGAGATCCCATTAATGGAACAAACTTTATTGACTGTCTAGATCTTTTTTTAAAGGATAAAGATACTCACTCAATCGTTATGATTGGAGAAATTGGAGGTTCAGCAGAGGAAGAAGCTGCAGAATTTCTTAAAAAGTCAAAATTAAAAAAACCTACAGTTGGTTTTATAGCTGGATTGACAGCCCCTCCAGGCAGAAGAATGGGACATGCTGGCGCAATAATATCAGGTGGTAAAGGAGGCGCAGAAGACAAAATAGAGGTTATGAAATCAGCTGATATTACGATATCAAAATCTCCAGCTGATATCGGAAAAACTATTTACGAAAAACTTAATAATTAAAAATTCTTTTTTTGTGTTATTATAATTATTAATAAATATGGCCAACGGAAAAAATAATAACATTTTTGAAAAAACATCATTTCTAGGAGCAAACAGCTCTCAGTTCATTCAAGAATTATACGCAGAGTATCTTAATAACCCTCAGAAAATACCAAACGAATGGAAAATATTTTTCGAAGGGCTGAACGATGAAAAAGATGGAATTATAAAAAATGCAAATGGTCCAAGTTGGGCAAGAAAAAAAAAGATAAAAAATAATTTAGAAAATAATTCTGATTTCAATAAGAATAAAAATGGAAATTTAGAAATTTTTACTGATAAAGGCAATGTATTAGAAGCAGCGAAAAATTCTGTAAGAGCAAATATGCTCGTGAGAGCTTTTAGAATTAGAGGACACTTAATCTCAAATCTTGATCCACTTGGTCTTCAAAAAAGAGAAAAACACTCAGAGTTAAAACCTGAAAGCTATGGTTTTTCAGAAAAAGATTTAAGTAAAAAAATATTTTTAGATGGAGTTCTTGGTATACAGTCAGCAACTCTACGAGAAATTTTATCAATTGCAAAAGAAACCTACTGTAAAAGTATAGGATTCGAATTTATGCATATGTCAGATCCTGAAGAAAGAACATGGATAAGAGATAGAATTGAGGGTAAAGAAAAGTCAATCAAATTCACATTAAATGGAAAGAAAGCAATTTTAAATAAATTAGTCGAGTCAGAGGGTTTTGAAAAATTTTTACATGTAAAATTTGTAGGTACAAAAAGATTTGGCTTAGATGGTGCAGAGTCATTAATCCCAGCCTTGGAACAAATTATTAAAAGAGGAGGTAATTTAGGAGTTAAAGAAGTCAAAATTGGAATGCCTCATAGAGGCAGACTAAACGTACTTGCCAACATGATGCAAAAACCTTTCAAAGCTATTTTTAAAGAATTTTTTGGTGAAAAAATTACCTCAAAAAAAGATTTTGAAGGAGATGTAAAATATCATTTAGGAGCATCGGCAAATAGGGAATTTGATGGAAACTTAGTTCATATAAGTTTAACAGATAACCCATCGCATTTAGAGGCTGTAAATCCAGTTGTTCTTGGACAAGTTAGAGCAAAACAATTTTTTCATAAAGATAAGGAAAGAAAAAAAGTAATACCAGTTTTAATTCACGGAGACGCCGCATTTGCTGGACAAGGAGTTGTTGCAGAATGTTTCGCTATGTCCGGGTTACCAGGACATAATACTGGTGGAACAATTCATATTATAGTTAATAATCAAATTGGATTTACAACAGCACCACGGTTTGCGAGATCCTCTCCTTATCCCTCAGATTTAGCAAAAATGGTTCAAGCACCAATATTTCATGTGAACGGGGATGATCCAGAGGCGGTAGTGCACTGCGCAAAAATTGCAACTGAGTTCAGACAAAAATTTAATAGAGATGTAGTTATTGACATGGTTTGCTACAGAAGATTTGGCCATAACGAAGGCGATGAGCCATCGTTTACTCAGCCATTGATGTATAAAAAAATAAAAAATCATCCTTCTACTCTAGAAATATATGGTCAAAAACTTATTAAAGAAGGGTTAGTTACAAAAGTAGAAATTGAAAGTAACAAGAAAAAATTTAGAGAGTTTCTAAATAATGAGTTTGTTGGAGCAAAAGATTACAAAGTTAAAATGAAATGGTTTGATGGAGTATGGTCACGTTTTAAACCAGAAATAGGCAAAGATAGAAGAGGTGTGACCGGAGTAAAAAAAGAAAACCTCATAGATATTGGAAAAAAAATTACACAATTACCAGAAAATTTTAATATTCATAAAACTTTGATAAAAATTTTTGAAAATAAGCAAAAAATGTTCACACAAAATCACCAGATTGATTGGTCCACAGCTGAATCACTTGCCTTTGCAACACTTTTAAATGACGGTTTCTCTGTAAGATTATCAGGGCAAGACTCAGGAAGAGGAACCTTTAGTCAAAGACATTCGGTCCTAAGAAATCAGGATAGCCATGAGAGATATATCCCCTTGCAACATGTGTCGGAAAAACAAAAAAACTTTGAAGTAATAGATAGTCTTCTTTCTGAATTAGGTGTTCTTGGTTTTGAATTTGGTTACTCTCTATCTGAACCTGAGACTCTTGTGCTCTGGGAAGCACAATTTGGAGATTTTGTTAATGGTGCACAAGTCGTTATTGATCAATTTATTTCATCGGGAGAGTCAAAGTGGTCAAGAGCAAGTGGACTTGTGATGCTTTTACCTCATGGATACGAAGGCCAAGGTCCTGAACATTCTTCAGGTAGATTAGAAAGGTTTTTGCAGTTATGTGCCCAGGATAATTTACAAGTAGTAAATTGTACAACACCCGCAAACTATTTTCATGTTCTAAGAAGACAAATGCATAGAGACTTTAGAAAACCACTTATAGTCATGACACCTAAGTCACTCTTAAGGCATAAAAGATGTTTATCAAATCTAGAAGATTTTACAAAAAAGAATTCATTTCATAGAATTTTAGAAGACAGTGCTTATTTAAAAGGAAGCAGACTTGTTTCTCTAAAAAAAGATAATAAAATCAAAAAAGTTGTAATGTGTTCAGGCAAAATTTATTATGATCTTATAGAGCAAAGAGAAAAGATAAAAAGTGATAGCGTAGTGTTCTTAAGAATTGAACAGCTATACCCCTTTCCTGTAAAACAAGTTGGAAAGCAGCTTAAAAGATATAAAAATGCAAAATTTTTTTGGTGTCAAGAAGAGCCAAAAAATATGGGCGCATGGAATACAGCGCGACACTATATTGATAGAACTTTAGATATCATTCAAGTAAAAGGAGAAAAGGTCAAATATGTTGGACGAAATGCTGCCGCATCACCTGCCACAGGAAATTTAAATAAACATCTTGCAGAACAAAAAGAAATATTAGAAAAGGTAATAAATAAGTAGATGTCAGAAAAAATAATAGTTCCAGCTTTAGGAGAATCAGTTACAGAAGCCACAGTATCAAAGTGGCTTAAAACTGTTGGAGAAGAAGTAAATTCAGATGAGCCATTAGTAGAACTAGAAACCGACAAGGTAAATGTTGAAGTTCCATCACCCTCTGATGGTATTTTAGAAAAAATCTCAGTAAAAGAGGGAACAACCGTTGAAGTTGGTACCCTTTTAGGAAGTGTGGGAGCTAATGACACAAAACCAGTTACAGATAAAAAAGAAAAAAAATATACACCACCTACAAAAAAAGAAAAAAGTACTCCTATTTATAATGAAGAACCGAAAAAAAATGAGGAAGTAGTTGAAATAAATAAACCAATCTCTAATGGAATGGAAACACTTATTTTAAACGAGGAAGAAAAAGAGGAAACTCCATTAATTTTAGATCAAGAACATAAAACTGAAAAAATAAAAAAAACAAAAGTAAAAACAGCCTCACCATCTGCCAGAAAAATAGCCCAAGACAAAAATATTAGCTTAGACCAAATCGAAGGCTCTGGAAGAAGAGGCATGGTTTTAAAAGAAGATTTGATTAATCTAATGGGCGCTAAGCCTGCTCCAAATTTAAAAAAGACAAAAGATGGTCCAGAGGAAAGAATTAAAATGACAAGATTAAGATTAACAATAGCAAGAAGATTAAAAGAAGCCCAAAATAATGCTGCAATGCTTACAACTTTTAATGAAGTTGATATGCATAATATAATGGAAATAAGAAAAAATTATCAAGAGGAGTTTAAAAAAAAATATTCAGTAAAATTAGGTTTCATGTCATTTTTTGTTAAAGCTAGCATTGCTGCCTTAAAAAATTACCCAGCTATAAATGCTGAAATTCAGGATGAGGAAATTGTTTATAAAAATTATTATAATTTAAGTTTTGCAGTTGGCACTGAAAAAGGTCTAGTTGTTCCAGTTTTAAGAAATCCTGATGAAATGTCTTTTGCTGATATTGAAAAAAATATTGCTAGCATCGGTGAGAAAGCCAGAAATGGCAAATTAACAATCAATGATTTACAAGGAGGCACTTTTACAATAACTAATGGAGGTATTTATGGATCAATGCTTTCTACTCCAATACTCAATCCACCTCAGTCAGGAGTATTAGGTATGCACAATATAATTGATCGAGCAATTGTGATAAATGGTGAAATAAAAATTCGCCCAATGATGTATTTAGCGCTATCCTATGACCATAGAATTGTTGATGGCAAAGAGGCAGTATCATTTTTAAAAAATATCAAGGACTTTTTAGAAGAACCAAAAAGACTTTTTTTAAACGTTTAAGAAATGGAAAAAAATTTTGATTTAATAGTAATAGGTGGTGGGCCCGGTGGATATGTGTGTGCAATCAGGGCTGCTCAGTTAGGTCTAAAAACTGCTTGCGTCGAGTCTAGAGGAACATTAGGTGGAACTTGTTTGAATGTTGGATGTATTCCCTCTAAGAGTTTACTTAATTCTTCAGAGCTTTTTTCAAAAGCAAAAAATCATTTTAATAACATTGGTATAGAAACTGGAGATGTGAAATTAAATCTTAATAAAATGATGACAAATAAAAGTAAATCTGTCCAAATTTTAACCAAGGGTGTTGAATTCTTATTCAAAAAAAATAAGGTAACTTATATAAAGGGAAAAGGAGTCCTGTTTTCAAAAAATGATGTAGTAGTTTATCAAGATGGAAAAAAAACATCTTACAAATCTCAAAATATTGTTATTGCTACTGGCTCATCTTCCGTGTCCCTTTCTGGTATAAATATAGATGAAAAAAATATAATATCATCGACTGGCGCACTTTCATTGGAGAAAGTCCCAACAAATTTAGTGATAATTGGTGGTGGTTATATTGGTCTTGAAATGGGTTCAGTTTGGTCGAGACTTGGTTCAAAGGTTACGGTAATTGAATATTTAGATCATATAACACCTGGGATGGATAAAGAAATTTCTAAGGAATTTCAGAAAATTTTAACAAAGCAAGGAATTAAATTTTTGCTGGAAAACAAAGTTACATCTGTAAAAAATAAAAATGACAAAGTCCTAGTTGATTTTATTGATAATAAAACAAATAAAAAATCTAGTTTAGAATGTGATAAGGTTTTAGTTTCAGTTGGTAGAAAACCCTACACAGAGGGCTTAAATTTGACAAAATTAGGTATAAAAAAAGATCAGGCAGGAAGAATAGAAGTAAATAAAAATTTTCAGACTTCATTAGAAAATATTTTTGCAATAGGTGACGTTATTAAAGGACCGATGCTAGCTCACAAAGCGGAGGAAGAAGGAATAGCAGTCGCTGAAATTTTAGCTGGGCAATCTGGCCATGTGAATTACGACGTTGTACCAGGTGTAATATATACTTCTCCTGAAGTTGCAACTGTAGGAAAAACTGAGGAAGATCTTAAAGATTTAAAAATAGATTACAAAGTTGGTAAATTCCCATTTCTTGCCAATTCAAGAGCCAAAGTTAACAATGAGTCAGAAGGATTCGTAAAAATTTTGGCCGATGCAAAAACAGATAAGGTTTTAGGTGTTCATATAATTGGACCTCATTGTGGTGATATGATTGCTGAAATGGCTTTAGCTATGGAATTTGGTGCAAGTTCAGAAGATATAGCTAGAACTTGTCATGCTCATCCAACTCATACTGAAGCAATTAAAGAAGCAGCTCTGGCAGTTGACAAGAGACCTATTCATTTTTAAGCAACTAATTCATGAAAGTACCAGTTCTAATTCCAAGAATATTTGACCATCCCCATACTTATTTATCTGGAAGGTTTGGGAAGTTGAAAGCGGGTTCTATAGTTCAAGTTCCCTTTGGCAGGGAAAAGGAAATAGGAGTTGTATGGGACAAAGCAGAGGAAACTAAAAAAAATTTTCGACTAAAAACTATTTTAGAAATTAAACCATTTTCATTTAGTGATAAATTAATTAAATTTATTAACTGGTTTTCTATTTACAATTTAGTTCCAAAAGGAATGGTTTTAAAAATGTTTTTAGGAAATGACTTGTTGTCATCTAAGAAATCTGATTTCAAACTTCAATATATTAGTAACGAAAAAACTAGATTTGAGTTAAATAATGACCAAAAAAAATGTTTAAAAGACATTCAAAATTTTGGAAACAACTTTAGTGTTACTTTGTTGCAAGGTATTACTGGATCTGGAAAAACTTTAGTTTATTTTGAGAGAATAAAAGAAAGTTTAAAAAAAAATAAACAAGTTTTAGTTTTGTTACCAGAAATTTTCTTAACGAATCAATTTAACAAAAGATTTGAAGATTATTTTGGTTTTAAACCCTCTATTTGGCATTCTAAAATTACAAAAAAAAATAAAAGAATTATTTGGCAAAATATAAATAATGGGAAAATAGGATTAGTAGTTGGAGCAAGATCATCTTTATTTTTACCTTTTAAAAATCTTGGTTTGATAGTTGTAGATGAAGAACATGACAACTCATACAAGCAAGACGAAGGTATAAGATACAATGCCAGAGACATGGCTATTTCACGTGGATCCTTCGAGAATGTTCCTGTAATTCTTTCCACTTCAATTCCATCTCTAGAAACTTATAAAAATGTTAAAAGCAAAAAATATAATATAACTAAATTGAATAAAAGATATAAAGATTTTTCTCTTCCTAATGCAGAAATTATAAATCTCAACTTAACAAAAAAAAGTAAGAATATTTGGTTAGATATCAAAACATTAAATTTAGTGAAAAAATATTTAGATAAAGGAGATCAAGTTCTATTTTTCCTAAACAGAAGAGGATATGCACCATTCATGATTTGTAAAATTTGCGGTTATAAACTTGAATGTCCCAACTGCTCAATATTTTTAACATTTCATAAATATTTAGATAAGGCATTGTGCCATCATTGTGGTCATAAAACTCAAGTTAAAAATAAATGTAAAAATTTTGGTACAGCTTGCGATTTTCAAATGTATGGGCCTGGAGTAGAAAAGATTTTTTCTGAATTAAAACAAATTTTTCCTCAAAAAAAAATTAAGATTTTATCTAGTGATTTTTTAACTAAAAAAAAAGAAACTTACGAATTATTGAATGATATTGAAAAAAATAAAGTAAATATTTTGGTGGGTACTCAGTTGATTTCAAAAGGTTTTAACTTTCCAAATTTGAATTGCATAGTGGTTGTAGATGCAGATTTTTCAGGAATGGGATTTGATTTAAGATCCACGGAAAAAAATATACAACTTTATAATCAACTTAGTGGAAGAGCAGGAAGGTTTAGTAAAGATTCAATTATAATTTATCAAACATTCAATCCCAAAGATGAAACTTTGAAAAATATACTTAAAAATAAACAAGATGAATTTCTCGAAGAAGAATTTTTATTAAGAAAGAAAAAAAACCTTCCACCATTTACAAGATTGATCGCTTTTATCGTTTCATCAAAAAACGAGAGAGATGGTTTAATTGAAGCAAAAAAAATTAAAAAAATTTTGTCATCTATACAAAATATTGATGTAATGGGCCCTGTAACTTCACCAATATTTAAAATTAAAAATAATTACCGAACAAGATTATTGTTAAGATCGTCAATAAACTTATTTCCCCAAAAACAAATTAGCCAAGCTTTAAAATTATTTAAAGTTTCGAAAAAAATAAAACTTACAGTTGATGTTGATCCATTAAACTTTAGCTAAAATGCCTTTTGTATACACTTGAACAGTGCATTTTCGTATGATACGAAATCTCTTAAATTCATGAAGAAAATCATCAAAAAACTAAAAAATAAATTAATATGAACTCTTTTTCATCTGAAATATCCCAGAGGTATGCATTAGCGCTATATGATCTTTCAAAGGAAAATAATCAAACAGAAGAGTTTGTAGCGAATATTAAAGAATTCATGAAAGTTTTTAATTCTAATGAAAGCTTACGATTTTTTGTAAAAAATCCCACATATTCTGTTGAGGATCAAAAATCTGTATTTAATAAAATTTTAGCACAAATGAACACGAACAAAATGATAAAAAATTTCTTTTCACTATTAATAATTAAAAAAAGAATTTTCTTTGTAGACCAAATTGCTGAAAAATTTTTGAATATAATTTCTATTAAAAAAGGGGAATTATCTTTAAATATTGTAACTGCAAACAAACTTGAAGAAAAAGAAATTTTGGATTTAGAAAAAGAAATTTCATCAAATCTTAAAAATAAACTTAAACTAAATTGCAAAACTGACCCTTCATTAATTGGCGGTTTAGTTTTGCAAATTGGAAGTTTGATGATAGACACCTCTTTGAAAAACAAATTAAATAAATATAAAAAATCAATGATGGAGAACTAAAGTGGACATTAATCCTTCTGAAATAACTAAAATTTTAAAAGAACAGATAAAAAACCTTGGAGAGAAAACAGAAGTTTCTGAGATAGGCAAAGTTCTTTCTGTTGGAGATGGTATTGCAAGGGTATATGGCCTTGATAATGTGCAGGCTGGGGAAATGGTTGAGTTTAAAGATGGCTCTAAAGGGATGGCATTAAATTTAGAAAGCGATAACGTTGGAATCGTGATTTTTGGTGATGATAAATCAATTAAAGAGGGCGATACCGTCAAAAGAACTGGAACCATAGTTGATGTTCCTGTTGGAAAAGAATTATTAGGAAGAGTAGTAGATGCTTTAGGTAACCCAATTGATGGCAAAGAAGCTCTTAAAAAAGGAATTAAAAGAAAAAGAGTTGAGGTTAAAGCACCAGGTATAATTCCAAGAAAATCAGTTAACGAACCTATGCAAACAGGTTTAAAGGCAATTGACAGTTTAATACCAATTGGAAGAGGTCAAAGAGAATTAATAATTGGTGACAGACAAACTGGAAAAACAGCAGTTGCAATAGATACAATAATTAATCAAAAAAAAATAAACGAGTCATCTGATGAGAAAAAAAAGCTATATTGTATTTATGTTGCAATTGGTCAAAAAAGATCAACTGTAGCTCAAATTCTTAAAACACTTCAAGACGCTGGAGCAATGGATTATACAATAATTGTATCTGCAACAGCATCAGACCCTGCACCTTTGCAGTTTTTGGCACCATATACCGGTTGTACTTTTGGAGAATTTTTTAGAGATAACGGGATGCACGCTTTAATTATATATGACGATTTATCAAAACAAGCTGTTGCATATAGACAAATGTCACTATTATTGCGAAGACCTCCAGGACGAGAAGCATATCCCGGTGATGTATTCTACTTGCATAGTAGATTATTAGAAAGAGCAGCTAAACTAAACGACGATAATGGAGGTGGTTCACTTACAGCATTACCAATCATTGAAACCCAAGCAGGAGATGTTTCAGCATATATTCCTACAAATGTAATTTCGATTACTGATGGTCAAATCTTTTTAGGCACTGAGTTATTTAACCAAGGTATCAGACCAGCTGTAAATGTCGGACTTTCTGTTTCGAGGGTCGGATCAGCCGCCCAAACAAAAGCTATGAAAAAAGTGGCAGGATCGATTAAATTAGAACTGGCTCAATATCGTGAAATGGCAGCGTTTGCTCAATTTGGTTCAGATTTAGACGCGTCAACGCAGAAACTTTTGAATAGAGGATCCAAACTAACTGAATTATTGAAACAAGATCAGTACAGCCCTATGACAGTTGCTGAACAAGTAGTGATTATATATGCAGGAGTTAAAGGATATTTAGATAGTATTGATATAAGTGAAATTCGTTCATTTGAAAAAGGTCTCTTAGACTTAGTTAAAACCGAAAATTCAGAAATAATAGACTCAATTCAAAAGAGTGGAAAAATAGAGGAAAATATAGATAAGATCCTGACTGAAGTTATCACAAATTATAAAAAAAAAAATTTTGAGAAAAAATAATGCCAAGCTTAGATGACCTACGAAAAAGAATTTCAAGTGTTAAATCAACACAAAAAATTACAAAAGCTATGAAGATGGTTGCAGCCGCAAAGCTTCGTAAAGCACAAGAAATGGCCGAAAATGGAAGGCCTTATAGTGATAAAATGAATGTGATTATTCAAAATTTAAGCAAAGGTATAAACGATCCCTTGAATGCGCCAAAACTTTTAATTGGTTCTGGCGATGATAAAACGCATTTGTGTGTCGTGATGACAGCTGACAGGGGTTTATGTGGAGGTTTTAATACTAATATTGTCAAGCAGGCAAAGAATTACTTTAACAAAATTTTAAAAGAATCTAAAAATCTCAAAATAATTACTGTAGGAACGAAGGGGTTAGATCAATTAAAAAGAGAATACGGCAAGTATATTGTTAAAAAAATTGATTTCAAAAATAAAAAACAAATCTCCTTTAAAGACGCTTCACTAGTCGGAGATGAAATTGTAAAATTATTTAAAAATAATGAATTTGATAAATGTATAATTTTTTATAATAAATTTAAAAATGTAATGACACAAATACCTCAGTCACAACAATTAATACCTGCAAAAAAAGAGGATGAGACTAAAACAGAACAAGAGTCGTCCTATGATTTTGAACCTGAGGAAGATGAAATATTAGAAGATCTTCTACCAAAAAATATCTCTACACAAATTTATAAAGGATTTTTGGAAAATTCTGCAAGTGAACAAGGATCCAGAATGACAGCCATGGATAATGCGACAAGAAATGCTGGTGATTTAGTGGAAAAACTAACAATAAATTATAATAGAAGTAGACAAGCCGCTATCACAAAAGAATTAATTGAAATAATATCAGGGGCAGAAAGTTTATAAATGAATCAAAACGGAAAAATTATTCAAGTAATCGGAGCTGTTGTAGATGTTCAGTTCGAAGGAGATCTACCAGAAATTTTAACAGCTTTAGTCGTTGATAACTCAGGTAATAAACTAATTTTAGAAGTAGCCCAACATTTGGGAGAAAATAGTGTTAGGACAATAGCCATGGATAGCACTGAAGGCCTTAAGAGGGGAGACCAAGTAAAAAATACAGGTTCCCCGATAAGTGTTCCCGTTGGACCGGAGACTCTCGGACGTATTATTAATGTTATTGGAGAACCAATAGATCAAAAAGGTGAAGTTAAAACAAAGGAGAGATGGCCTATACACAGAGAAGCCCCAAAATTTACAGATCAGTCCACAGAAACTGAAATTTTAGAGACAGGAATAAAAGTAATCGATCTTTTAGCACCTTATTCCAAAGGTGGAAAAATAGGTTTATTCGGAGGAGCAGGTGTTGGAAAAACAGTTATTATCATGGAGCTAATTAACAACATTGCAAAGGCTCATGGTGGATTTTCAGTATTTGCTGGAGTAGGTGAACGAACAAGAGAAGGAAACGATTTATATCACGAAATGATAGAGTCAGGTGTAATTAAACCTGAGGGAAAAGGTTCTAAAGCCGCTTTAGTTTATGGACAAATGAACGAACCTCCTGGTGCCAGAGCACGAGTTGGATTAACCGGATTAACAGTTGCCGAATATTTTAGAGATAAGGAAGGCCAGGATGTTTTGTTTTTTGTAGATAATATATTTAGATTTACTCAAGCAGGCTCAGAGGTTTCTGCCTTATTAGGAAGAATTCCATCAGCAGTTGGATATCAACCAACATTAGCCACCGATATGGGAAATTTACAAGAGAGAATTACAACTACAGGAAAAGGATCTATCACTTCAGTGCAAGCCATCTATGTGCCTGCAGATGATTTAACGGACCCTGCTCCAGCTACTTCATTTTCACATTTGGATGCAACAACAGTTCTTTCTAGACAAATAGCTGAACTAGGAATTTATCCAGCCGTTGATCCACTTGACTCTACTTCTAGAATCTTGGATCCAAGAATTTTGGGAGAAGAACATTATAGAGTAGCTAGACAAGTTCAAAAAATCTTGCAAACCTATAAATCTCTACAAGACATAATTGCAATTCTAGGCATGGATGAGCTTTCCGAAGAGGACAAATTGACTGTTGCACGAGCAAGAAAAATACAAAGATTCTTATCGCAACCTTTTTTCGTGGCAGAAGTATTTACCGGAACACCAGGTAAACTTGTAAGTTTGGATGCCACAATTAAGGGTTTCGACTCGATTTGCAAGGGAGAGTACGACCACTTGCCTGAGGCTGCTTTTTATATGGTAGGCACTATTGAAGAGGTTATTGCAAAAGCAGAAAAAATGGCAAAAGAAGCAGCAGCTTAAATGAATGAAAATTTTAATATAGAAATTATTTCTCCTGAAAAAAAACTATTTGCAGAAAAGGGCAAGTCAATAACCATACCCTCTTTTGAAGGTGAAATGACCATTTTACCCGATCATATTTCTATAATTACTTTTTTAAGGCCCGGAGTCATAAATATTAATGAAAATAAAAAGAAATATTTTGTAGAGGAGGGAACAGTTGAGTTCTCAAAAAATAATCTAACAATATTATCCTCAACCATCATCGACCTCGATAGTCTCTCAAAAGATGTTATTTCAAGTATGCTTGAAGACAGTAAAAAAGAGTTAAACCAAGAAAATATAGATGATAAAAAGCGATATATTATTTCTCATAAAATTGACTGTTTATCACAAATTAGTTTATAAAATTTCTTATTTTTGGTAGAAGTTGCTCGTAAACTTTCTTTTTAAAATCAACGATTACATTTGGTAAATTTTCAATATCTAACCATTGCCACTCAATAAACTCTGGTTTATCCATTTCTAAGTTTATTTCTTCATCATTACCCAAAAATTTAACAATAAACCACTTTTGTTTTTGACCTCTAAATTTTCCTCTCCAAATTTTTCCCAATAGGTAATTTGGTAATTCATATTCAAACCAACCATCAATTTCACTGAGTATTTTGATATTATTAATTCCAGTTTCTTCATGAAGTTCTCTTTTCATTGCATCAGTTAAGTCTTCGCCCTTATTAACACCACCTTGCGGCATCTGCCATTTATCTACTGGATTATCTTTCCTTTTACCAACAAAAACTTGATTTTTTTTATTTAAAACAATTGCTCCAACACCTATCCTTAAAGGTAGTTTTTTTATAGAGATCATAGAGTTAAAAGTTTTAAAGCATAATTTAATTGATTATCAGATGGACTGTCAGTTTTAAAATTTTGACCCTGCTCTTCAATAAAAATATCTGGAGCTACACCCACTTCCGAAATTGATTTACCTGATGGTAAATAGTATTTAGAAACAGTTAACCGTATTCCACCACCATCACTCAGTGGAATAATAGATTGAACTGAGCCTTTTCCATATGTATTTTCTCCAAGTATGATTGCTCTTTTATGATCTTTAAGCGCACCAGCAACTATTTCAGATGCTGATGCAGAGCCATTATTAATTATAATTATTAAGGGCTTTCCATTAACTTTATCTCCCTTTCTTGCAAAAAATCTTCTGTTCTCAATGGATTTCCTTCCTTTTGTTGAAACAATTTCTCCATCGTCTAAGAAAAAATCTGTAATACTTACTGCTTGGGTTAAAAGTCCTCCGGGATTATTTCTAAGATCAAGAATATATCCGATTGGTCTATTCTTTTTTTCAAAATCTTTTATTTTTTGGTTTAATTGGTTGCTACTGTTACTATTAAAAGCTTTTAACTTTATATAGGCAATATTTTTTTGTATTATTTTAGCTTCTACAGATTTAATTTGAATTATTTCTCTTTTTAAAATTTTTTCTAAAGCTTTTTTTTCACCTTTTCTTCTTATTGTAAGTTTAATTTTCGAATCAATTGGACCTCTCATCATTTTAACTGCCTCCATGAGTGATTTGCCTTGAACCTGCTTGTCATCAATTTTTACAATATAATCACCAGATTTAATCCCCGCTCTAGATGCCGGGGTATCATCGATTGGGGAAATTACTTTCACTACTCCAGCCTCCATACCAACCTCAATTCCAAGTCCACCAAACTCCCCCCTCGTGTCTGTTTCCATACTTTTAAAAAGTTCAGGATTCATGTAAGCAGAATAAGGATCTAGAGATTGAAGTGCACCATTAATGGCAGAGTCTAGCATTTCAGATTGATCTACGTCTTCGACATATTCTTTTTTAATTTTCTCTAAAACCTCTCCAAACAAATCAATTTTTTTATAAAGCTTTTCATTCGTGTTACTATGAAGATTTCCTGTAAGTATGAAAAATAGTATTAATATTTTAAATATTCTAATCATGTAACAACTCCACTAATTTCAGATGGATCACACCACATTTTTTCTAAATCATAAAATTTTCTTTTTTCGGGGTGAAATATATGAACAATTATATCTATTGCGTCTATCAATTTCCAATCTGAACTAGTTTTTCCTTCAATATTATATTTTCCTAAACCATTTTTAACTAATTCTTTTACAATTATTTCTGACAAAGATTGTATATGCCTCGAGGATGTTCCAGAGGCTATAATCATATAATCAGCAATTGAAGACTTGCCTTTTAAATTTATTGATATAATATTTTTTGCTTTACTATCACTTAGAGCTTTTTCTATTATTTTTTTTTGTTTTAAAACTTCCATTATTTATATTTTAAGTAATTTTTTCTTAATTTTGAAGAAGAAATATTGATCCTTTTTGACTTAATAAATTTAATTTTTTCTTTTCCTAGATAATTGTAAGCTTTACATTTAAATATTTGTTTTAAATAGCCATTTCTTGGAAAAACAATAATTTTACAAAAATCAGAAATTTTTTGCCAATCATGCCATTTATGAAATTTTAAAAGGTTATCCGATCCCATTAAAAAAAATATTTCTGACTTTTTATATTTTTTTTTAAGATACTTTACTAAATTAATGGTTTTAGATGACTTTATGGCATCATCATAAGCCTCAATTTTAATTCTATTGACCTTTGATATTACGTTTCTTGAAAAATTGATTCTTTTTTGTAATGAAAAATAAGACTTATTCTTTAAAGGATTTTTCTTTGTTACTGCCCAAATCAAAAACTTAAGCTTTAATTTTTTTATAGCAAATTTAGAAATCTCTAAATGACCTATATGTGGTGGATCAAAAGTACCACCCAAAACTCCAATTTTTTTATGATTATTCTTCGGCACACCCATTAGTTAAGATCTTATTGAACCATTGCCTTTAACTATGTACTTGTAAGAAGTTAATTGATTTATGCCAACAGGACCTCTCGGCGGCATTTTATTAGTTGAAATTCCAATCTCACCACCAAATCCAAATTCCCCCCCATCAGCAAATTGTGTTGAAACATTATGCATCGCAATTGAACTGTTAACACCTTTTAAAAAACTTTTTGCAGTTTTATTATTATTTGTAATGATACTATCTGTGTGCATAGTGCCATATTTTAAAATATGAGACACAGCTTCATCCACACCTTTTACTGATTTAATTGAAATTATTGAATCCAAGTATTCGGTTTGCCAGTCCTTTTCAGTTGCCTTTTTTAATCTATAATTAAATAATTTATTTATTTTATCGTCTACTCTAACCTCACAACCCATTCTAGTTAAAGCATGAATAATCTTAGTACCATGAGATGATAAAATCCTGTCATTTATTAAAAGAGTTTCTAATGCTCCACAAATGCTTGTTCTTCTCATCTTGGCATTAATTATAATCTTTTTTGCCATTTCTAAATTTGAGTTTTTATCTAAATAAATGTGACATAATCCTTCAAGATGTCCGATTACATTTACTTTAGATAGTTTCTGAACTTTTTTGACTAAATTTTTACCCCCTCTTGGAACAATCAAATCAATATAATTACTCATTTTAGAAAGAATAAAGTCGACAATTTTTCTGTCTTTTTTTTCAATGAATTGGACACAATTTTTATCAATTCTATTTTTTTTTAAAGCTCTTCTAAATAAGTTAGCTAAAAATCTATTTGTATAATAAGCCTCAGAACCACCTCGCAAGATTACACTGTTGCCAGATTTTAAGCATAGTGATGCGACGTCTGCGGTGACATTTGGTCTACTCTCATATATTACAGATATAACGCCTATTGGAATTGATACTTTCTCAATTTTTAGTTTATTTGATCTTTTCCATTTAGATAAAACTTGACCAACAGGGTTCTTAAAATTTTCAATAGTTTTTATACTTGATATAATTTGGTTAATCTTTTCGCTGTTTAACATTAATCTGTCTATAAGTTTTTTTCTTTTTGCTTTTTTTATATCCTTTGAGTTTTCCCTTAAAATTTTTAACTTATTTTTCTTCACAAGGGACGCGTATTCTTTTAAAGCTTTTTTAATTTTTGAATGTTCCACATTCTTTAAGTTCTCAAATGCTTTTAAAGATTTTTCTCCAATATTTTTAATATAATTCATTATAGCCTTACCATATCATCTCTATGAACAATTTCTGATTTACTCGCATACCCAAGAACTTTTTCTATTTGGTCAGTCTTTAATCCTTTAATTTTTTCAATTTCAATTGATGAAAACGATGTCAATCCTCTGGCACAATCGTTTCCATTTTTATCAACAATAAGAATATTATCACCTTTGATAAAATTGCCTTGAATTTTGATTATGCCCGCTGGCAAAAGACTTTTACCGTTTTTAAGTGCTTTTATAGCGCCATCATCAATAAAAATTTTTCCATCATTACCTACAGAACTAACGATCCATTTTTCTCTAGCATGCAAACTAGATACTTTTGGAATAAACCATGTACATTTATTATTTTTTATAAGTGTTTTAATTGGATTATTTTTAGAGCCATTAGCTATTGCCATATAGCAACCAGAATTTATACAAATTTTTGCAGCTTGTAATTTTGTCAACATACCACCTGAACCATAATTGTTTTTTTTATTTTCAACAAATGAATAAACTTTATCATCTATATTTTTAACTTCTGAAATAATATTTTTTTTGTTAGATGAATTACTATACAATCCATCTATGTTTGATAAATTTATTAGCACATCAGCACTAATTATTTGCGCAACTCTAGCAGCCAAACGATCATTATCTCCATACTTTATTTCCGATGTTGCAGTTGTATCATTTTCATTTACTACAGGCACTGCCTTTAGTTTAAATAAATTTTCAAAAGTCCTTTTTGCATTTAAAGCTCTCCTCCTTTGTTCTGTATCATCCAAAGAAATCAAAATTTGACCAATCTTAATTTTATTTTTTTCAAAAATTTTTCTATAAACATTTGTTAAATGTATTTGACCAATCGACGCAATTGCTTGGCTCATTTCAAGTTTAATTTTTTTTTTATTTATTTTTAAATAACTCAAACCCAAAGCTATTGCACCTGATGAAACAATTACAATATTCTTATTTTTATTTGCCAGTTCATTTAGATCTTTAACAAGACTATTAAGCCATTTTTCTCTTAGCTTTCCTTTATTATCAACAATATTTGAGGAACCAATTTTTATAACAATTGTTTTAGCTTTTTCTATGTACATTTTTTATAGATAATTTTTTTTACCTTTTCAAAATTTTGGCTGGACATTAAAGAAATAATCTCGAAATCCTTCTTTGCCCTTTTTTTGAAATTATCCAATTTCTTTTTTAGATCATTCATGTTAACCAAATCTGATTTATTAAAAATAATTATCTCTTTTTTCTTCAAAGTTTTTTTATCATATTTAGACAACTCATTTCTAATTTTTAAATAGTTATCGAAAATGTCCTTTTCAGATATATCAATCAAATGTATTAAAGTCTTGCATCTTTCTATATGTCTTAAAAATTTATCACCTAATCCTACACCTTTATGAGAGCCTTCAATAAGTCCAGGTATATCAGCTAAAATAATTTCCTTATGGTTCATATTTAATACCCCTAAATTAGGATTAATAGTTGTAAAGGGATAGCTGGCAATTTTTGGTTTTGCTCTAGTGCATTTAGATAAGAAACTCGATTTTCCTGCATTAGGCAATCCTATTATACCAACATCCGCAATAACCTTTAATTGCAACCATATCCAAAATTCTTCTCCTTTCTTTCCATTTGTTTTAATTCTTGGCGCACGGTTTGTTGAACTTTTAAATCTTGTATTTCCTAATCCTCCTTTTCCACCATTAGCAACAATAAATTTTTCATTATTTTTAATAAAATCAAAAATTAAAGTATTGTTATCTTCCTCATATATTTGAGTCCCAACTGGTACTTTCAAAATTAAATCCTTACCACCTGCACCAGTTTTATTTTTTTTACTACCTGATTTACCAACTTCAGCTTTGAAATGTTGTTTGTATCTATAGTCTATTAGAGTATTAAGATTTCTTTCTGATTTTACAATTACAGATCCTCCATCTCCGCCGTCTCCTCCATCAGGTCCTCCAAATTCAACATATTTTTCTCTTCTGAAGCTCGCAGAGCCAGAGCCTCCATTACCAGCTTTAATATAAATCTTAGCTTGATCTAAAAATTTCATTTTTAAAGTAGTTATTTTTTACAGAATTTATTTGGGAACTACAGAAACCAAAGTTCTATTTGACTTGGTTTTTTTGAATTTAACTTTTCCCGCAATAAGAGAAAAAATTGAATGATCTTTACCCATGCCGACATTATTTCCAGGATGTATTTTGGTGCCTCTTTGTCTGACTATTATATTTCCAGGCTTAACTAATTGTTCGCCATATCTTTTAACGCCTAGACGACGACCTGCACTATCTCGGCCGTTCTTCGATGATCCACCTGCTTTTTTTGTTGCCATTTATTTTATTTCTTATTTTTAATTAGTTCTTTTTTTTTAACAGTTTTTTTACCTGATTTTTGTTCTTTTGACAAATTCATTTGATTATCTTTAATTTCAGAAACTAATTTTCCACCTTTAGATAAAATTTTAATAATTTGGATTTTTGAAAGTTGTTGTCTGTGTCCATATTTTTTTCTTGAGTTTTGTCTTCTTCTCTTTTTAAAAACCAAAATTTTTCTATCTTTAATATTGTCTAAAACCAAGCCCTCAACTAATGCACCTTCAACAGTTGGATTTCCAACTTCAGTGTTTTTGTCATCGTTAACTAAAAGAACTTTTTTAAATTCGACTTTATTTCCTTTTACAATATTTAATTTTTCCACCTTCAAAATATTACTAGCAGAAACTTTATATTGTTTTCCACCTGTTTCTATTATTGCAAAAGACATAAAATATTCCTTTTTAATTTTAAGGCAATATAACTCTGTAACTTATCAAGTCAAGTTGAATGATGTTAGAATTGATCTTTTAAATTCCTTAGTTTTTTAAAAACTTCAATATTTGAAGCATTATCTATTCCTATGCTTTTTTTAATTTTTTTATCATCGTATCTTAAAAATATATTTGTCTCGATTTCCTCTTGCAAAGTTGTCGGAATAGTTGGTTCTTTGAAATCAATTTTACTTTTCACTTCTTTAATCCTTTTTTTTAAATTCAAATTATCTTTATCTATTTTGATACAAAATTTACCATTATTATTTGTATACTCGTGCCCACAATAAATTTTTGTATTCTTTGGTAATTTTTTTATTTTTTCCAATGAACTGAACATTTGTTCATAAGATCCTTCAAAAACTCTACCACACCCTAGTGAAAATAATGTATCTCCCGAGAATAAAACTGAGTCTATTTCTGAAAAAAAGATAATATGGTCAAGTGTATGACCAGGAACATGAATAATTTTAAATTTTGTTTCACCAAAAATAAAGTAATCATTATCTTTCTTTTTAATATCTGCTCCAGGAACTTTGTCTTGATCATATGCTGAACAAATAATTTGTGATTTATATTTTGCCTTTAAAGCTAAGTTTCCACCCACATGATCAGAATGATGATGAGTATTAAGAATAAAATCCAATTTTTTATATTTTTTATTTATCTCTTGATCCACCTTTAAAAATTCTGAAGGATCAACTATAGCAATTAAATTTGTTTTCTTATCTCTTACTAAATAACTATAATTATCTTGTAAGCATTTTATAATTGAAATTTCTAACATCTAACTTAATAAAAAAATCCCTATTTTTGAAAATAAATTTTTTATCTCAAGGTTACTTCTTTTTATTTGAGAAGTTTTATCCTCATTTATTCCTAAAATTTTATCTATTTTAATATTTTTTTCATTACAAAAATTGAACATATCTTTTATGGTGCACATATGAAGATTAGGTGTGTTATGCCAATTATAAGGTAAAGTTTTTGTCATGGGCATCTTTCCAAAGATTAATAAGCTTGTTCTCACTTTCCAATAACCAAAATTCGGAATAGATACAATTGCTGATTTTCCAACTCTTAATAATTCCTTTAAAACTTTTTCTGGATTATAAAAAGCTTGAAGTGTTTGACTTAAAACAACATAATCAAATGATTGATCTGGGAATTGATGAAGCTCAGTCTCTGCATTCCCCTCAATCACAGACAAACCTTTGTAAATGCATTTTTTAACATATTCTTCTTTTATTTCTAATCCTCTAGCTTCTATATTTTTCTCTTTGATTAAAAGGTCCATTAAAGAACCATCTCCACAACCAACATCTAACACTCTTACATTCTTCGGGAGCAACTCAGCTATTACTTTAAATTCTTTTTTCATTTTTAAATTTTAAGTGCATTGAGTCTATAAAACCTTTTATAGTTTTTAAAAACTCTGGTTCATTTACTAAAAAAGAGTCATGTCCTTTATCTGTTTTAATTTCTGCAAAGGAAACATCAGCTCCTGCCGCATTAAGGGCTATTACAGTCTCCTTATTTTCTTTAGTTGTGTAAAGCCAGTCTGATGAGAATGATATTACTAGAAATTTGGTTTTTTGATTTTTAAATGCTTCTGTCAATCCACCTTTAAATTGTTTTGAAAGGTCAAAATAATCCATTGCTCTTGTAATATACAAGATAGAATTAGCATCAAATCTCTCTACAAAAGCAAATCCTTGGTGTCTCAAATAACTTTCTACTTGGAAATCTGCATTAAAACTAAAGTCATAATCCCCTCTTTCTTGAAGTTTTCTACCAAATTTTTCTTGCATTCCTTTTTCTGACAAATAACTAATGTGGCCAACCATTCTTGCTACAGCTAAACCATTTTTTGGTTGAATATTTTTTTTTATATATTTTCCTTTGTCCCACACTGGATCAGCCATTACAGCTTGTCTTGCTAATTCATTTAGAGCGATATTTTGAGCGCTATGACTAGTACTACATGCAATTGGCATTGCAGAAAAAGTTCTGTTCGGAAAAGTTGCACAAAATTGTAAAGATTGCATACCTCCCATCGATCCTCCCGTTACACATAAAAGTTTTTTTATACCCAGATATTCTAAAAGAGTTTCTTGAGACCTAACAATATCTCTGATTGTAATAACTGGAAAATTTAAACCATATGGCTCATTAGTTTTTTTGTCTATTTCTTTAGGCCCCCATGAACCCATGCAGCCTCCAATTACATTTGCACAAATCACAAAATATTTATTTGTATCTATTGCTTTGCCTGGTCCAACTGCTGTTGTCCACCAGCCATCTTTTTTAGTTATTGGATTTAATCCGGTTACAAACTGATCACCAGTTAAAGCATGGAAAACTAAAATAGCATTATCTTTGTTTTCATTTAATTTTCCGTAAGTTTCGTATGCTAAAGGAAAATCTTTGATTGTTTGCTTACAGTCTAGCAAAAGAGATTTAGATATATTTAGTTTTTTTATATTTGTCATTTTGTTTTCACTAAAAAAAAACCCAGCTAAACTGGGTAAAAAAATCCCTGTTTAGCTGCATTTACTCAGCGCTCGCAATTTGGTTAAATCAGCGCTAGGCGAATGTATACTAAATCGCCACAAACATGTCAATTTATTCAAATATTTTGATTTACGTTATACAAATTAAGTTGCTTTTAATATAAGACATCTAAAATATTATGAAATTACCCAAGCCAAGAAAAATCATAGCTGAGAAGTATGTTGCTGGTCTTAGTTTATTTAAAAGCAGAAGAAGCCCTATAAAGCTTTCAGCAAATGAGTCAGCTTTAGGACCAAGTCCAAAGGCTGTAAAATCATATAACTCTATAGGCAAAGGATTTGTTAGATACCCGGACTCAGATGGAACCTTTTTCAGAAAAGTTCTTGCAAAAAAATTTAATCTTAAAAAAGAGAGAATCATACTCGGGTCTGGATCTGATCAAATTTTTGAATTAGTTTGTAAACTTTTTTTAAACAAAGGTGACGAGGTAATTGTTCCAGAATACAGTTTTATAATTTACAGAATATATAGCAGAATGTTTGGGGCTAAAGTGAGGTATGCGAAAGAAGAAAATTTTAAAGCTTCAGTCGACTCGATTTTAAATTGTGTAAACAAAAAAACTAAAATTGTTTTTTTAGCTAATCCTAATAATCCAACTGGAACATACATAGACAAATTTGAAATTATTAAATTAAGAAAAAAGTTAAGGAGTGATATTTTGTTGGTCTTAGACGATGCTTACTACGAATATATTTATGATCCTAATTATTCATCAGGAATAGATTTATTCTCTAAATCCGAAAACGTAATAGTGACAAGAACTTTCTCCAAAATCTACGGTTTAGCGGGTTTAAGAATAGGTTGGGGCTATGGTTCAAAAAATATAATTAAGAAGCTTTATGAAATTAAACCACCATTTAATGTCAGCAGACCTGCTCTTTTTGCAGCCACACAAGCTGTGCAAGATAGCAGATGGTTAAAAAAGGCAATCGATCACAATACTTTTTGGGCGGAAAAAATATTTGAAGTCGCTGATCAAATAGGAATTACAACAAATAAAACAAATGTAAATTTTTTTCTTTTTAATTTTAATTACGTAAAATTAAACTCATCTCAAGTATTTAATAAATTAGCGAATTCAGGAATTTTAGTAAGACAAATGGATGTTTATAATATTAAAAATTCTTTAAGAGTTACGATAGGAAACAGTTACGAAAATAAAAAATTAATTTTAACTTTAAAAAAAATCTTCAATGTTTGATCAAATAACAATTATTGGTTGTGGTTTAATAGGCTCATCAATATTTAAAGCCTTGAAGAAAAAAAGTTCAATAAAAAAAATAATTACATTCGATAATAATAAATCCGTCATGGAAGTCATAAAAAAAAATAATTTATCTGACGAAATGGTTTCAAGTCCAGTAGACGCTGTAAAAAATTCTGATTTAGTTTTAATATCTACCCCATCAAGCAGCTTTAGTTTAGTGATGAATGAAATTAAGGGAAGTCTAAAAAATGGATCAATTTTAACTGATACGTTCTCTGTTAAAAAAGGACCGAAGCCAAAATTGGATGATATAAATTGGATACCATCACACCCAGTTGCCGGAACTGAAAAAAGCGGACCCACAGCAGGTCAAGAAAATTTATTTGAAAACAGGTGGACAATAATAACCCCTGGTACAAATGTAAAAGAGTCAGATATTAAAAAAGTTTCACTTTTTTGGGAGACAATGGGCAGCAGAGTAAAAATAATGTCCCCTGAGGAACACGATAAAATTTTGTCTATAACAAGTCATTTACCTCATGTAGTAGCATATAATATTGTAAAAACTGTTATGGGCTTCGATGAAAAAATACAAAACGATATTATTAGATATAGTGCTGGAGGTTTAAGGGATTTTACAAGAATAGCATCATCAGACCCAACAATGTGGAGAGATATATTTATCGATAATAGTGATTTAATAATTCAAGCTATAGATAAGTTCAGCAAGAATTTAGATGAATTTAAAAAAGTAATTACTGATAAAGATAGTAAAAAACTTTTAGAAATTTTTAATAAATCTAAAGAATTGAGAAAATCAATAATTAAAGCTGGCCAAGAAACTGACAAACCAGATTTTGGAAGAAAATAGTTAATCTATAGAGTCAATTTCATTATATATATCTGTCTCAAGTTTATTTATAAATTTTTCCCTCTCTAAACCAGAATTTATAGGATTGAGAAAAGATATTATAATCTTGCCTGGATATTTATTAAATTTATTTTTTGGCCAAACCTTGCCTGAGTTTAAGGCTACCGGAATACATGGCAATTTTATCTTATTATATATTCTTCCAACTCCTTTTTTAAACGGAGGGCGTTCTTTATAAGGAACTCTTGTGCCTTGCGGAAAAATTAATAATGGCCTTTTACTTTTATTTGTTCTATCTAAAATTTTATCAAAAAAACTTAAATTTTCTTTTGTTGTTGTATCCCTCACAATATCTATTGCCCCGATTTTTTTTAAACACCATCCAAACAAAGGTATTCTCATTAACTCTTTTTTTAATATAAAAATTGGACCCGGTAAAACAGTTTGTAAAGCAAAAGTTTCAAACATTGATTGATGCGCTGAAGCAATAAAATACTTTTCACGTTTACTAAGGTTTTCAAGGCCCCTGAATTCAATAGTAACACTGAGAAAAACTTTGACTAAAAATACTATATAATCTGAAAGAATTTTTGCAGCACAAATCATATACTTATCTCTCATTGCTAAAAGCGGTAATGCAATCACGCATGCACTTGCTATTCCAAAGTATAAGAAAATATTAAAAAAAAATGACCTTAAAAATATCATTTATTAAATGATCTCAGAAATTTTTTGTCTTTTTCTGATTACTTTTATCTGACCTTTTTTAATAATAATTTCAGCTGCTAAAGGTCGGGTATTATAATTGGAAGAAAGCGTAGATCCATAAGCACCAACGTTTGTAATTGCAACCAAACTTCCTTCATTTATAGATGTAAAGTTATTGTATTTGAGAAAAGTATCTGAGCTCTCACAAATCGGTCCAACAAATTCAACATTTCCATTTATTCTTTTTTTTGATTTCAGAACTGGAATAATTTCATGTTTTGCATTATATAACGCAGGTCTCATAAAGTCATTCATACCCGCATCAATTATAATAAAATATTTTTTTCCACTTTTTTTGACAAAAACAACTTTTGATATTAGTGTTCCTGTATTTCCTATTATAAATCTTCCAGGTTCGAAAATAATTTTACAGTTGAGTTTATTTTTAAATGTTTCAACTAATTTAGCATAATTTTTTATATCAATTATTTTATCCTTTTTACTATATGGAATTCCAAATCCACCACCTAGATCTACAAATTCAAAACTTATTCCGCTTGATTTAATAGTTTTTAATAAAAAATCCAAAGTTTTTTTATAGGGACCTATTGAAGTTATTTGACTTCCAATGTGAACACTAATTGCTTTAATTTTTATATTTTTATATTTTTTTGAGTTTTTACAAAATTTTAAAAAATCAGATTTAATAAGACCAAATTTACTATCTAATTTACCAGTCGTAATTTTAGACATAGTTTTTGCATCCACGCCAGGATTTATTCTGATACCAATATTAGTAATACAATTAAGTTTTTTTGACAATTTGTTAATCAATATTGCCTCGCTCTCAGACTCAATATTTATTAACAAAACTTTTTTCTTAATTGCATATAAAAGTTCGTTTTCAGTTTTTCCCACACCAGAAAAAACAATTCTGTTTGGTTTAATTTTAGCTTTTAATGCTTTCATTAGCTCACCTTTTGAAACCACATCAGCACCTGATCCTAATTTACCAAGTTCAGATATTATAAATACATTAGAGTTTGATTTAACCGAAAAACATACTAGGGGATCTACTTTTTTAAAGTAATTAGAAAAATTGTTAAAATTATTTCTAATTTTTTCATATGAGTAAAGATAAAAAGGCGTGGGATTTTCTCTTACAACTTTTTTTACAGATGTATTATTTATTAATAGGTTTTGGCTTTTATAATTTAAACTCATATTTTTAAATTTAATATGTTATTTTGTTCTATTCTCATTCCCTGGTATTCCGGATTACCCTTTTTTCCACAACCTTGTAGGAAAAAGAATATTAATAATGTCAAAACTATTTTACGCATTAATTCAAATAAGATTTATACTTCTTAATCATTTTTTTTATATTTTTTGTTGATGTTCCGCCATATGAAGTTTTTGAATTCATTGAATTTACAACATCAAATATTTTTGGAATATTTATTTCTGTATTTTTAATAAATTTATTTATCTCTTTCGTAGAAAGTTGATCCAATCTTATTTTTTTTCTCTCAGCATAATTTACTAACTTTGATGAAATGACATAACCTTTTCTAAAAGGCAGATTTTTTTTCTGAGCCAAGTAGTCAGCAAAATCTGTTGCAGTTGTATATCCTTTCTGCGCCATATTTCTCATATTATTTTTTTTAGTATTTAAGTTATCAATGAGCTCGATTGACATCGACAAACTATCTTTTAACGTATCAAAACTATCAAAAACTAACTCTTTATCGTCTTGTAAGTCTTTATAATAAGAAATTGGTAGACCCTTCATGATTGTAAGCATAGAATTTAAGTTTCCATAATTTATTGCTGTTCTTCCTCTTATTAATTCTGCAGGGTCTGGATTCTTCTTTTGTGGCATTATTGATGAACCTGTTAGAACTTTGTCTGTGAATTCTATGAAACTAAATGCTTCTGAATTAAATATTATAAAATCTTCAGCTAATCTAGATAAATGCATTGCACAAGTAGCGGATGCAGACAAAAAATCTATTGCAAAATCTCTATCAGAAACTGAGTCAATAGAATTACCAGTAGGTTTTCTGAAACCAAGTTTTTTAGCAGTATAATTTCTGTCAATATTGAATGAGGTTCCAGCTAAAGCTGCAGATCCCAAAGGACATTCATCAATTAAACTTATATTATTTTTAAATCTTTTTTTGTCCCTATAAAGCATTTCAATATAAGCGAGCAGATAATGAGCAAAAGAAATTGGTTGTGCATTCTTTAAATGGGTGAACCCAGGCATAACAGTATCAATATTTCTAGATGCTTTTTTTAAAAGAGATTTAATCAATAAATTAATGGTTTCATTTATATCTAATGAAGCCTTTTTAACCCATATTTTAAAATCTGTTACAACTTGATCATTTCTAGATCTCGCTGTATGCAAATAACCTGCAGAGTCACCAATAATTTGAAAAAGTCTCTTCTCAATATTTTGATGAATATCCTCAAACTTCTCCTTGAATTTAAACTTATTTTTATCGATTTCAGTTTTAATTTTTTTTAATCCTTTGATTATTTTAATCCCATCGTTTCTTGGAATTATTTTTTTCTTTATTAGCATTTGCGTATGAACAATCGATGCCTGAATATCCTCATTATAAAGTCTTTTATCAATATTTATTGAAGCACCAATTCTTTGAAAATTTTTAGAATTAGTTTTTCCAAATCTATTTGACCAAACAGTCTTATTTTTATTTCTCATTTTGTATGTTAAACCTATTCAAATATGAATATTTTAAAGTTTTTAATATTATTAGTTTTTTTCAAATTCAATTTTTCAATTGCAGCTGAACCATTACCATTCAATAATATAGTTCTTCATAAAAATCCATTACAAGTTTCTCAAGTAAAATTTAAGGATTTTTACCTTAAAGATATCGAAGTTAATAAAAATGATGGCAAGATTAAGGTATTAAATTTCTGGGCAACTTGGTGTGATCCTTGCAGAAAAGAAATGCCCTCATTAGATAATTTTAGTAATTTAAATAAAGATATCCTCATTTATCCGGTTAATTTGGAAAAACCCAATAAAGACAAAACTAGAAAATTTTATCAAGATTTGAATTTAAAAAATCTTAAAATTTATTTTGATCCAGAATTTGAGTTAACTAAACAATTTAAGCTCAGAGGGGTTCCTACAACCATTTTATTAAATAAAGAAGGAAATGAATTTGCTAGAATTATTGGAGATATTAATTTTGAGGACAAAAAATTTATAGAATGGATTAATAATTTCATATAGGTCTACAGGTAATGAAATATTCTTTAAATACAAAAATTATTAATTCAATCGAGTCACCCGAAAGCGCTATTATTCTGTGTCATGGTTATGGAGGTGACGGTAACGATATTTCTATTGTCGCAAATTATTGGAAAAATTTTTTACCCAAAACTATATTTCTATGTCCAGATGCACCTGAAATATGTAAAGTTAATCCCTCCGGGTTTCAATGGTTTGACTTAATGGACCAAACACCTGAAGAAACTCTTGCAAAATCACTGGTGGCAGAAAATAAATTAAACAAATTCATAAATGAAGTAATTCAACAAAATAAAATTAATATAAATAAAATAGCTTTAGTTGGATTTAGTCAAGGTTGCATGATTTCATTACAAACATCACTTAAAAGAAAAGATAAGATTAGTTGTGTGATTGGTTATTCTGGAAAAATTATTAATCAAGAACATTTAGACAAAAATATAGCTTCAAAACCAGAAATTTATTTGATGCATGGTGATATTGATCAGGTTGTACCGTTAGATAATTTTTTAGCATCCAAAGAATTTTTTATTAATAAAAATATTAAAATAAATACAAAAATTTTTCAAAATTGTGAACATCGTATACCCACAGAAGGCTTGAGCATTGGCTTGGAATTTTTAAAAAAAAATTTATAATATAATTTGATAAAGTGTAACAAATTTATACCTTGATAATTTCTTTTCCATAAGTTAGCATTAATAATGATAATTAGTTCAAGTGAAAAAATTCCATTGGAAAAATGTCCAGCTCTGGTTTTAAATGCTGATTTCAGACCATTAAGTTATTATCCACTTTCATTGTGGTGTTGGCAGGATGCGGTTAAATCTGTTTTTTTAAATAGAGTGAGTATTGTATCAAGATATAAAAGGAAAGTCAGGAGCCCATCATTTGAAATGGAATTGCCAAGTGTAATCGCGTTAAAAAGTTTTATAAAACCATCTGAAAATCCAAATTTTACACGCTTCAATGTTTTTCTTAGAGATAAATTTACGTGTCAGTATTGTGGTGATAAAAAAGATCTCACCTTTGACCATTTGCTCCCAAAATCCAAAGGAGGAAAAACTGACTGGCAGAATGTTGTTACCGCTTGTTCTACTTGTAATGTTAAAAAAGGTGGGAAACTTTATAGCAAATGTGATTTAAGGTTAAAAAGAAAACCATTTATCCCAACTGTTGACGATCTTCATAAAAATGGAAGAAATTTTCCTCCAAATTTTTTACATGAAAGTTGGATGGACTATTTATATTGGGATATTGAGTTAGAACCTTAATTAAATTTTCTCGGAAACTTTAATAGCTATTTTAGAGGTATTTTGAATTATTTTGTCTAGCACTGAGTAAAGACCAGATTTAGTTGCTCCTTCATCATATGCAATATTTTTATGATCATCTTCGTCTTCTCTGAATTTTTTTATTGATTTTTTTAATTCTTTTTCATCATCACCAAGTCTATCCAATTGATCTTTGTAATGATCGCAAATTACTTCTTCAACTGAAGCAGTACATAGCATAGCAGCTTTTGGACCAAGCAATGTTGTGCCAAATCCAAGTGTTACACCCAGCAAATCCCAAAGAGGCAAAAATATTGTTGGCTTAATATTCCTTTTTTGAATTTCTTTATCAAAATATTCAAAATGCTCTTTTTCATGTTCCTTCATATCTTCAATTAACTTTTTTAATTTTTCGTCTTTTCTGAAAGTATTTAAAGCAAGCAACTGCCCCTCATAAATCTTAATGGCGCCTCTTTCCCCAGCATGATCAACTCTTATAATTTCTTCTAAAGTTTTTTTATTTGTTTCTTTCATAATTTTTATACAATTTAATAAATATACTGAATAATATAAATGATAAAACAGTATTTATTGAAGCAAGCGATAGGCCAAAAACTCTAAAAGTGACTGTTTTACAACTTATATTATTTTCGCTAAGACTTTTTAATAACTCATCTTTACTCAAATTATTTTCAAAATTTTTAGCTTCGCAAATCAGCGATTCATTGAAAAAACCCTCTTCAATACCAAAATGATAAAAGGCAATTGCTGATCCAAAAAAAGACACCAAAGCGAGAGTTAACAAAGTTAATTTTACATATTTTTTTAAAACGAGAATATTAAGAATTAAAAAAACTGACACAAAATAAGGATATCTTTGATATAAACAAAGTTTGCAAGGTTTATGACCTAAAACGTATTCAATAAAATAAGCAGAAAAAATTGATAGTATTGAAAATCCTAAAATAGCTAGTAAAATTTTGTTAAAATTTTTTTTCATTCTTTACTTTAATAAGAAATAAAAGCCACCTGCTATAACCAAAACAAAAATAGTTATAATAATTGACCATTTAGCACCTTCCTTTTCTAGGAAAGGCCCAAATTTTTGACCAAATTTATAAGTTAAAAATGCTACTAAAAAAAACCTCGACCCTCTTGTTAAAACACAAATTACTATAAAAAAAATTAAATTAAAATGAATAAAGCCGCTCGAAATAGTTAAAAGTTTAAAGGGCAATGGAGTAAAACCAGCAGTCACAAGAATTCCTAACCAAGAAAAAAAACCACCTTTTGTAGAAAATTTATCTTTTAAGAAATTAGGATCTTCATATCCATAAAGTTCAAATATTTTAACGCCTATCTCATTAAAAAAAACATAACCAATTAAATATCCAAAAAGTGCACCTAATACAGAAAAAATTGTAGCTATTAATGCTATACGAAGAAATTCATTTTTTTTTGCAACTACCATTGGAATTATCATTACATCAGGTGGTATTGGGAAAAATGAACTTTCAATAAAAGATTCAAAAGCTAAAAGAGGCTTTGCATATCTGTGTCCAGCCCAAGCCACACATTTATCGTATATTTTTTTTATCATTTTTTATGTTGCTAAGTAAATTAATTCAAAAGATAATGTTTGTACAAAGATAAATTAGGGGGTGTGGGCGAATGGTGGAACTGGTAGACGCGTTGGACTCAAAATCCAATGGTAGCAATACCTTGAGAGTTCGAGTCTCTCTTCGCCCACCAAATAATGAAATTATCAGAAATAAATAGCTTAGTTGAGTTATACTTTAAAAAATCAGAAGAAATTGAAGGAAAAAAACCATTCTTAAAATGGCTGAAACCTGACAAACAAACCTACAATTGGGAAGATATTACAAATAGAATTTTTAAACTTTCTCACAAAATAAAATCTTTAATAAATGATGGAGACAGATGTCTAATACTTTCAGAGAATAGACCTTACTGGCTAGTTTCTGATATTGCTATAATGAATGCCGGCGGAATATCAGTTCCAATATTCACAACTTATTCTGAAAACGATTATAAATATATTTTAAACGATTGTAAGCCTTCTTTAATTATTGTTTCAAATCAAAATCAATTTAAAAAAATAAAAAATTTTATTAATCCCGAAGTAAAAAAAATTATTTCTTTTGAAAAAATTGATACCCAAAGCTTATTAATATCAGATATACTAAATGAAAAGGACTTCCAAAAAAAAATAAATAAAAATTTAAAACGAAATACACCAGCCTGTATAATCTATACATCCGGTACTTCAGGCAATCCAAAAGGCGTAATTTTAAGCCATGGAGGTATCTTGGCCAACTGCGAAGGTGCTTACGATTTACTGAAACCATTGGTAAATAAACGAGACCCAGTATTTTTAACTTGGTTACCTCTTTCACATTCTTATGAGCATGCTGTTCAGTTTATACAAATATTACTCGGGGCCAAAGTTTTCTATGCAGAAAGCTTAGAAAAGCTTTTATCAAATATGTCCATTGCAAAACCCACTATAATGACAGCAGTTCCGAGATTTTATCAAAATTTATACAATAAAATTTCTGTAAATTTAAATAAACAATCTGGGCTTAAAAAAGCGCTAATTAATAAAACGATTAAATTAGGAAAAAAAACATTAAATAATGAGAAATTAATATTTTATGAAAAACTAACAAATTTTTTATGTCAAATCTTAGTGAGAAAAAAAATTCAAAAACAGTTTGGGGGAAATTTACAGGCTTTTGTTTCAGGAGGTGGTGCACTTGATAAAAATGTTGGTGAATTTTTAAATGCGGTCGGTTTGCCAACTTTACAAGGATATGGATTAACAGAAACATCGCCAGTTGTAAGCTGTAATTTGCCGGGTCATATTAAAGTTGAAACTGTAGGACCTCCTTTTAAAACAAATCAAGTAAAAATAGCAGATGATGGTGAAATTTTGGTTAAAGGGGAAAATGTTATGCTTGGATATTGGAATAAAGAAAAAGAAACAAATGAAATATTAAAAAATGGTTGGTTACATACTGGCGATATTGGAGAGATTGATTCTAATGGTTATTTGAAAATTACTGACAGAAAAAAAGATATAATTGTAAATCACGGTGGAGATAATATTTCCCCCAGTAAAATAGAAAATACTATTTGTAATGAAGAAAAAATAAAACAATGTTTAGTTTATGGAGATAAAAAAAATTATCTTGTTGCTCTAATTGTTGTAGACAAAAAAGATAAAAATGATTCAACTATAAGAAGTATTATCGAAAATAATAATAAAAAGTTATCAATTATAGAAAAAATTAAAAAGTTTAAATTAATCGAGGAAGAATTTACAATTGAAAACGGTTTAATGACTCCAACTCTTAAGTTAAAAAGAAAAAAAATAATTGAAAAGTATAAACAAGATTTAGAAAATCTTTATTCTTAATTTTAATTTTTTAAATCATAGAAGCAATTAAATAACCGTTGATTTTACTAGCTTTTATTAAGTTATTTTAAATAACAAAAAAAAAAATATTTTATTTTATTTTTCAAAAAAAACATTAACTAGTTTATGTTTGACATCTATTCAAAAAAACTTAAAGTTAAATCAATAAACGAATCACTTCGATTTGTTTAAAAAAAGGGAGATAACGATGGCTAAAAGACGTAAAAAAAAGAAAAAAGCTAAAAAGAAGACTAAAAAAAGAAGAAGAAGAAGATAAATAGTTTTCTCAAAAAACGCTCTTTCCAAATCTCACGGAAAGAGCGTTTTTTTTTTACTGCATTTCTTGTGTTTTTTCTTCTCTACCTAAGGCTTTGTCCATTCTTTTTTTGACATCCTCCTGTGAAATTTTTAAAACTACTTCAAATTCACTTTCTAGTCTGTCATACGCTTTTTCGAACAATAGTCTCTCACTGTAAGATTGATCTGCAATAGTGTTTGTATTTTTGTTTAGATCTCGTACTACTTCAGCTAATTCATAAATTTTACCTGAATTAATTTTTTGCTCATATTCTTGCGCTCTCCTGCTCCACATTGTTCTTTTTACTTTTGGTTTAGTTTTAAGAATAGAAATACATTTGTTTATTTGGTGCGTTGAACAAATTGGTCTCAAAAGGGATTGTTTATTTATTGGCAATTGTAGAGTTAATTTATCTTTAAATATTTCAATTTTGTAATTCTGACTTTCAATTCCACCTATTAGTGCCTTTTCAACACTAACAATTTTACCCACTCCGTCTTTAGGATAAACCACAAAATCATTAATATTGTAAATTTTCTTTTCTGTAGGTTGCCTTTTGATTTTTTTTATTTCTACCTTTTGGTCCGCAGAAGAAGACTTAACTGTTAAACTTACTTTTTTCTCTATTTTCTTTTTTACGGTTTTAATCTTTTTTTTCTTCTTTTTTCTACCCATTTTATTCTCCTGGTTTTTTTGAAAAATATTTTTTATATTTATCTTTTTCAGTCTCATATTTTTTCCAGTCTTTAGGTGGATCTTTTTTCTTAGTAATATTTGGCCATTCTTTAGAATATTTTTTATTCAAATCTAACCACATAATCTTATCATCTTTTTCATATGTTGTATCTGGAACAATTGCTTCTACAGGGCATTCAGGTTCACATACTCCGCAATCTATACACTCGTCAGGATCAATTACTAACATATTTTCTCCTTCATAAAAACAATCTACAGGACAAACTTCAACGCAATCCATTAGCTTACATTTAATACATTCATCTTTTACAAAATATGTCATTATTTATTTTTTTCTATAATACTCAATTTTACTTCACCACTTATTTTATCTGAGATATAAAGCAAACCACAAATTCTTCTAATTAAATTACTTTCATATATTCCAGATTTTTTATCAGACAAAACAATTTCCCAAAGAGTCTCTAAAACAAGAATTCTAATTTTCATATCCATTTTTTTTATTTCTCTAGTAAATTCCAAAATATGATTTGAATCTTTCTCTTGTTTTTCAGCTTCTTCAAAAATTTCACTAGAAGTTTTATTTTGAGAATTTTCTTCTGAAAACTTATTAATAAAATTATTTATTAAATCTTTCTCTTTATCAGTATAATTTTCATCTATTTTTGCTGCATGTATTAATAACGAAACTATTTTAGTTAATTCTATATTTTGTTTATCTTTATTATTTGATAATTTAATCATTATTTTAAATTAAGAGATGACAGTTTTTGAAATGGATTATTTTTCTTTTTAAAAAATTTAATTTTATTAATTTTTCTTGATCCCTTATAATAAAATAAATCTTCATCTTTTTTTTCGCGTTTATAATCCATTAATTCCATAACTTTATAAAAATTTTCTTTTGAACATCCCAAAAGGTTCATCATTTCAGAACTAATTTTAAACTTACCATTTTTCGTACTATCTATAATTTTGAGAAATAATTTTTCCAAAATATCAACTCTTATATAGTAATTACCAAAATTTTCAAATCCGCATAAAAGTAGAAAATTTTTATCTAATTTATTTTGGTTATCAGTTAAAAAATTTAATCCAGATTTTGGAATTTCATTATTTTCGTTAATTTTATTATAAAACTTCCATAGCAAAATTCTCAAAGCCACAGCTTTTGGTTTAAGCATTTTTGGTAAAAAAATATGATATCTACCAATTTTTATTCCAAGTTTTCTAAACTGCTTCCTATCCTCCTTTGAAATAGCTTTAACAACCTCTTCAACATCTCTTCTTTTTAGTACCCCATTATTTTCATACAGCTGAAAAGATAATGCTCTTAAATACTTATTTTTATTTTCACTTTTTGTTAAATTTATTAAATCTTCGAGTTCCTCTTCAATATATTTTTTTAACCATGTATTCAAAAAAAATAACAATTCATCTTTCGAGTTAATTGTTAAATTTTCGTCTGCAATTATATCTATTTCAGGATGTAAATAATTGTTACCTTTTCTAATTTTCGCAATTGGATTGTCTTTCCATATTATTTTATAATTAAGCCCAAAGTGTATTTCTTTATTTTTAATAATTTCTTTCACTCTTTTGACTAGCTCCTCGGAAATACCCTGTCTTGCAGCTTTCTTTAAAGATTTTACATCTGTGTCCAGTGTACCCGAGGTAAATTCTAAATTTAATTTTAAACCTTTTAATCTTCCAATTAATTGACCGTCTATTATTAATTCATCTTTGATATTAATTTCTGTATTTAGCTTAATATCTTGTTTCAAACCTCTAGATAAAACACTTATTCTCTTATCAATAAAACTTTTGGTAATTTCATTGTGCAATTTATCTGATAAGCTATCTTCAATATTTTTACTCATTTGTATCCAGTAATCAGCATTTTCTACCCAGTGTTTTTTATTTGCTACGTAAGACCAGGTTCTGACGTTAGAAATTTTATTGGAAATCATATCTATATTACCCCGATAGTTTTCGAGGCCTTTCAATTGGTTTTTCATATATTCATTTGGAATTTTGTTTTTACCAGAATTTAAAAAATTAAAAACTTTACTGACCACATCAATATGAGTAAAAGCTTTTTTTTGAAAGTCTGGAATTTGACAACAATCCCATAGTAACTCAAGTTTGTCATTTGAAAATTTTATTTTTTTGTCTCTTACTAGGTATTTCAAAACATTTTCATCTAGTGACTCTGAAATTTTCAAAAAGTTCTTACTCGATGGTTTTTTTTCAAGAGATTGAACCAAATCTTCTGCACTTTTAAAATTTAAATCAGAATTTCTCCAAAATAAAAACTTAATTTCATCAAGTATATGATTTTCTATTCTTTCAATTTCATCAGATTGAAGATTTTCGCATCCCCCAGTTACTCCAAATGATCCATCAACTTTGTATCTTCCGGCTCGTCCAGCTATTTGAGAAATTTCTGTTGTTCGCAAACGTCTTGTTTTTTTTCCATCAAATTTCTTTAGACTAGAAAAGCTTACTTGTTCAATATCCATGTTTAGACCCATTCCAATGGCATCTGTGGCGACCAAATAGTCAACATCGCCAGCTTGGTAAATATCAACTTGTGAATTTCTTGTTTTAGGACTCAAAGAACCCATTATTACCGCAGCCCCGCCTTTTTGTCTCCTGACTAATTCAGCGATTGCATAAACTTCCTCTACTGAAAAAGCTATAAGCGCAGATTTTCTATCTAATCTTGAGATTTTTTTATGCCCATTATAAGAAAGTTTTGAAAAACGTTGTTGTTCAACAAAACGCGTTTCAGGTATGATTCTAGAAATAATATTTTTCATAACTTGTGAACCAAGAAACATTGTTAAAACTTCTCCCCTAAAGTTTAAAAGCCTATCCGTAAAGATATGTCCTCTTTCTCTATCACCACACATTTGAATTTCATCAACAGCAATAAAATCAACCACTTTATCTTTTGGCATAGCCTCAACTGTGCAAATAAAATATTGCGCTGTATTTGGTATAATTTTTTCTTCACCCGTAATTAAGGCTACTTTTTTTGAACCAATTTTTTTTGCACATTTGTCATACACTTCTCTTGCAAGAAGTCTTAATGGAAAACCAAAAATTCCAGAATTGAACTCAAGCATTTTTTCTATCGCCATATGTGTTTTGCCTGTGTTTGTGGGACCCAAAACTGCAATTATTTCATTTAGCTGAGATTTCATTTTTTAGTGTTATATTTTTTTTTAAATACTATATATAGATCAGCACTGAGAACAAAAGATGATTAAATCATGACCGAATCACTTTGTCAAACGTTCTATTTTAATAAATTTAATCTGTAGTAAGTTATTTAATTGTGGACGATTTTATAAAAAAAAATATTAGAGGACTTAAACCCTCCGCTACACTAGCTATAAACGAAAAAGCAAAAAAATTATTAAAACAGGGAAATAAAATTTATAATTTTGGTTTTGGTCAATCACCATTTCCAATTCCAGAAAAAATAGTATCAACATTAAAAGAGAATGCCGGTAAAAAAGATTATTTGCCTATGCAAGGACTAAAAGAACTTAGAGTGGCAATATCAAAATCATTATTAAGCAAGACTGGTATAGAGTACGATAAAGACAACATTATTATAACACCAGGATCCAAAGAAGCAATGTTGCTAATGCATGTGGCATTTAACGGTGAAATAATTTTACCAGCTCCTAGTTGGGTATCTTATGAGCCTCAAGCACAAATAGCTGAGAACAAAGTACATTGGCTTCAGACCTCAAGAGATAACAATTGGTTTCCAACTGCAGAAGATATAGAAAAAAAAATCAAATCTATTGAAAATAAAAATATAATTTTAATTATTAATTCTCCAAATAACCCTTCGGGCACTGTTTGTAATAACTTAAAGGAAATCGCAAAGGTGGCAAAAGAATACAAAATTAAAATTCTATCAGATGAAATTTATACAGATTTAACTTTTGACCGAAATTATTTATCAATATCTAAGTTTTACCCAGAAGGAACATTTATAAGTGGTGGACTAAGTAAGTGGTGTGGGGCTGGTGGTTGGAGGTTAGGTTTTTTTGCTTCACCAAACGGAAATAAAGAATTTATTAATGCTTTAAAAACTCTAGCAAGCGAATCTTATTCTACTGTTAATAGTCCTGTGCAATATGCTGCAGTAGAAGCATATCAAGGTAACTATGATGACTACAAAGCAAAAACTACACATATTTTAAAAAGTGTAGGTAACTATGTTTATAATAATTTAAAATCAAACAAAGTACTAATTAATCCACCTCAAGGTGGATTTTATTTAATGCCTGAATTTTTGAATTCAAAGTTTAAGACATCAAGTGAAATGTGTGATGATATTCTTTCAAAATCCGGAGTGGCTTTATTACCTGGATCAGATTTTGGATTTAAAAATGATAAAATGCTTACAAGATTAAGCTTTACTGATTTTGATGGAGATTTATTTTTAAAAAATATCAGTGGTAGTAAAGAACTAGATGATGATATAATAAAAAAGTATGCTCCAAATGTTGTTGAGGGAACAAAAAAACTAGCTGAGTGGCATAAAAACCTTTGATAATTTGATTGTATAATCTGTCCAATTTAAGCTTTTACCCTTACATGTTTCATTTTGAATTGATAACATTTTCTTAATTTAATTATAATTAAGGAGGAAGATTATGAAAAAAATAATCTCAACAATCTCTGGAGCGTTGTTTTTATTTGCGATCAGTTTGCCTCTTACAACTATAGCAAAATCTGCTGAATTCTTTTCAATAGGAACAGGTGGACCGACTGGGGTTTATTTCCAGGTTGGTAATGCTATATGCAAAATGGTAGCAAAAATTCAATCTGCAGAACATGGAAGAAAAAAGGGGACAGATAAGGCATTACGTTGTTCAGCTCCTTCCACAGGTGGTTCGACTTATAATATAGGTCAAATCATGCAAGGTGAACTTCAGTTTGGTGTTGCACAATCAGACTGGCAGTATCACGCGTATAATGGAACTCGACCTGATAAAGTAAAACCTTTTAATGGTTTAAGAGCTGTTTTTTCAGCTCACCCTGAGCCATTTCAAATAATTACTAGAAAAGGTTCTAAAATAAAAGACTGGAATAGTTTAAAGGGAAAAAAAGTTAATATTGGAAACCCGGGATCTGGTCAAAGAGGAACTTTTGAAGTTTTAATGGAAGCTCATGGAGTTGATACTGGTTATTTTGGATCAACATCTGAACTTACTTCTTCAGAACAATCAGGTGCACTTTGTGATAAAAAAATTGATGCATTTGGATATACCGTTGGTGTTCCAAACGCAGGTGTTGCTCAATCAACTGATGGATGTGGCGCGAGTATCATTAATTTAGATACAGACCCTGTAAAAAAATTAGTTGCTGACAACCCATTTTATGCATTTGCAACAATTCCAAAAGGTACTTACAAAACTTCTAAAAAAGATGTAACTACTTTCGGTGTTATGGCTTCAGTTGTAACAAGCGAAGCAGTGCCAGAAGACTTAGTATATGCAGTTGTAAAAGCTGTTTTTGAAAATCTTGATGACTTCAAAAAACAACACCCTGCATTTGCTAATCTAGATCCAAAGAAAATGATCGTAGATGGTTTATCTGCGCCATTACACCCAGGAGCAGTTAAATATTATAAAGAAAAAGGCTTAATGTAAGCTATTTATTAAAAAGGCCCAGTTGATTAACTGGGCCTTTTTTTTTATTGTCTCATAATGAGTTCAGCACCAGATCCAGACAAACCAAATTTTTTTGAAAGATTTGATGAAGAAGGTGGTTCGAGAAGAAAATTAAAAAATTGGAATTTAAAACTTGTTGCTACGATTGCAATTTCGTGGTCATTATTTCAGCTTTGGTATGCATCTCCGTTACCATTCATATTAGATTTCGGAAAGATAATTGATGTACCAGCACGGTCAGTCCATCTTGCATTTGGATTAGTTTTATGTTTTTTAGCGTATCCAGGTCTTAAGAAAAGAAGAGACAAACCAATATCTATATTTGATATTTTCTTAGTAATTATAGGTTTAGTTGCAACATTATATATATTCTTTGATTATGAAGGCTTAGTTTATCGACAAGGAATAATGGCCAAAACAAATTTATTTGGTTTTGCTATACCTTATGAAGTTATACTGGGATCTTTAGGAATTATTCTTTTGTTAGAGGCCACACGAAGAGCCATTGGAACTCCATTAGTAGTTATTGCATTAATTTTTTTATTTTTTTCAGTATTTGGACAATCAATGCCAGATCTTATTTCGCATCAAGGATTATCTCTGACGAGATTAGTAGGTTATCATTGGTTTGGAGGAGAGGCAATATTTGGGATACCAATAAGTGTCTCAGTCAGTTTTATATTTCTATTTGTATTATTTGGCGCAATTTTAGATGTTGCTGGAGGTGGAAAATATTTTTTAAATTTAGCATTTGCTTTAGTTGGAAAAATGAGAGGCGGTCCGGCAAAAGCAGCAATTTTAGCTTCAGGATTAACCGGTTTGATTTCTGGTTCGTCTGTTGCAAATACTGTAACTACAGGAACATTCACAATACCAATTATGAAAAAAACTGGTTTACCGCCAGTCAAGGCTGGAGCTGTTGAAGTAGCTGCTTCTGTAAATGGACAGATTATGCCACCAATTATGGGGGCTGCAGCTTTTGTTATGGCAGAACTTTTAGGCATATCATATTTTACTGTTATTACTCATGCGTTTTTACCGGCGGTTATTTCCTACATTGCTTTATTTTATATTTCACATTTAGAATCCGTGAAATTAAATATTAAAGGATTACCTGAAAGTGAAATACCTAAATTGGGAAAAACTTTTTTAGGAGGAATTCACTTTCTAATTCCAATTTTTATTCTTATTTATTTGCTATTAGTTGAAAGATGGACAGCTGCTTCATCCGTATTTTATTCAATATTATCATTAATGGTAATAATTTTTGTAAAAGAATTATTAGATGCAAAGAAAAATGATCTTAGTTTATCTAATGCTGTTAAAGTAGGTTTTAACAAAGTTGTAGGCGGTCTTGAAAAAGGAGCAATCAATATGATCAGCGTTGCGATCGCGATAGCAACTGCAGGAATAATAGTCGGGTCAGTAGCTTCAACTGGGTTGAGCAACAACTTAATAGTTATAGTAGAAGCTATATCTGGTGGGAATATAATAACTTTATTAGTACTCACTGCCTTACTTTGTATTATCTTGGGAATGGGTTTACCAACAACTGCAAACTATTTAGTAGTTGCCGCTTTGATGGCGCAGGTAGTTGTAGAAGTAGGAAACGCTTCTGGTTATATTTTTCCACTAATCGCAATTCATTTGTATGTTTTTTATTATGGATTAATGGCCGATGTCACACCCCCTGTTGGTTTGGCATCTTATGCAGCAGCAGCAATTTCAAGAGCAGACCCGATCAAAACTGGAATACAAGCTTTTTGGTACAGTTTAAGAACTGGAATACTTCCGATTGTTTTTATATTTAATAATGAATTATTATTAATCGGTATAGAAAGTTTGTGGCATGGATTTTTAGTTGTCTCAACTTCTCTGGTAGCAATTTTAGTGTTCACCTCAGCAACACAAGGTTGGTTTATAAACAAACTCAGATGGTACGAAATTATTATTTTTATTGTAATTGCTATGTCATTATTTAGACCAGGATATATTTTAGATAAATTTTCTCCAAAATTTGAAAGCAAACAGCTCAATGCTGAACGAATTAGTTTGATCCAGTTTGAACCGAATAGGAATGTGCATATTAAAGTAACTAGAAGAACAGAGTATGGTGATCGGTATAGACTTTTTGTGATAGATAAAAAAAGTTTTGAAAATCACTACTCTTTAGAAGATGCGGGTATAACTTTAAAAAATATCGATGGCAGGATTACAATTGATAATTTAAAATGGAATGGAATAGCAAAAAAAATGGGAATGGAAACAGGAGATGTAATCAGTGAATTTAAAATCGAAAACTTAGACAGACCCAACAAAGCAATCATTTATCCATTTTCACTAACATTATTATTTATTTTTGGGTATTTTAATTATAGAAGAACTAAAGCGAATTGATTTATTTATCAACTTTCAAAATTTTCCACACACCCGAGGTAACAGCTACTACACCTTGCGAGTTAATAATCTCACAAGTTAAGAATACTAAAGTATTAGTTTTCTTTTGAACTTTTACTTTGGCAATAAGTTTGTCACCTAATTTACCCGCAGATATAAATTTCATTTCTAAAGAAATTGTTACACATCTTTTATTACCAGCAACTTGATGCGCAGCATTGCCCATACCAGTGTCAGCTATAAACGTAAGGAACCCACCGTGTGCCATACCAGCTGTGTTAAGGTGTATTTCCTTTACTTCAGTTTCGTATTCAAAAAGAGTGCTATCAATTTTTTTACCCTTAAGTCCGCCAACATGCTTTGCATAACCTGAATTAGTTTCGTCCATATTTTCTTTTACCATACATCGGAGCAAGTTGTGAGAAAATAACTGCTGATAATATTATTATTATTCCAAATATTTTAAATTCATTTAAATATTGATTTAAGACTATCCAGGCTGCAATGGATCCAAAAACACCCTCTAGAGAAAAAATAATAGCTACAGGTGCAGGGGAAAGATTTTGCTGCCCAAAAACTTGTAACATAAAAGCTATTCCACTTGATAACACTCCCGCATAAATTAATTCAGTAGTCTCCATTGATATAAGTTTTAGCGAAATAAATTCAAAGGAGAAAGCCGGTATAAAGGAGATTAATGAGGCACTTAAACATTGAAAAGTTGCAATTGTGATTGGGTAATTAAAAATCTTTAGAAATTTAGATATAAATACTATGTGGAAGGCCCAAAAAAAAGCACCTACTACAACTAAAGAGTCACCAAATCTCACTCGTAGATTTCCAAGTTCACTTAAAAATAAACCTCCGACTAAGCACATCAAAACTGAAGGCCAAACAGAATTATGAATTTTTTTTGAGAAAAGAAAGTAGGCTATTATAGGAACGATCACTACATACAAAACTGTAAAAACTGCTGAATTAGCAACATCGGTATACAAAAGAGAAACCTGTTGAAAAATATTTCCACCTGCTAAGAAAAAACCAAGAAAAAAAAGATAAATAAATATTTTTTCAAAACTTAATTTTGTCTCTTTGACTTTTTTAAATTCAAAAATAAAAAAAAAAGGTAATAGGGTGAAAAATCCTAACAATAATCTGACAGCAGAAAATGTATAAGGTCCTATATAGTCCATACCCATATCTTGAGCAACAAATGCTGTTCCCCAAATTAATGAACAAGAGACTGCGCAAATTAGCGAAAATATTTTTTTATTCATTTAGACAGCTAACTTGAATGCAAAATCTTTACCTAAGCTTTTAGATAAATGGACACAAAATCTTGCACCTTCAGCACCATCTATAACTCTATGGTCATATGACAAAGAGATTGGTAATATTTTTCTTTCGATAAACTGACCGTTTACTTTCTTCACTTTTTCAAATGTTTTTCCCACTCCTAGAATTGCTACCTCAGGAGGATTTATAATTGGTGTGAAAAAATTTCCTCCGATACCGCCAAGGCTTGATATTGTCATCGAACCACCAAAGAATTCTTTTTTATCAATTTTTAGCTCCTTACATAATTTACTTACTCTTTTAAGTTCTTCATAAATTTCTTTTAAACCCATTTGATCGACATTTCTCATTTTTGGAACCATCAAACCATGCGGTGTATCTACGGCAAAACCAACATGATAATATTTTTTAAATATTAATTTGTTAGTAACAGTATCTATAGATGAATTAAAATTAGGATATTCTTTTAATGCATTAACTACAGCTCTAGTTATAAATGCTAAAGGACTTATTCTGATCCTTTCACCAGTATAGTTATCAATTAAAGTTGTTCTAAACTGTTCCATTTCAGTTATATCTATCTCATCATGTTGAGTAACGTGAGGGATCTCAGTCCATGATCTAACAAGTTGAGGTCCTGATAACTTTTTCACTCTAGGAAGGTCTTTTTTTTCTATTTCTCCGAATGCTTCATGAGGATACTCATCCTTGTAAACTTTCTTTTCAACCTTTCCTTCATTAACTGATACCTGAGATCTTACAAATTTTTTCACATCATCTTCAGTTACTCTACCAGCTCTTTGTGATCCAGGTATCTGAACAATATCAGCACCTAATTCTCTTGCAAATTTTCTTACCTTCGGACTTGCAGATGATACACCGTCTTTACTCAATTTTTTTACTACAGGAGCTATTTCTTTTGGAGTTTCAGTTACTATTTTCTTTTCAGGAATATTTTCTTTTATCTCAACTGCTTTTTTACTTTCTTCCTTTTTACTTACAGAATCTAACGATAATATTTCACTTCCTTCTGAAACTTTGTCACCAACTTTAACAATAATCTTATTGATTTTTCCTTCATCAGTTGCAGGAACTTCTACACTTGATTTATCACTTTCCAAAGTAATTAAGGGATCATTTTTTTTTATCTGTTCTCCTGACTTAACTAATACCTCAATCACTTCAACATTTTTAAAATCTCCGATATTTGGAACTAATATTTTTTTTTCAGGCATTAAACACTATAATTTTGTTGGAAAAACTTTTGTTTGATCAATATTGTATTTTTTAATTGCTTTTTCTGCATGTTCTGAAGCCATCAATTGTTCTTTTGCTAATGCACTTAAAGTGTATGTAACAATATGCTTTTTATCAACTTCAAAAAATTTTCTTAATTCCTTTCTTGTATCACTTCTTCCAAAACCATCAGTTCCCAATGTATAGAATGGTTTATTAAGATATGGTCTTATTTGGTCTGTATGTGATCTTATATAATCTGATGCTGCAAATATAATCCCCTCTTGAGAATCTAAACATTTTTGTACATAACTTTTCTTAGGTTTCTCTTTTGGATTTAATAAATTTCTTCTTTCAACTTCCATACCATCTTTCTTTAATTCATTGAAACTAGTAGCACTCCAAACATTACAATCTACTCCGTAATCTTTTGATAAAGTTTCAGCGGCTTTAATAACTTCTCTTAAAATTGATCCAGATCCTAACATCTGTACTTTTGCTTTTCCTTTTCCCTTATAACTTTTAAACAAATACATCCCTTTCAAAATTCCTTGATCTGAACCAGCAGGTTTTTCTGGATGAGTATAATTTTCATTCATTGCAGTTATGTAGTAATAAATATTTTCTTTTTTTTCATGCATCCTCTTAAGTCCATCTCTAAAGATAACCGCCATCTCATATGAAAAAGTAGGGTCATAACTTACGCAGTTAGGTATTGCAGATGCCATGAGAAGACTATGTCCATCTTGGTGCTGCAAACCTTCTCCTGCTAAAGTTGTTTTTCCGGATGTTGCTCCAATCAAAAAACCTCTGGTCTGAGAATCTGCAGCAGCCCATGCTAAGTCTCCAATTCTTTGAAAACCAAACATTGAATAAAATAAATAAATGGGAACCATTTCTAAATCATGATTTGTGTAAGAAGTTCCAGCTGCAATCCATGATGACATTGCTCCTGCCTCTGTAATACCTTCTTGTAAAACTTGGCCACTTTTATCTTCTCTGTAAGAACTTAATTGCTCAGAGTCCACAGGTTCATACTTTTGACCTTCATGCGCATAGATACCAATTTTTTGAAAAAAACCTTCCATACCAAAAGTTCTTGCTTCATCTGCAATGATTGGCACTAGTCTTGGAGCAACATTTTTATCTCTAAGTAAATTCGCAAGCATTCTTACAAGGGCCATGGTAGTTGACATTTCCTTATCACCCGTGGACTTCATAAAACTTTCAAAGATGTCTTGTGGGGGTGTTTTAACAGGTTTAGCAAAAGTAGTTCTCTCAGGAATGTGTCCACCAAGCTTAACTCTACAATTTTTTAAATACTTTATTTCTGGTGAATTTTCTGGTGGTTTGTAATATTCAATATTTTTAACCTGTTTATCAGTAAGCGGCACATTAAATCTATCTCTATAAAATAATAAATCTTCCTCGTCTAATTTCTTTTGTTGGTGTGTTGTATTTATACTCTCACCAGATTTACCCATTCCATAACCTTTAATTGTTTTAGCTATTATGACAGTTGGCTTACCTTTGCATTGAACAGCAGCATGATAAGCCGAGTAAACTTTATGAGGATCATGTCCGCCTCTATTTAGTTTCCAAATGTCCGCATCAGTCATATTTGCCACCAAGTCTTTTAATTCGGGATATTTACCAAAAAATTTCTCTCTTACGTAAGCACCACCTTTTGCTTTGAATGCCTGATATTCACCATCAACTGCTTCAGTCATTCTTTTAACCAGTAAACCAGTTTTGTCTTTGGACAAAAGCTGATCCCAGTAAGATCCCCAAATTACTTTAATTACATTCCAACCTGACCCTCTAAATCTTCCTTCAAGTTCTTGAATAATTTTTCCATTACCTCTTACAGGGCCATCTAATCTTTGAAGGTTACAATTAATAACAAAAATTAAATTATCAAGTTTCTCTCTTGCTGCTAGTCCGACTGCACCAAAACTTTCAGGTTCATCCATTTCACCATCACCCAAATGACACCAAATTTTTCTGTCCTGATCTTTTAAAAGACCTCTGTTAATTAAATACTTAGTAAACCTTGCTTGATAAATTGCCATCATTGGTCCAAGTCCCATAGATACAGTTGGGAACTGCCAAAATTTTGGCATCAACCATGGGTGTGGGTAAGAAGACAATCCACCCTTTTCAACTTCTTGTCTAAATTTATCTAATTGTTTTTCCGAAATTCTTCCTTCTAAAAAAGCTCTTGCATACATACCTGGTGCGCTATGGCCTTGGAAATATACCAAATCTCCCCCGAACTTATTATTTTTTGCTCTCCAAAAATGGTTCATACCGACGTCATACAATGTTGCTGCAGATGCAAAAGTACCAATATGACCACCTAACTCTGGATTTTTTTTGTTAGCTTTAACAACCATGGCAGCTGCATTCCATCTTATGTAAGCTCTTATTTTTCTTTCTAAATTTTGATCTCCCGGAGATCTGACGTCAGCTGTTGCTGGTATAGTATTAATATAAGGTGTAGTTCTTGTATCAGGCAAAGTTAATCCTTGAGTATATGCTTCATCAATTACTTTCTTTAGTAGATAACCAGCTCTAGAGGATCCGTCTGACTTTACTACAGCCCTAAGCGAGTCTAACCATTCTTGTGTTTCCGCAGGATCTATATCATCTTTAGAAATTGGTTGAGCATAAGTTGTTTCTTTACCATTCGTAAGCCCATTTGTTTTTTCTGTGTGTTGAACTATTTCTTTTTTGGGTTCTTTAATTTCTTTTTTTGGAGAGGCAATTTCATCTTTCTCTTCATTTCTACCTTCTAAAGTAGCAAGAATACTTCCTTCAGAAACCTTATCTCCAATTTTTACTTTTAATTCAGAAATCTTACCTTCAATTGGGGAGGGTACCTCGACACTTGATTTGTCGCTCTCTAAAGTAACAATTGGATCATTTTTTTTTACTTGGTCACCAGGTTTTACAAGTACTTCGATTATTTCAACATCTTTAAAATCACCTATATCAGGAACAGATATATTCTTAGCCATTCATTTATTATACACAATTTTTGACACAATTTATCCGCTTTTTTGACACTTGGATTTTGCAATATGTTTTATGCAACTTTTAAGACTTATATTTAAAAAGAAAAGACCCGATATAAACTCTCAGGTATTAATTCAGAAAATTTTATTAAGAAAATACTTGGCTAAAACCAATTAATAGAACTACTAAAATTATTGCTCCATAGTAATACTGATATCCTCTTACAGTAAATGGTACTTTACTGATTGCTCTATTTTTTAGTTTTTTTCTTGGTTTAGATAATTTCATTTTCGTTCAATACACATAGCAACGCCCATGCCTCCCCCAATACATAGCGTAGCTAGACCCTTTTTGGAATCTCTTTTTAACATTTCATGAATTAGTGTGACAAAAATTCTTGTGCCCGAAGCACCAATTGGATGGCCAAGAGCAATTGAACCACCGTTTACATTTACCTTTTCCATTGGAAGTGAAAGTTCCTTTACAACAGCACAGCTTTGAGCCGCAAAAGCTTCATTGGCTTCTATTAGGTCCAAATCTTTTGAAGACCATCCAGCTATTTCCAAAGCTTTTTTTGAAGACGGTATAGGTCCTGTTCCCATAATTGATGGGTCTACTCCACATGATGCCCATGATTTAATTTCTGCCAGAGGTTTTAATCCTCTTTTTTCTGCCTCCTCCTTTGACATTAAAATAACAGCTGCTGCACCATCATTAATACCTGATGCATTACCAGCAGTTACAGTTCCATCTTTTTTAAATGCTCCCCTTAACCTACTTAAAGTATCTAACGATGTAGTAGCTCTTGGGTGCTCATCTTTATTAAAAGTAGTATTACCTTTTTTAAGTTCAATTTCATAAGGCACTATTTCATCATCAAATTTATTTTCCTTTTGAGCCTTTAATGCCTTTGACTGCGAGTCAAAAGCAAATTTATCCTGATCTTTTCTTGTTACCTGAAATTGCTGAGCTACATTTTCTGCTGTGATCCCCATGTGGTAACCATTAAATGCATCCCAAAGGCCATCCTTAATCATAGAGTCGACCAGTTCTGTATCTCCTAATTTTTTTCCATTTCTTAGATGAACTACGTGAGGAGCTTGTGACATACTTTCCTGACCACCTGCAATTACAATATTTGAATTATTAGAAAGTATAGAATGATAACCAGAAGCTATAGATCTTAAACCTGAACCACAAACTTGGTTTACAACATATGAAGGAATTTCTTTTGGTAATTTAGATTCGATAGCAGCTTGTCGAGCTGGATTCTGTCCAGCCCCACCAGTTAATACATGCCCCATTATAACTTCGTCAATTTCCGAGGGTTTTAAATTAGATTTTTTAATTGCACTAGAGATTACAGAAGAGCCCAATTTATATGCTGGTATATTCCTCAGAGTTCCCCCTAAAGAACCGATGGCCGTTCTGACTGCCGATGTAATTACTACTGATTTTTTTTCAGACATGAATAGACTAATTACATTCTATTTTAACTTATATCAATGCCATATAAAAAGCCTTTAAAGTTGGTAATTTCTTTGATACTTCAATAAATTGTGGTCCCATAGCTCAATTGGATCAGAGCGTCTCGCTACGGACGAGAAGGTTGAGGGTTCAAATCCTTCTGGGACCTCCAGATAAAGCAAGGAGAGAAATTACTTGAGTAAAATTATTATAGTAGATACCGGTAGTAGCAACATTCTTAGTTTAAAAAGGGCTGTAGAAATTTTTGACAATAATGTTGAGGTCACAACTAATTCTAACAAAATTTTGTCAGCAGATAAAATTTTTTTTCCAGGCGTTGGTGCTTTTAAAAAAGTTATGGATAATTTAGAGAAAAATAAATTAACTGAAACTTTAATGAAAACCAGAGATAAAAAAATACCTCTTCTTGGTATCTGTCTAGGTTTACAATTATTTTTTGATAGCAGCGAAGAGTTTGGAACAAGCAAAGGATTAGGTTTAATTGATGGAAATGTAAAAAAACTTCCTACAATTTCCTTAGAAAATCAAAGACTTAAAATTCCTAATATGGGTTGGTTTAAAGTTGATTTAAATAATCAATTTATTAATGATAAATTTTCTAAATTTGTTAAATCAATAAATGAAAATGATCTGTATTACTTTGTACACTCGTTTTTTGTAGATCCAATCGAAAAGAAGAATATTGCAGCAACATATAATTTTGGAGGGCATAAAATCCCGGCTATAGTATCAAAGGATAATTTCATTGGATGTCAGTTCCATCCTGAGAAGAGTGGAAAAAAAGGATTAGAAATTATATCAAATTTTTTAAAATTATCTTGATGACAAAAGTTCATCAATAATTTTTTCAGAATTATATATTTGTTTCCATTTAGGGTAATGATTTTTAAACTTTTCCATATTTGAAACATACCAAATATGATCGCCAACTCTATTTTGTTTCTTAAGATCTTTTTTAATTGAGATACCTGTAAGTTTATAAATAGTATTTATTGCTTCTATTATAGAGCAATTAGATTTTCTACCTCCACCCATATTATAAATCTGACCAATTCTAGGTTTTTTAAAAAAATGCCAAAAACAATTTACAACATCATAACTATGGATGTTATCTCTTACTTGTTTGCCCTTGTAACCGAAAATGTAATATTTTTTTTTGTCTAAAGCAGTTTTTACCAAATAGGATAAAAATCCATGTAGTCTTGCACCTGAGTGATTAGGTCCTGTTATGCATCCTGCTCTAAAACATACTGTTTTAAGACCAATATTTTTTCCATATTCTTGCACCGCTAGATCAGCATAACTCTTTGAAGCCCCAAAAAAACTATGAACACAATTATCAATCGACATGTTTTCTGTAATTCCATTTTTAAATGAATGATTATTTTTTATCTCCCATCTAGTTGATTTTTCTACTAGTGGAAGTTTATTTGGATTATCACCATAGACTTTATTTGTAGACATAAAAATAAAGGGTGCATCGAAGCAATAGTTTTTAGTCATTTCTAAAAGGTTAATCGTTCCCCTTGCATTTACATCAAAATCTTTAAATATATTATTTTTCGCCCAATCATGCGAAGGTTGCGCAGCAGAATGGATAACTAGTTTTATATTTTTTTTATATTTTTTAAATATTTTTTTAACAGCATTTGGATCAGAGATATCTATATTAAAATGTTTATAATTTTTTATATTTTTTTCTAATTTTCTTCTTACCCAACTAACATCACCGTCTTTTCCAAAGAATAATTTTCTTGAGTTATTATCTATTCCAATTATATCGAAACCTTTTTCTGAAAAAAAAGCAGAAGCTTCAGAGCCAACCAACCCACACGAACCGGTTACTAATACAATTGACATTGATTTAGGTATCCTTTTTCGTTATAAAATATAAGTATGAAATTTTTAACACATTTGTCCTTACAAAAATCTGTGATAGTATTTTTTCTATCTGTTCTAATCATTTTAATAATCTTAACAATCATACTATAAGTATACTATTGATAATAATATTATTCCTAGTATTAATCTATAAATTACAAACAAATTAAGGTTAAATTTCTTAAGATATATTAAAAAATATTTGATGGTGATATAGGAAAATATAAATGACAGAAAAGTTGTTAATATCGAGCTTACAGTTAATATTTGATCATTTTGCTTTATTAAGTCAAAATAACCATACAAACTCCATGCCCCCAAAGCAGGAATAGAAAGTAAAAAAGATATTTTTGCAGCATCAATTCTATTAAATTTTAAAAATCTAGCGCCAGTTATTATTATACCAGATCTGCTTACTCCTGGTATTAAAGCTAATGTCTGATAAAAACCAATAATTATTGCATTTCTAAATGTGAAGTTATTTTTCATTTTAAGTTTGATTTTAAATTTATCCGAAATATACAACAAAATACCAAAAATAATTGTGGTCCATCCCATTATCTCTATGGTTCTTAAATTTGAAATTATTTTAAGCTCTATTAAAATATAACCAATTATAAAAATTGGTATTGATGCAATTATTACTTTGTAAAATAAATTCTTGTTTTTTGAAAAATTATAAATTTCTTTATTAAAATAAAACAAAACAGCAACCAAAGACCCGAAATGTGCACTGACGTTAATTGTAAGCTCAAATTTTTCGTAATTAAATAAATTAGATAATAAATTAATATGAGCTGAAGAGCTCACCGGAATAAATTCAGCTATACCTTGTATTATTGAGATTAAAAGAATTTGAATTATATTTTCCATTAAATGACAGCTGATTTATATTTAATTCAACCAATGAGTTCATCTTAAAAATTGCATATCTGTTATGCGACGAAATATGCACAAAATAAAGGGTTTTTTATTAAATAAGTAAATAATAGTGACCTAATTTTACTTTAAATTATCTCTAATTTAATTATGTTCTCTCAATGTCTGAAAAAATGTTAAAATTTGTAAATTTAGATCAACAAAATCCACCTAAAAGATCCGTTGATCAAAGAAAAACAGATTTTAAGGAAATCTACGATGAGTATATTAATAAAAAAGCTAAAGAGCAATCTAGCAGATGCTCACAATGTGGAGTTCCTTTCTGCCAAGTTCACTGCCCATTACACAACAATATCCCAGATTGGTTAAAATTAACTGCTGAGGGAAGATTACAAGATGCATATGAACTCTCTCAAAGCACTAATAACATGCCAGAAGTTTGTGGTAGAATATGCCCACAAGATAGATTATGTGAAGGCAATTGTGTAATAGAGCAATCAGGTCATGGAACTGTTACAATTGGTTCAGTTGAAAAATATATTACTGATACCGCGTGGGAAAAAGGATGGGTAAAACCCATAAAAGTTGAAAAACAAAAAAAACAGTCCGTTGGTATTATTGGTGCAGGTCCAGCTGGATTGGCTTGCGCAGAAGAATTAAGAAAAATTGGTTTTCAAATAACAGTTTACGATCGGTACGATCGCCCAGGTGGTTTATTAATCTATGGTATTCCTAATTTTAAATTAGAAAAATTTGTTGTTGAAAGAAGAACTAAACTTTTAAAAGACTCAGGTATAAAATTTAAACAGAATTTTGAAGTTGGAAAAGATGCAACCCTTGAACAATTAAAAGAAAAACATGATGCTGTATTAATTGCTACTGGTGTTTATAAACCAAGAAACGTGGATATTGAGGGAAACAACCTAGGAAATATTTTTCCTGCAATGGAATTTTTAACAGCATCAAATAAAAAAGGTCTGGGTGATAAGGTAAAATTATTTGATGACGGTACCCTTAATGCTGAAAATAAAAAAGTTGTAGTAGTTGGAGGAGGCGATACTGCAATGGACTGTGTCAGAACAGCAGTAAGACAGAATGCAAAATCAGTTAAATGCTTGTATAGAAGAGATAGAGAAAATATGCCTGGGTCTGCTAGAGAAGTGGGTAATGCTATAGAGGAAGGAGTAGAATTTTTATGGTTATCCAGTCCAAAAAAATTCATTGGACAAAAAGATGTTAAAGCTGTTGAAGTTCAGAAAATGAAATTAGGGGATCCAGACTCCTCAGGAAGAAAAAAACCAGTCATTATTGAGAACTCAAATTATGAATTAGAAGCTGACATTGTAATAAAAGCTTTGGGTTTTGATCCTGAAAATTTACCAAAATTATTTAATTCAGAAAATTTAGCTGTATCTAAATGGGGTACAATAAAAATTGATTTAACTTCAATGCAGACCAATATACCTGGAGTATTTGCTGCAGGAGATATTGTAAGAGGTGCATCATTAGTTGTTTGGGCCATAAGAGACGGAAGAGATGCAGCAGTTCAAATCGAAAAATATTTAAAATCGATTGAACTGAGAAAAGGGGTGGCAGCTTGAAATTATATAAAGAAAATAAAAAACTCTTGGAAGAAAATCACTCTTATGACCCATCATTTGAGCATGATGCTTGCGGAGTCGGTCTAATAACTTCACTTGATGCTAAAAAAAAGAGAGAAGTGGTTGAATATGGAATTCAATCTCTTAAAGCGGTTTGGCACAGGGGTGCAGTAGATGCAGATGGCAAATCTGGCGATGGTGCGGGTATTTGTATTGAAATACCTAAGGAATTTTTTTTGGAAAAAATAAAAGATACAGGTCATACCCACGAAGGTGAAAATCAAATATGTGTTGGCATGATTTTTTTACCAAGAACTGAGTATTCAGAACAAGAAAAATCTAAAACAATTATTGAGCAAGTCTTAATCAAAAACGACTTTTATATCTATGGCTGGAGACAAGTCCCAGTAAATCCAGCTGTTCTTGGTCAAACAGCAGACTCAAATAGACCTGAAATTACACAGGTAATTTTTAAAAGCAATAAACTGATGGAGAGAGATGACCTTGAAAGATTACTTTATGAGTCTAGAAAAAAAATATTAAAAATTACAAGAGGCCAACAGATTAATGATCTCTATATTTGTTCATTAAGCTCTCGTTCTATTATTTATAAAGGAATGTTTTTAGCAGAAGCCTTATCTGATTTTTACCCAGATCTTAACGATAAAAGATTTATTTCAAGATACGCTATTTTTCACCAAAGATTTTCAACAAATACTTTTCCTAGTTGGAAATTAGCACAGCCCTTTAGATGTGTAGCACATAATGGAGAAATCAATACCCTAAAAGGAAATATAAATTGGATGAAAATTCATGAACAAGACATGTCGAGTAAATTATTTAAGAATGTGGAAGATCTAAAACCGGTTATTACGCCCGGAAACTCTGATTCAGCTGCATTAGATAATGTTTTTGAATTATTAATACATTCTGGAAAAACAGTTCCACTAATTAAACTTATGATGATGCCAGACGCATGGTCAAAAAGAAATAAAATTTTACCAAAATCTCATCAACAACTTTTTGATGTTCTTAACAGCACAATTGAGCCCTGGGATGGTCCTGCTGCAATCTGTGCCTCAGATAGTAAATGGGCTATAGCCGCAACAGACAGAAACGGATTAAGACCACTAAGATATTCAATTACTACTGATAAGATATTCTGCGCAGGATCAGAAACAGGAATGGTAGAAATTCCTGAAAAAAAAATAATTGAGAAAGGAAGACTGGGTCCAGGCCAATTAATTGCTGTTAATTTAAAGAAAGGTAAGATTTACAAAGATAAAGAAATTAAAGACTATTTATCAAAAGACTATAAACAATTTAATAAACAAATAATTCATTTAGATAAAAAAATAACAACACAAAAAGAGTTTGCCAATTTTTCAGAGGAAGATTTGAGAAGAAGACAATATCTTTCGGGATACAGTATTGAAGATTTAGAATTAATACTGCATCCAATGGTCGAAGATGCCAAAGAAGCAACAGGATCAATGGGTGATGATACACCTGTAGCTGTGTTATCAAACCATTACCGACCGATTTCACATTATTTTAGACAAAATTTTAGTCAAGTTACAAATCCGCCGATCGACTCCTTGAGAGAGAATAATGTGATGAGTTTGAAAACAAGATTTGGAAATCTGGGAAACATCTTAGATTTTGAAAATTTAACAAAAGAAAATATATATGTTCTTGACAGCCCAATACTTAGCAATTCGCAATTAAAAAAATTTAAATCAATGTTTTCTGAAAAAGTGAAAGTTATAGATTGTACTTTTAATGTAAATGAAAGTTTAAAAGAAAGAATTGAAAAAATTAAAGTTGAAGCTGAAGTGGCAGTTAGAGAAGGTGCAAGTCACTTAATTCTCTCTGATAAGAATATTTCATATCAAAGAGCTGTTGTGCCAATGATTTTAGCAGTTGGTGCGGTGCATTCAAATTTAGTAAAATTATGTATCAGAGGTTACGCTTCTATCAACGTTGAAACTTCCGAGGCAATGGATACTCATTCTTTCGCAGTTCTTATAGGAGTCGGCGCAACTACAATTAATCCTTACTTAGCAATTGATAGTATTCACCAGAGATTTGATAAAAAATTATTTGGTAAATTAGATTTTGAGTCTTGTGTGCTTAGATTTAAAAGATCTATAAATGCCGGACTATTAAAAATAATGTCTAAAATGGGAATATCTGTATTAAGTTCTTATAGAGGTGGATGTAATTTTGAAGCTGTTGGTTTAAGTAGAGGATTAGTCGCGGACTACTTTCCTGGCATGGTATCTAGAATATCAGGGATCGGAGTTTCAGGAATTGAGAAAAAAATAAAAGAATTACATTCCAAAGCATATCAGAAAAATGTTGTAGTACTCCCAATTGGTGGACTTTATAAATACAGAAAAACTGGTGAGGATCATCAATTTCAAGGAAATCTTATTCATTTACTTCAACATTCTGTTGGCAAAAATTCATATGATCTTTTTAAAAAATATACTTATGGAATCTATAAACTTAACCCAACAAATTTAAGAGATCTTTTAGAATTTAGAAGTTCAAACAAATCTATAAATATTGACGAAGTAGAACCAATTGAAAAGATCACACCAAGGTTTGGAAGCGGAAGTATGTCCCATGGCGCTCTTTCATCCGAGGCACATGAAACTCTAGCGATAGGAATGAATAGAATAAAAGGTGCTTCATGCAGTGGCGAAGGTGGTGAGGATGAAAAAAGATTTAAAGTTCTAGAAAACGGAGATTCTGCAAATTCTAAAGTAAAACAAGTGGCATCAGCAAGATTTGGAGTTACTGTTAAATACCTAAATAATTGTAAAGAGATCGAAATAAAAATTGCACAAGGTGCAAAACCTGGGGAAGGTGGACAGTTACCAGGGTTCAAAGTCACAAAAGAAATTGCCAGATTACGTCATTCTACTCCCGGAGTAACTTTAATTTCTCCTCCGCCTCATCATGATATCTATTCTATAGAGGATTTAGCCCAATTAATTTACGATTTAAAACAAGTAAATCCAAAAGCTAGAGTTGGGGTAAAATTAGTTGCTTCAACTGGTATAGGAACCATTGCAGCTGGAGTTGCGAAAGCTAAAGCGGATATAATTTTAATTTCTGGTCATTCTGGCGGAACAGGCGCAAGCCCTCAAACGAGTGTAAAATATGCTGGTGTTCCATGGGAAATGGGATTAACAGAAGCAAATCAAATTCTTACTCTTAATCAACTTCGACATAAGGTAACTTTAAGAACTGATGGCGGAATAAAAACTGGGAGAGATGTTGTAATGGCAGCCATGATGGGTGCAGAGGAATTTGGAATGGGCACATCATCGCTTATCGCTATGGGATGTATAATGGTTAGACAATGTCATTCAAATACTTGTCCAGTTGGAGTTTGCTCACAAGATGAAAAACTTAGAGCAAAGTTTACAGGAACCCCGGAAAAAGTTGTCAATTTCTTTACTTATGTTGCTATGGAAGTAAGAGAAATTTTAGCCTCTTTAGGATTTAAATCTTTAAAAGATGTCATTGGAAGAACTGATTTACTTCATCAGGTCAGTAGAGGATCACCTAACCTTGATGATTTAGATTTAAACCCTTTATTAGTAAAAACCGACCCAGGAGACAATGCAAGATATTCAGAGAGCGATTTAATAAACCATGTGCCTGATAACAATATTGATGAGAAAGTATGGAGCCAAGTTAAGGATGAACTAAAACAAAACAAAAAAATGACGTTGAATGCAGTTGCAAAGAATACAGATAGGGCAATTGGAACAAAATTATCCCATTACATTTTTAAAAAGTTTGGAGAAAATTTTACAAGTGAAGCATTAAATATTTCTTTAGAAGGTTCCGCAGGTCAATCCTTAGGAGCTTTTTTATGCAAAAGTATTAAAATTAAATTATTTGGCGATGCAAACGATTATGTAGCAAAAGGATTATCTGGTGGAAAAATTGTAGTAGTGCCCTCAAAAGAAAATAATTTTAAATCAAATGAAAATACAATTATTGGTAATACAGTTCTTTATGGAGCGACTTCAGGAAAATTATTTGCAGCAGGTAAAGCTGGAGAAAGATTTGCAGTAAGAAATTCAGGTGCTATTTCAGTAATTGAGGGTTGCGACGCAAATGGTTGTGAGTATATGACCGGAGGCGAAGTTTACATCTTGGGCAGAGTAGGAGACAACTTTGCTGCTGGAATGACAGGAGGAATGGCATTTGTCTATGACCCAGAAAATATTTTTGAGAATTATGTAAATTCCGCAAGTGTTGTTTGGCAGAAACCAGAAACTAAATATTGGAAAGAAAGGTTAAAAACTGTTTTGGAAGAATATAATTCAGAGACTCAATCTGAAATATCTAAACAAATTTTACAAAACTTTTCAGACGAAGTTGCAAATTTTAAACAAGTTTGTCCAATAGAAATGTTGAATAAACTGCAAAATCCAATTACTCTAAAGAAAAATATTTTAGAGACCGGATAACAATAAATGAAAATACTGATTACGGGTGGTTGTGGGTTTATAGGCTCAAGTCTTGCTATTTTCTTAAAAGAAAAAATTAAAACAGCTCAAATTACTAGTATTGATAATTTATCTAGAAAAGGTTCAACTTTAAATAAAAATAGAATCACAAAAAAAAAAATTTCAAACATTAAAAAAGATATTTCTAATTTCAGTAGTATAAAAAAATTAAAAAAGTTTGATTTAGTAATACATTGCGCTGCAGAACCCGCTATAGAGGCATCTAGAAAAAAGATCGAAGAGGTATTTAATTCTAATTTATTAGGGACTTTTAATATTTTAAAGAAATGTGCCAAAGATAATTCAAATATTATATATCTATCAAGCTCCAGAGTTTATTCGATTGAAAATTTATATAAATTAAAAAAAAAAGGAACAGTAAAAGAAAACTTTAATATAAATAATCCAAAGTCTATTTATGGATTTACAAAACTTAGTTCAGAGTTATTGATAAAAGAATATGCTTATTTACATAAAATAAAATACTTAATTAATAGAGTTGCTTTAGTATCTGGCCCTTGGCAATTTGGCAAAGAGGAGCAAGGTTTTGTAAGTCTATGGTTATGGAGACATCTTAACAATTTAAAACTTAACTATATTGGTTTTGGTGGTACTGGAAAACAAGTACGTGATGTGCTCCATATAGAGGATCTTTGTGAATTAGTTTTATTACAAATCCAGAAAATAAAAAAAATCAACAACAAACTTTTTAATGTTGGTGGTGGGAAGAAAAACTCAATTAATCTTTTGCAACTCACTAAACTCTCACAAGATATAACAAGAAATAAAATTAAAATTGGAAGAGTAAAAAAAACTTCATCTTATGATGTGCCTTATTTTATTTCAGATTTAAATTATGTAAAAAAACTTTATAAATGGGAACCTAGAAGAAACTTAAAAAAAGTTGTTGCAGATCTATATTTTTGGATGTTGGATAATAATTCTATTCTTAAAAAATATTTTTAACCATTCTATCTAATTCAGCGGTAATTCTTTTCAGATTTTTTTTGTTAGAGAGGCTATGATCTCCATTTTTTATAATCACAATTTCTTTTTTAGCTTTTGTGAATAAGGTTAAAACTTTCCTTGAAAAAGAGACAGGAACTGCTTCATCCTTTTGGCCATGGAACATAGTAACATTTATTCTAAGACCTATTTTTTTTGATAAAACTTTATTTTTTCTTCCATCTTTTATCAATTGATAAGTTACAGGATATTCATATTGTTTTTTTTTATTATTTGGATCACCATGCTTAATTATACTAATACCTTTCGAGATTATTTCTTGCTTTATTTTTTTTGGAAATTTTTTCCACATAAGTCTTTCCAAAAATTCTGGGGCAGAACCAATACCTATAAAACCTTTAATTTGATTTTTAAAATATTCAAATTGATTTAATGAAATCCAAGCACCCATACTTGATCCAATTAAAATAAAGCTATTTTTTTTTATAATTTTTTTAATTGAGTTTTTTACATCTTTCGACCATTCACTTATATTTCCTTTAGTAAACTCCCCAGATGATTTGCCATGTCCAGAATATTCTATTGCTAAAAATCCTAATTTATTTTTTCTTGCATACTTATTAAATGCTGTAGGCTTTTCACCATCAATATCTGACATAAAACCGGGTAAAAAAATTATATATAGTTTTTTTTTGTAATAATTGACCAAATATCTAAGTTTTTTTGTTCTCGATATTTTTAGGTATCTAAATTTTTTCATATAAATTAAATATAACTAATCTGATAATATATTATTTTGTGATTTGATTTAAATAAATGTTAAATTCATCTATATGAACATTCTATTAACTGGTGGTGCGGGTTATATTGGAAGCCATACCGCATTATCCTTAATTGATAACGGTCACTCAGTGACAGTTATTGACAACCTCATAACTGGCAGCAAGACACTAATACCCTCAGAAGCAAAGCATTACAATTTTGATATTGCAGACGAAAGTTTAATAAAAAAAATTTTAAAAGAAAATAAATTCGATATAGCTATGCATTTTGCTGGGCTCACAAGAGTAGATGAATCAGTTAAATATCCAGAGAAATATCAACTTCACAACTTTGAAAAATCAAAAATATTTTTTTCATCATGTATTAAAAATAATCTAAAAAAAATTATATTTTCTTCAAGTGCTGGGGTTTATGGAAATAGTAACTCTACCAATTTAACTGAAGATAGTGAATTAAAGCCAATTAACCCATACGCTGACTCGAAATATAAAATTGAAAATTATTTAATTGAAATTTCAAAAAAAGATAAAGTCGATTACACAATTTTAAGATATTTTAATGTAGCAGGAGCTGACAAAAGCAAAAGGTCTGGGCTTATTGCAAGATCCTCTACAAATCTGATTAAAGTTATATGTGAAGTAGCAACTAAAAAAAGAGAGAAAATTATAATAAATGGAGATGACTATGAAACAAAAGATGGTACAGCTATAAGAGATTTTATACATGTAACTGATATAGCTGATATGCATGTTTTAGCTGCTGATAATCTTTTAAAAAAAACTACTACAAATATTTTTAACTGTGGTTATGGAAGTGGATATTCCGTCAAAGAAGTTATTACCGAAATGGAAAAAATCATTAAAAATAAATTACAAGTAGAAATTGGACCACGCAGACCAAATGATATAGCAGTTTCAATTGCAAATAGTGATAAATTTAAAAAAGAATTTAATTGGAAACCAAGGTTTAATAATTTAAATATTATTTTAAGTTCAGCATTGAATTGGGAAAGAAATAATTCATGAATTTTAAAGTATTGCAAGTTATACCAAAATTAGGATATGGCGGTGCAGAAACAGGCTGTTATGATATTGCCCACTATCTAGCAGAAAAAAATTGTAAATCTTACATTGTTACAAGTGGTGGGCCATTATTAAAATTTATTCGAAAAGATAAGGTCAAAGTTTTTAGGCTTCCTGTCCAATCAAAGAATCCTTTGCTAATTTTACTTAATACAATTTTTATTTCTTTAATCATAATTTTTTTAAGAATTGATATAGTACATGCCAGAAGTAGAGCACCTGCCTGGTCTTGTCTTCTTTCTTGTATAATCACAAGAACTAAGTTTGTGACAACATTTCACGGAGTATACAATTTTTCAAATAAACTTAAAAAAATTTATAACTCTGTTATGGTAAGATCAAATTTAATTATAGCTGGATCAAATTTTGTCTTTAATCATATCCATAAAAATTATGGAGAATTGATAACATCCAAAAAAAGATTGTTAGTTATTTTTAGGGGAATCAATACAGAATATTTCGATAACTCAAAAATAACGAGTGATAAAGTCAAAGACTTCAAATCATTAGTAAATTTTGATCCTGAAAAGTTTAAAATTTTATTACCCGGAAGACTAACTAAGTGGAAAGGTCACGAAATGTTCATTGAGTCTTTATTCATTTTAAAAACAAAGTACGGGAAAGAAAATTTTCAAGCTGTTATTCTTGGATCTGATCAAGGAAGAAAAGTGTATTTTAAAAAATTGATATCTATGATTGAAAAATATAGTTTAAAAAGCAATGTATTTTTCTTACAGCATGCAAAAGAAATGCCAGTTGCTTATTATATTTCAGATGTTGTGGTATCTTCTTCAATCGAACCAGAAGCATTTGGAAGAGTATCTGTTGAAGCGCAAGCAATGAGAAGACCAATATTAGCAAGTGATCACGGAGGATCGAAAGAAACAATAATCAATGGTAAATCTGGCTTTTTATTTGAGAATAATAAACCTGACGTTCTCGCAGAAAATTTAAATAAACTAATGGAAATGGACAAAGACAAGTTGCAATCAATTGGAAATGAAGGTAGGAAAAATATATTAAAAAAATTTGATGTAGAACAAATGTGTAATTCAACATTTATAGAATACAAAAAACTAATTAAATAAATGCCCAATATAACTTTACCTGACGGAAAAAAACTTAATTTTAAAAATAAGATAAATGGTCTTGAGATTGCAGAGAAAATCAGCAAATCTCTAATCAAGCAAGCACTAATAATGAGTGTCAACGGTGAACTGAAAGACTTAAGTTATTCAATTCAAAACGATTCATCAGTTAAAATTATTACCCACAAAGATAAAGAAGGTTTAGATGTAATAAGGCATGACACTGCACATATAATGGCTATGGCAGTCCAAGAATTATTCCCAGGAACTCAAGTGACTATAGGTCCCGTTATTGAAAATGGTTTTTACTATGACTTTGCAAGAAAAGAACCCTTCACAAGCAATGATTTAGAAAAAATAGAGAAAAAAATGTCTGAGATAATTGATAAAGACGTTAAAACAAAACGTGAGGTATGGGAAAGGGACAAAGCAATTGCACATTTTAAAAAGATAGGTGAAAAATACAAGGCAGAAATTATTGAGAGCATCCCAGAAAATGAGGAACTATCGGTTTATCATCACGGCGATACTTGGCATGATTTATGTAGAGGACCTCATTTAACATCCTCAAAAAAAATTGGTAAGGCATTTAAATTAACTAAAGTCTCAGGCGCATATTGGAGAGGAGACTCAAATAACGAAATGTTACAAAGAATTTACGGAACATGCTGGAGCTCAAAAAAAGAGCTAGACGATTATTTACATAGATTGGAGGAAGCAGAAAGAAGAGATCATAGAAAATTAGGTAAAGAAATGGATCTATTTCATTTCAGAGAGGAAAGTCCGGGCGCAGTTTTTTGGCATGAGAAAGGATGGACTTTATTTCAAAGACTTATTGAGTATATGAGATTAAAACAAAGATATGCTGGATACAGGGAAATTAATACTCCAGAATTGTTGGATAAAACTCTTTGGGAAAAATCTGGACATTGGGATAAATTTGGCGATTTAATGTTTACATCTGAAACGCCAGATGAAAAAGTTTTTGCTGTAAAGCCAATGAATTGCCCTGGATGTGTTCAAGTTTTTAATCAAGGATTAAAAAGTTATAGAGATCTTCCTTTGAAGCTATCTGAGTTTGGTAAAGTACACAGATATGAGCCATCGGGTGCTTTACACGGCCTGTTAAGGGTTAGGGCCTTCACCCAAGATGATGCACATATATTTTGCACTGAAAATCAGATAACAGAAGAGTGTGTAACAGTAACAAAATTAATTTTAGATATTTATAAAGATTTAGGTTTCAGTAAAGTTTTTTTAAAATACTCAGACAGACCAGAAAAAAGAGTAGGCAGCGACGATGTTTGGGATAAATCAGAAAAAGCTTTACTTGAGGCAATTAAAAAAACTAAATTGGAATATACAATTAATAAAGGAGAGGGAGCATTTTACGGTCCCAAAATTGAATTTGTTTTGCGCGATGCTATAGGCCGTGATTGGCAGTGTGGAACGCTTCAGGTTGATTTAAATTTACCAAAAAGACTTGGTGCAACTTTTGTAGATAAGGACGGAACAAAGAAAACACCAGTAATGTTACATAGAGCTTTATTTGGATCCTTAGAAAGATTTATTGGAATTCTAATTGAAAATTATGCAGGAAAACTTCCATTTTGGCTATCACCATTACAAGCGGTTGTGTTACCTATAGCCGAAGAGCACAATGATTATGCAAAAAAAATATTTGAAGACCTCTTTAAAGAAGGTATAAAATGCGAAGTGGATTTAAGAAATCAAAAAATAAATTATAAGATTAGAGAACACTCTTTAGCAAAAACACCCCTTATTTTAATTTGTGGAAAGAAAGAAATTTCCGAAAAAAGTGTCACAATGAGAAAACTAGGTTCTGAAAAACAAGAAAAAATTAAATTTACTAAAGCTGTTGAAAAATTAAAAATACTAAACAATCTTCCAATTAAATAAGTGCAAAAACCAAAATCAAATTATTTTAAGAGAAAAACAAAATTTCAAGGTCCTAGAACCAATGAAAGAATTAGAAGTTTAGATGTACAGGTTATAAATAGCACTGGGGAAAATCTTGGAGTTTTACCACTAAAAAAAGCAATTGAAACTGCTAAGGCAGAGGGGCTTGATCTAATCGAAATTTCGCCAAATGCAAATCCACCAGTTTGTAAAATAATGGATATTGGAAAATACAAATACGATTTGCAAAAAAAAGCTAATAAGGCAAAAAAAAATCAGAGAATATCAAACTTAAAAGAATTAAAGCTCAGACCCGGAACTGAAGTACATGATTATAATTTTAAAATTAAAAATGCTAAAAAATTTTTAACTAAAGGCGATAAAGTAAAATTTACTGTAAAGTTTAAAGGAAGAGAAATGCAACACATTCAACTTGGAAAAGATTTAATGGAAAGAATCATTACAGATACCAAAGAAATAGGACAAGTTGAGGTAAGACCTAAATTTGAGGGACGACAAATGATAATGATTATTCAACCTAGTTAGTTTAATTTTAAAAATCTTGATAAGGAAGACAATCTATATATAAGTGCTGTCTATGTCCAAATTAAATATAAACCAAAAAAAGTTTTATAAAAAAAATGGCTATTTACATATTAGCAATTTGTTTACAAAAAAAGACTTAAAAAAATTGAACGAATATATTCAAGAGATAAAAGATTTTAGAGAGCAAAAAGGACGACATATGATCTATTTTGATAAAATAAAAAATAAAAATGTTTTAACCAGAACTGAAAATTTTTTAAAATATCATAAAAAAATTACAAAGTTATTATTGAAAAATAAAGTTTCATCTTTGGTTGATCAACTTTTAGAAAATAAGTCTGTTCTTTTCAAAGACAAAATTAATTGGAAATATCCTAATGCAAATGGTTTCGAGCCACATCAAGATGCCCAAGTTTGGGAATATTTATATCCTAAAATTAAATCATTTATTTCTTTGGCTATATCTGTTGATAAAACAAATAAAAAAAATGGATGTTTAGAAGTAGTAAAGGGTAAACATTTTGAAGGTTTATTGGGAAATAATAAGTCTGCAATTGATAAAAAAATAGTAAAAAAAATGAAGTGGGATTCAATTTATACAAAACCTGGAGACTTAATTTTTTTTAATAGTTACACACCTCATAGATCTGGGAAAAATCTATCCAAAAAACCAAGAGTTATGATTTATTTAACTTACAATGCCAAAAAAGACGGAAATTTGAAAAAAGAATATTTTGCAAACAAAAGAAAAAGTTTCCCTCCAAACATTGAGAGAGAAAAAGGAAAAAGCTACAAATACTTAATATGATAAAGTTACCTAAATTAGATATTCAATCAATGTATGATTACGAAACTAATTTTCATTTGACTATGAATGAAGAGAGATTGTCTAAGTTTTTAACGCATTTTGAAGCTTTTAAACTTTCTCAAAATGTGCCTGGAGAAATAGTTGAATGTGGAGTTTTTAAGGGAACATCACTTATGAGATTTGGAATGTTAAGAAAAGTTTTTGGTGGCGACCATACATCTAGATTAATAGGCTTTGATGTATTCAGCAATAAATACCCAAACACAAAATTTAAAGAAGATAAAATTCAAAGAAAACATTGGATAAAAACAGCAGGCTCAAGCTCAATAAGCGAGACGCAATTGAAAAAAATTTTTAAAAATAGAAAAATCTCAAATTTTCAAATCATAAAGGGTGACGTAAATAAAACAGTTCCAAAATTTATAAAAAAAAATCCTGGTATTAAAATATCACTTTTAAACATCGATATAGACTTTGTTGAACCCACTTTGACAGTTCTTGAAAACTTTTATAACAAAGTCTCAAAAGGAGGAATAATTTTATTAGATAATTATGCTGGCAGGGGATCGTCAGGTAAGTATCTTCACGGAGATACTTTAGCTATAGATAACTTTTTTAAAAATAAAGATATTAAAATTAAAAAATTTGGTTTTGCTGCAAGACCTTGTTTTATTCAAAAAAAATAAATTTAAATGCATAAATATAAAAGTGTAAGAAATTTTTTAATCAAAAGAAATCTTAAACTTTTTAAAGAAGAGTATAATTGGGATTATAAATTTTTAAAGTCACCTTATAATAAATTAAAGACGATTTTTAACTTGGAGATAGCTGCCATTTTGTTATTTTTTGCTAGTAATACAAATTTAAGAGCAAATCATGTAACTCTATTTGGAGTTATTTGGGTTTATCTTGGAACAATTTTGGTTTCAATTAATAATAATTTTTGCATACTTTTTGGTTTAATAATTTACTTTACAAAGTTAATACCGGATTATGTGGACGGTACTTTGGCACATTTAAAAAAAGAGCAGTCAAAGGAGGGTTTCGAGCTAGATTTATGGGCTGGGGAGATCAACAAATTAGGAGTAATTATTGGAACTTTATTGTACATTTTTAATATTACAAACCAAAATATTTATCTTTTCATTTTAATTATAATATTAAGTTTAAATATTATTGATCCTAGAAAACACCTGAGTAGAACAAAATTTGGGATTTCTAAATATAATAAAAAACTAAAATCTCATACACAGATTGTTAAGAAGAATGAAAGTTTAATTTTTAATTTTTTGAAATTTTTAAATTATGATGGCAGAAGTAATTATTCTGATTTTGTTATTTTATTGATACTTTTAAATATATTTTATCAAATAAATTTGATCTTAATTTTTTTACCTTGGTTATGGCTTATTCTGAATTGCTTAATTCTGATACGCGCAAAATATTTGGTTTTTTTTAAGAGAAATAGGAAAATTTGAAGATTAGTAAATTTTAACGACAATAAAGCTCAATTTGCTTAGTGTAAAAAATCTTGATAAGGAAAAACAATCTATATATAACTGCTTGATCATGCCGAAATTAAAAACCAAAAGCTCAGCAAAAAAAAGATTTAAAGTGACAAAATCTGGAAAAATAAAAATGCCCCAAGCAGGTAAAAGACACGGTATGATTAAAAGAACAAACTCTCAAATTAGAAAACAAAGAGGAACAACTATAATGACAAAACAGGATTCTAAAATTGTAAAATCTTATATGCCATATAGTTTGAGAGGTTAATATGTCTAGAACTAAAAGAGGGGTTGTAAGTAGAGCGAGGCATAAAAAAGTTCTAAAATTTGTTAAAGGACAATTCGGCAGAAGAAAAAATACAATTCGTGTGGCTAGGCAAGCGATGGAAAAAGCCATGCAATATGCATACAGAGATAGAAGAGCAAAAAAAAGGGAATTTAGATCTTTATGGATACAAAGAATAAATGCAGGTGTAAGAGAAGAAGGTATGACATATTCAAAATTTATTAATGGGTTAAGCAAATCAAAGATTAAATTAGACCGAAAAGTTTTAGCTGATTTAGCTTATAATAATCCAGAAGCTTTCAAATCCCTTGTAAAAAAAGTTCAGTTATCAATAAAATAAACTTGTTTTTTCTTTTATAAAGTTAGAGTAAAAACTAACTAATGGTAGATTTACGAGAATTAATTCAGAAAGTATCGCAAGCAAAAGACAAGTTAGAATTGCAAAATCTTAAGTCTCAATTTTTGGGGAAAAATAGTCAAATTAATCAAGAATTTAAAAAACTCGGTTCACTTAACGAAGACGAAAGAAAAATTCGAGCATCATCTTTAAATAATGAAAAACAAAAAATTACCGAAGCTATTAACAATAAGTTTAAAGATTTAGAAAATTTAGAAATAAATCAAAAATTACAAAAAAATAAAGTTGATGTAACTTTGCCAGCTCGAGAGAGACCAAACGGAAAAATTCATCCAGTCTCGCAAGTAATTGATGAGATTTCTTCAATATTTTCTGAAATAGGTTTTTCTGTTGCGGAAGGACCAGACGTAGAAAGCGAATACAATAATTTTACCGCTTTAAATACGCCTGAAGATCATCCGGCTAGAGATATGCATGATACTTTTTATTTAGATAAAAATAAAAAAATATTACTAAGAACACATACATCACCAGTTCAAATTAGAACAATGTTAAGTGGCAAAGCTCCATTTAAAATTATAGTGCCAGGTAGAACTTATCGATGTGATAGTGACCAAACGCATGCACCAATGTTTCATCAATTAGAAGGATTGCATATTGATAAAGATATAACCATGGGTCATTTAAAAGGATGCCTAGATTATTTTGTTAAAGAATTTTTTGAGGTAAAAAAAATCCGAATGAGATTTAGGCCAAGCCATTTTCCATTTACAGAACCTTCAGCAGAAGTTGATATTGGTTACAGAATAGAAAATGGAAGAATTATTGTTGGCGAAGGTGACAAGTGGCTTGAGATATTAGGTTGTGGAATGGTTCATCCAAATGTTTTAAAAAATGCCAAAGTTGATCCAAAAAAATTTCAAGGTTATGCATTCGGTATGGGAATAGATAGACTCGCGATGTTAAAATATGGAATAAACGATCTTAGATCTTTTTTTGAAGCCGATTTTAGATGGTTAAATTATTTTGGATTTGATCCTTTAGACGTCCCGACAAATTATAGAGGACTGAGCAGATGATAATAACTTTATCTTGGCTCAAAGACCATCTAATTACCAATGTTAATTTAGAAAAAATAATAGACAAACTTACAAGCATAGGTCTTGAAGTTGAAGGAATAAAAGATATTCAAAGCGAACTATCTAATTTTAAAATTGCAAAGGTTTTAAAAGCGGAAAAACATCCAAATGCAGATAAATTAAAACTTTGTGAAGTAAGTTTGGGTAATAGCAAAACATTTAAAGTCGTTTGTGGGGCTGCTAATGCCAGAGATGGATTAATCACAGTATATGCTCCTCCAGGAACTGTAATTCCAAAAACAAAAATGAAATTAAAAGTTGCTAAAATTAGAGGAGTAGAATCTCACGGCATGTTATGTTCTGAAAGTGAACTTAATATTTCAGATGAAACTGATGGAATAATTGAGCTAAAGAATAAAAACAAGGAAATTGGAAAAAACTTTTTTAAGAGTAAAGGAGAAAGATCAATTGATTTATCAATTACTCCAAACAGACCAGATTGTTTAGGTGTTCGAGGAATAGCAAGAGACTTAGCTTCAGCAGGTTTAGGGAGACTTGCTAGTTTTAAAAAAATCAAATTTAAACAAAATTTTTCTCAACCAGTAAAAATTTCCATTACAAAAGAAAAAAACCAGGGATGCATGTCTTTTGGTGCTTGCTACATCAGGAACATTAAAAACAAAGAAAGTCCAAAATGGTTAAAAGAAAAAATAATTTCACTTGGTTTAAAACCAATATCTGCAGTTGTTGATATTACAAATTATGTAATGTTGGATTTAAATAGACCTTTGCACGCTTATGATGCTGATAAAATCGATGAAGAAATTATTGTAAGAAATTCAAAACCAGAGGAAAGTTTTGAAGCACTAGATAGTAAAAAATATATTCTCAGAAATAATATGTGTGTTATTTCTGACAAAACGGGTGCGTTGGGGCTTGGAGGAATTATCGGGGGCACTCGCTCAGGAACAGAATTTGAAACAAAGAATATACTTCTTGAGTCGGCATATTTTTATCCATCCTCTGTTAGAAAAACTGCCAATACTTTAGACATTGATACAGATGCAAAATATAGATTTGAGAGAGGAATTGATCCAAATTCAATCAAAGAAGGTCTCCAATTAGCAACAGAATTAATTATTAAAATTTGTGGAGGAGAAGCAAGTAAATTTTCTATTGTTGGGAAATCTAATGTGAAAAATAGAACAATTGAAATTGATCATAATAAATTCAAAAAAGTTATAGGAATTCCAATTTCTTCAAATGAAACTAAAAAAATACTTAACTCATTAGGTTTTAAAATAAAAGTTTCTAAAAAAAATTTTAAAGTTGAAATTCCTTCTTGGAGACCAGATGTAAAGCAAGATATAGATATTATTGAAGAACTCATAAGAATAAAAGGGTTTGATAAGATTTCTTTAATTCATCCAGAAAGAAAAAGATCAAAAGAAACACTTAATTTTAAACAGAAATTATTTCATCTTTCTCAAAGGGCTGTAGCTAGCAAAGGTTATTTAGAAGCAGTAACTTGGTCATTTACAGACTCTCGAGTAGATAAACAGTTTTCAAAAGGAAAAAAAGAAATAGAAATTACAAATCCAATTTCAAGTGATTTAAATGTTTTAAGAAGATCAATATTTTCAAATTTAATCATTTATTTAAAAAAGAATCAGGATAGAGGTTACCCAGATCTCTCATTATTCGAGATTGGACCAACTTTTTCTGGAAATAAGCCTGGCGAACAGCAAGTTGTTTTAGGTGCTTTAAAATCTGGTGTAGCAAATAGGAAAAGTTGGGAATCTAAAGCTAGAAATATAGATGTTTTTGATGTTAAAGCAGATGCAATAAAAACTTTGGTGGAGTTTGGTATAAATGAAAATGATTTACATATAAGCAACAATACACAAGATTTTTACAACCCTGGAAGGTCTGGATCTGTGAATCTTAAATCGTCAAATGGCCCACAACTAGCTTCTTTTGGAGAAATACATCCAGGTATAGTTTCAAATATAGATTTAAAAGAGGGAAATGTTTGTGGATTTGAGATTTTTCTAAAAAATGTACCAGAACCTCAAAAAAAATATAGACTTGCTAAAAGAAACTACTCTGTTTCCGAATTTCAAAAATCTGAGAGAGACTTTGCATTTGTTATTGATAAAAATTACAAAGCAGGCGACATAGAAAAAATGATAAGCGAGGCTGATAAAAGTCTTATTAAAAAAGTTTTAATATTTGATGTCTTCGAAGGTGGTAGTATGCCCGAAGGAAAAAAATCTATAGCTGTAAATGTTACAATTCAATCAATGGAAAAAACTCTTTCAGAAAAAGATTTAAACGAAGTTAGTCAAAAAATAATAAATATTGTTAAAGCCAAGACTGGTGGAACAATAAGATCCTAATGTCAGAAATAAATAAAGTAAGAAATTTTGCGATTATCGCACATATTGACCATGGAAAATCCACAATTGCAGACAGAATGATTCAAATTTGTGGTGGTCTTTCAAAACGAGAGATGAAAGAGCAAGTTTTGGATTCAATGGATATTGAGAGAGAAAGAGGAATTACTATTAAAGCCCAAACTGTTAAATTAAATTATAAATCAAAAGATGGGAAAGATTATATATTAAATATTATTGATACCCCTGGTCATGTTGATTTTAGTTATGAAGTTAGCCGTTCTTTACTTGCTTGTGAAGGGTCAGTATTAATTGTTGATAGTTCTCAAGGTGTTGAGGCTCAAACTTTAGCCAATGTTTATCAAGCATTAGATACGAATCATCATATTGTACCAGTTTTAAATAAAATTGATTTACCTGCCTCTGATACGGAAAAAGTTAAAAAGCAGATAGAGGATGTAATTGGCATAGACACATCAAATGCTATTTCATGTTCAGGAAAAACAGGTGAGGGTGTTCAAGAAATTTTAGAGTCAATAGTAAAAGACCTCCCTCAACCGAAAGGAGATTCAAAATCTAAACTTAAATCATTATTAGTAGACAGTTGGTATGATAGCTATCTAGGTGTGGTAATTTTAGTTAGGATTTTAGATGGAAAAATTAAAAAAGGAATGAAAATAAAGTTAATGTCTACTAATCAAGAATACGAAATAGAGAAGGTTGGTGTTTTTACACCTAAAGCTAAAGATATCGAAGAATTAAACGCTGGTGAGATAGGATTTATTATTACTGGAATTAAAAGTTTATCACAAACAAAGGTTGGAGATACAATATGTGACTCAAAAGATCCTTTAGAAAAACCCTTACCCGGATTTAAACCGAGTAAACCTGTTGTATTTTGCGGGTTATTTCCAGTTGATAGTTCAGAGTATCAAAAACTTAAAGATGGTTTAGCAAAACTTAAATTAAATGACTCAAGCTTTTCTTATGAGCCAGAATCTTCAAGTGCATTAGGTTTAGGCTTTAGATGCGGATTTTTAGGTTTGCTACATTTAGAGATTATTACTCAAAGACTTGAAAGAGAATTTGATATTAATTTAATAACTACAACACCTGGCGTAGTTTATAAACTGAATAAAATTAATGGAGAAGTGACAGATCTTCAAAACCCCACATCCATGCCAGACCCGTCTCAAATAAAACTTATAGAGGAACCTTGGATAAAGGCTACAATTATTACTCCAGATGAATACTTGGGTTCGATCATTAAAATATGTCAGGATAAAAGAGGAATTCAAAAAGACTTATCATATTCTGGAAATAGAGCTGTATTAGTTTATGAACTTCCACTTAATGAAGTCGTATTTGATTTTTATGACAAGTTAAAATCTATAACAAGTGGGTATGCAAGTTTTGATTATGAAATTACAGGTTACAAGGAAGGCAGTTTGGTTAAATTAGGAATACTAGTAAATAATGAGCCTGTAGATGCTTTATCAATGATTATCCATAAAGAATTTGCACAGAATCAAGGAAGACTTGTTTGTGAAAAATTAAAAGATCTCATTCCAAGACATAATTTCATGATACCTATACAAGCTGCAATAGGTGGCAAAATTATTGCTAGAGAGAGCATAAAAGGTTTTAAGAAAGATGTTCTTACAAAAATACATGGCGGTGGTGCCCGTGACCGTAAAAGAAAATTATTGGAAAAACAAAAAAAAGGTAAAGCTAGATCAAAACAATTTGGAAGAGTTGAAATTCCACAGGAAGCTTTTATAGGCGTATTGAAAATAAACAAAGAGACATGATACAAAATAAGCTCTGCATAATATCAAACGAAAAAATTTCTAATTCGGCTAATAATTTTTTTTGTGATAATCTTGATATGAAATCTACCCCAGAAGGCTTAAACACAAATTTAGATGTTCATATTTTAGCTAGAAATTCCAGTAAAGCAAGATCACACAAAATAAACATAGAAAAAATTACTTTAAGTAAAACATTTTTTGGATTTATTTATTCAATTTTAAAATCTTTTAAAGAAAAGGATACAAAATATTTAATAATTTCAATATCTCCATTTACATTTTTTTCAATTATTTTTCTCGCTATTTTTAGAAAGAAATCAATGACCTATTTAAGGAGTGATGGATATGAGGAATACAAAAACATTTTAGGTTTTATAGGTCCAATTATATATCATTTAATGTTTTCAGTAGTTTCAAAAATATCGTACTTGATTGGTTGTAATAAAAAAGTTTTAAGAGGAAAAGAGGGAAAAATAATTTATCCTTCACAATTAACAGATAAATGGTTTTCAAATACATCTGCAGCTGAACTTAATAAAATGAAATTGTTATATGTTGGCAGAGTAAAAGTAGAAAAAGGCATTTATTCTCTATTAAAAATACTAAAGGATTTTAAAAAGGATATATCATTATCGATTGTGGGAATGGAAAAAGAAGTTAACAAAACTGTTAAACAGGAAAATGTAAATATTTTAGAAATTGAAACTTCGGAGGAAAAATTAATCGAGCTTTATGATAATCACAATATCTTTATTCTTCCCTCGTTTACCGAAGGTCACCCCATGGTCTTATTAGAGTCATTAGCACGTTTCAGACCAGTTATTATATTTGAGGAAATCAGTCATGTGGTTGGGAGTAAAAAAGGTATTTTTATTGCCAAAAGAAACCCAGAAAGTCTATTGGAAAAGATCGAATACATCCGGAGCAATTACAACAAAATACAGGAAGACATGAAAAATAATAATTTACCACTAAAAAAAGATTTTTTAAAAGAGTTTCAGAGCTCTATTTTAAATTTTAATTAGGAGAGATGGCCGAGTGGTTGAAGGCGCACGCTTGGAAAGTGTGTAAACGGGAAACCGTTTCGTGGGTTCGAATCCCACTCTCTCCGCCATTTTCTAAAAAATTATTTACTTTGTGATCACTAGACGGTTGATTGGCATTGAGAAACGTCCTTGCCTTTCAAGATCTCTACTTTGTTTTGATATCGTGAGAAGATCAGATAACTTTGAAAGCATTACCTCACGAGTCTCTGGTGACAGAATAAACGAAGCATAAAAAAACCCCGCAGTAGTTTCGGCCACTTCAGCAACAGGTCCTTCCATGGATACCATGCTAGTTTCGATGCTAATATTAGAATCTGTAAAAGCCTCACTTAAAAGATTTTTTAAGCTATCTGTACTACGTATTCTTGGATCACCTAAATCAATCTCACCATATCTGGGTAGCTTAGCTTGTACATATTTATAGATTAAATTGTATACATCACTATATCCTGGCGCTGCATCCATAGGTCCATTGATCAATGCTGCAAACTTTCCACCTGAGGACAGTACACGACGGATTTCGTTTAACACTGGAGTAATTGGGTTCATTAATGTCAAAGCCCAATGGCATAATACAACGTCTATTGAGTTATCATTAATAGCCGTCAAATTTTGTGCTTTTAACTCAAACAAATCAACAGAACCTTTTGGTAGACGCGCCTCAGCCAGTTCTAATTCCTCAGGACTTATATCTGCTCCTTTTAATTTAAAGTTTTTATTACGGTCGTATAAGATTTTTAGTAATGGTCCTGATCCACAAGCTAGATCCAGCACACGGATACCATCAACATCAGGCACTATTTCGGCTAACCATTCATAACTATTGCGTCCAGCCTTATCGCGGCATGAACTTGCACACTTTTCTGTGAAACCTGCATTATTTTGATGTACAGTTTTTAGATGGGCGAGTAGCGCTTTATTATCTGGCTGTTGATTGTTAGCAATACTGTCAGTCCAGATTGAGTTAAGGCCGTTCTGAGCATTTACATTTTTATTTGTCATCAACAGGCCAACAAATTGGATTTAGCGGGCTAGCAGCAATTTCACCAGGTTTTACATTTGGCATGAACTTTTGCCAGTCCCCAGAAACCATTGTAGGAGCGTTTGTAACTCGAGCCCCATCTCTGAAATAAGTATTGGCTAGAGCCACTCGGCTACGATTTGTGCGATTCCTTGATGCAGTATGAAAATTTAAATTGTGATGAAAGCTAACTTCGCCTAACTCAAATGGGGTTTCATTCACTGTGACGCTATTTTTTTTAAAAACTTCAGACACTCCACGGTCATAGCCAGTACCAGTTTTTTCAAATGTAACAGCATTAACCAACTTATGTACATCTAACGGATAGGCGAAAGAGAGCGGACCCATCTCAATTGGTGTTGGTTGTGCTGGTACCCAAGCAGTGACTACATCATTAGTATCTAATGGAAAATGATGGTCATCATAGTGCCATGGTGTTCTACCACAACCAGCTTGTTTTGCTAAAACGTTATCATGGTAGAGTCTAACTGCCGGGACCCCTAGAAGATCAGCTGAAATTTTTCCAAGCCGTGGAGATAATACGTATGAACGTATAAGTTTGTTTTTAGGCCATGCCATTTCAAGACTAAGGAAACGGTCATGTGCTTCTTTATCAGGATCAACATTAAATTCCTTTTTAAGCAGTTTTATTAATTCATCCCTTAGCTTTAGCACAACACCAGGAGAAAAAACTTTTTTGAGTTTTATAAAACCATTTTTTCTAAAGAAATCGATTTGATCATTTTTCAAAGGGTAAGTCTCGTTCAATTCCAAGATAACTTCATCATCACTAGGAATTTTAACATTTGGCAAAGGTTCAACAGAAATTATCGGATCTTTTTTAATATTATTGTCTGCAAGACCAACATACCAGTCCCACCAGGCCTGGTTGTCTTTATCCCAGGGTTTACTAATATCTGTGATATCAGACTCACTAGAACTTGGTTTATCTCGAAACATCTTCATTTAAAAAATTATACAGTTTTTTTTACAATTAGTAAGTGCGCGTTTTTAAACATTAAACAAAGACTTTGTGTGGATAAAGCATTTAAAAAAAAGATAAAAAGTTAAAAAAATGTTATTATTTACCGATTCGAAAGGAGTTGTATGAGTGGATTAGAAATATTAGTAGTAGCAGTTGTAATTTACTACTTAGCTACTTAACTATCTAAAAGTTTAATTTTTAAAATATGTATTTATCGCCAAGATAAAATACAAATCCTACTGCCAACCCTAATAATATCCAATGCATCTAAATCCTTCTAATACTAGTAACTTTTAATTTAGCAGTTCTTTCGATTCTTTCTATAGCTTTTTTCGTATCCATAATAACGACTTTTTTCATTGGCCCGTAAGCATGAATAACTTTTTTATTAGATAAAGCTACAGCCACGTGTCCTTTCCAAAAAATTATGTCATTTTTTCTTAAATTTTTTAACTTTATTTTTTTAGTCAAGTATTTTTCCTGATCCCGTGAGTCTCTTGGAAAAAATTTATTGTTATAATTCAAAAAAACTTGAACTAATGCTGAACAGTCAATTCCTTTAAAACTTTTTCCTCCCCAGAGATATTTAGTGTTCTTGAATAATTTAATATTTTTAAAAATATTTTTATTTTTATGAGATACTTTTTTTAAATCTGATAATTTAATCCAATAATTCTCAAATTTTCCAAACTTACCTTTTTTTTCAATAATGCTTAATCGCGAGTTGAAAGACAAGTATTTGCTAATTTTATTTTTAATACTAGGCTTACTGTATAGATTTGCTTTTAAAATAAATACTTTAAAATTTGCTTTAATTGGGGCAGGAAATTTTTTGTTTTTTATAAAACCTTTATATCCGTCTTTTATATTTGTAATTTTTTTCCAATTTTTATTTTTTTTTATTATCCTAAAATTATCCCCATAAAGAAGTTGGGTATCTATTTTAGATTTTAAGTTACTCTTATTATAAATATTTAAAACTGGAGAATTATTTCCAAAATTATTTTTCACTTAATTTTATGTCTTTTCTAATTATATAAAGAAAAATTAATGATGGTATAACCATTACCGCAGTGATTACAAAGAAAATACCCCAATCACCATTTAACCAATCTACCATTGCACCCGATGATGCTGCTAATGTAGTTCGTCCAGCGGTACCAATAGATGCCAGGAGTGCATATTGTGTTGCCGTGTAGGTTCTATCAACCAGCATAGAAATAAACGCAACAAAAGCTACCGTGGCAAAAGCAGCAGCCATATCATCAAAGATAACAGCTACAGCGAACAACCATTCTGATTTTCCCGACCAAGCAAGCAAAGAGAATAAAAGGTTAGTAGATGCCATAAGTATTCCCGAAACAAACATAGCTTTGATCACACCTGATCTTATTGCAAATAGTCCACCCAATAATGTAAAAACAACAGTGGTGATCCAACCTAATCCTTTAGAATAAATTGCTATATCAGATTTAGTAAAGCCTATTTCTTTATAAAATATTATGGACATTCGACCTAGAAAAGCCTCGCCTATCTTAAACAAGAATACAAAACCTAAAATTCCTAATGCAATCTTCAACCCATTTTTGTTAAAGAAACTTATAATCGGCCCAGCGATTGTTCCACTGATCCAGGCGGCGGACATTGTAAAAAAATTTGATGATCCGAGCTTTTTCTGAATCATCCTATCAGTTTCTCTCTGAGAAGCATGTCTATCTGAGCTTATTGATTCATGCACAAACATTAAGCCAATATTACAAGCCACGATTACAATCCCGAGTATTAAAAAAGTAATTTGCCAATAATTTTCAAATCCCAATTTTTCAAAATAATCTGCAGTATTAAGCGAAATCACACCACCAAGTTTATATCCTGTCCACCATCCAACAACAGCCATTGCTGCACCTGCTTGCATTGATTTTCCTTCATGTTTACCAATCTGTTCAATTCTTAATGCATCGACAGTGATATCTTGTGTTGCTGAAGCAATTGCAATAATCAAACCAACTGTAATAACTAAAGCAAGGTTGGCATTAGGATCCACAAAATTCCAAAAAACTAAACTAAATAAAATTATCATCTGCATTAAAATTATCCAACCTCGACGATGACCAACTTTATTTGTTAACCAAGGGATACGTATCCTATCAATTAATGGAGCCCATAAATAATTAAAAGCATAAACTGCAAAAATTAATCCTGCCCAACCAATAGTGCTTCTACTTAGACCTTCCTCTTTTAACCAAAGGCTTAAACTACTTCCGATGATAACCCACGGGAAACCACTTATTGCACCCAATAGAAGAATACGAAGCATTCTTTTATCTAAATAAACTTTAAAAGATTCTACAAATGATTGTTTTTGATAAATATCCATTTCAGATAACTATAGATTAATTTACGTTCGCCAGAAAGATGGTAAAAACAACACTAGAACAGCAAAAATTTCCAATCTACCAAGTAGCATTGCAAAGGATAGTATCCATTTAGATATATCAGAGACTTGACTGAAATTACCATTTGGTCCTATCATTTCTCCTAAGCCAGGCCCAACATTTGATATTGATGTTGCAGCACCAGAGATAGCAGACAAAAAATCAAGACCAGAAATTGATAAAAGTATTGATATTATCAAAAATAATAATAAGTAAGAAAAAATAAAAATTATGACAGAATTAATAAAAGTATCTTCTACTTTTTGATTATTATAATTTAGTATAAAAATACTGTTTGGATATATTAATTTTTTTATATGGTTTCCCACAAACCCAAAAAGTATTTGCAATCTAAAAATTTTTATACCGCAAGTTGTTGAGCCCGCACATCCTCCAATAAACATTAAAAATAAAAAAAATATTAATGGGAATTCACCCCACAACCCAAAATCATCGGTTACATAACCTGTTCCTGATAGTATTGACAAAACATTAAACGATGAAATTCTTAAATTATCTAAAAAAGTAAATTCATTATTATTAAAAAATAAGTATAAAAACATAACTGCTATTGAAATAATGACTAAATATATAAAACCTCTGATTTGCACATCTGTGAAAAATATTTTTCTATTACCTTTTATAAATTTTAAATAAGCGATGAAAGGAAGACTTCCTAAAATAATAAAAATTATAGATGTAAATTCGATACCAGGACTTTTGAAGTAACCAATAGACTCATTATGAGTTGAGAATCCTCCAGTAGCAAGTGTTGTTAAAGCATGGGCTATACTATCGAAAACAGACATTCCTTGTAACCAGTATATAATTGTACAGCTAATGGTCAGCGTTGTATAAATTAAAATAATTACTGAAGCAACCTCAATAGTCTTTGGTAAAAGTTTTTCTGCTTCTGAAGAATCTGTTTTGAAAACTTGCATGCCACCAACTTTCAAAAGGGGCAGTACAGTTGTTGCCATAACAATTATACCTACTCCACCAAGCCATTGCATTATTGCTCTCCACATTAAAATACTTTTTGGAGTCTCGTCCAAGTTAGATATCACTGTGGATCCTGTTGTAGTGATACCAGACATACTTTCGAAAAAAGCTTCACTAAAAGTTAAATCTAAGTTTGAGAGAAAAAAAGGAATACTTCCAAAAAAAGCGATACTAATCCAAGACATAGTTGAAAACAAAAAAGCTTGCTGTAGGTTTAATTGATTATCTCGCTTCAAAGTAGCAAGAATTGTAAGTATTCCGATAAAGATTGTAACAATTGACGATGAAAAAAAACTGTTACTATTCTCTTTGTATAGGATTTGTATTCCATATGGTATCAACATAAAAACACCCAGAATTAGTAACAAAATTCCTACAACGAAAAAAACTGTTTTGTTTGTTATCATAAAATTTGGACAATATTTAAATAGCAATAAAATTCAACTTATTATAAACCTTAATTATGCTTGAATCTGATCTAATAAACTCAACATCATCTTGGCCATTTGTTGAAATAAGGAAACTACTTAAAGATAGAAAAGAAATTATTAAGAAAAAAAATAAAATTACTTTTCAAACTGGATATGGCCCGAGCGGATTACCACATATCGGTACGTTTGGAGAAGTCTCAAGAACCTCAATGATGATAAATGCATTAAATCATATTAATAAAATTAATTCTGAGTTAATAACTTTCTCTGATGATATGGATGGACTTAGAAAAGTTCCAGATAATATACCTAACGATAAAATTTTATACGATAATATTGGAAAACCACTTACTGCAATTCCAGATCCATTCCAAAAATATGGGAGTTTTGGCGAACATAATAACAAAATGCTAATAGAATTTTTGAAAAAATTTAATTTTAATTTTATTTTCAAAAGTTCAACAGAAAACTATAAAAAAGGTGTATTTAATAATTCCCTAGAAAGAGTATTTGAAAAATTAGAAGATATTATGAATATTATATTGCCTACACTCGGTAGTGAACGAAGAAAAACTTACAGTCCTTTTTTACCTATATGTCCCGAAACTGGTAAAGTTTTGGAAATCCCAGTAATCGAAATAGATAAAAAAAATAGAACATTAGTTTTTGATAATGCAGGAAAAAAAATAAAAACAAATATTTTAAATGGTAAATGTAAATTACAATGGAAAGTAGATTGGGCAATGAGGTGGTTTACATTCGATGTAGATTTTGAAATGTATGGAAAAGACTTAATCGAAAGTGCAATTTTATCAAACAAAATCTGTAAAGCGATGGGCAAGCAGCCCCCTAATGGTTTTGCATACGAACTTTTTCTTGATGAGAAAGGAGAAAAAATTTCAAAATCTAAAGGCAATGGAATTACTATAGAGCGGTGGCTTAAATACGCTTCACCAGAAAGTCTATCACTTTACATGTATCAAAATCCAAAAAGAGCAAAAAAGCTTTATTCAGATGTAGTACCAAAGGCAGTTGATGAATATTTATCCTACATAGAAAAATTTGATAGTCAAAATAAAAAAGAAAAACTTTTAAATCCAGTATGGCATATTCATAGTGGGTTACCTCCAAAAGAAAAAATAATTATGCCATTTTCAATGTTATTAAATATAGTTGGATCTAGCAATGCAAAGAAAAAAGATGTTTTATGGAAGTTTATAAAAAAGTTTCATAAAGAAATAGAACCAAAAAACCATAAAATTTTAGATGAGCTAACTAATTATGCAATTAATTATTTTGTAGACGAAGTCGAACCAAAAAAAAGATTTAAAAAGCCTTCTGTTGAAGAAATGAAGGCCTTAAAAAATTTGATAACTTCTTTAAAAAAAGCAAACCAAGATACTCCTCCGGAAGATATTCAGACAATAATTTATACTTCAGGCAAAGAGAATGGATATAGTGATAATCTGAGGAACTGGTTTAAATTAATTTATGAAGTTATTTTTGGTGAAGAAAATGGTCCAAGAATGGGCTTTTTCATAAGTTTTTTTGGACTAAAAGAGACAATTGATTTAATGGAAAAAAAGTTGAAGATATAATTTTAATGTTTTCTTTACTAAGACCATTTATTTTTAATTTAGACCCAGAGACTGCCCATGATCTAGCAATTAAATCATTAAAATACAATGTACTTCCAAAAAGCTTATTTTCCGTTGAAAATGAAGAAATTTTAAATATTAAATTATTTGGAAAAATCATAGATAATCCAATTGGTCTAGCAGCAGGTTTTGACAAAAGTGCCGAGGTTTACAATGAAATTTTTAAAATTGGTTTTGGCTTTGTTGAGGTAGGAACAGTCACCCCAAAAAAACAATATGGCAATCAAAAACCGAGAGTTTTTCGTTTAGAAAAAGATCAAGCACTTATTAATAGACTTGGCTTTAATAATGACGGTTCAGATACAATAAAAAAAAGAATTGAACATAATGTACCTGACGGTCTGTTAGGTATTAATATTGGCCCAAATAAAGATACAGATAATATGTACAATGATTTTTTATCGTGTGCTAAAACATTTTTTCCTATCGGGGACTATGTTACAATAAATATTTCTTCTCCAAATACTGAAGGGCTAAGAAATTTCCATGAAAAAGAAAATCTTGAAAAGCTCTTAATTAAAATAAATGAAATTAGAAAAGAAAGTAATTTCAAAAAATCTTTTTTATTAAAAATTTCACCTGATCTTGATGACTCCTCTATAAACAATATTGTTGATTTATCATTAAAAAATAACATTAACGGAATAATATTAACGAATACCTCTGATAAAAATAGGGATAAATTAATAGATAACCAAAAAAATGAAAAAGGTGGTTTATCAGGTCAGCCTATAAAAGATTTATCTACGAAAATAATTCAAAAATTTTATAAGGAACTTAATGGAAAAATACCGATAATTGGAGTTGGAGGAGTTGACTCGGGAGAAGCTGCTTTTGAAAAAATAGCTGCGGGAGCTTCAGCGGTACAATTATATACTGGAATGATTTACAAAGGTCCCATGATAGTAAAAGAGATAAAAAAAGGGTTGATAATGAAGTTATATGAAAAAGGCTTCAAAAATATTAGTCAAGCAGTAGGATCAAACTCTAATTAGATTTTTTAAAAAAATTATATTTTTTTTTATTAACATCATATCTGATATAATGGATAAGTTCCCTGGCATAAGAAAAAACTATGCCAACAAAAACTACAATTAATATGGATAAAAATCCGTATGATACAGGGTAATTCTGTGAAAGACCCAAAACTATTTCTCCAAGTCTATTATCTATTTTCCCAACATTTTCAGTCGCAAATAAACTCTCACCCTTTTCTAAAACAAATTGTTCAATACCCATGATTACTCCTACTCCAAGCAAAAGTATTGCTAATAGAGTTTTATATTCTGTGGCATTTAATTTTTCCGAAGCTTTTAGCCCCAGATGCAAACCTAAAATTGAACCAGTTAGAAGAATACTTACAAGAATAAAATCTATGGTCTGAAATTGTAGGGCATGAGCTATAACTACAAAAGCAGTAATAAAGATTGTTACAAACAAAGATGTGCCAGGAACTAATTTTGTAGGCATACCAATAACATAAATCATTGCGGGCACCATTAAAAAAGCCCCTCCAACACCCATTATGGAGGCAAATATTCCAACAATAAAACCAAGCATAAAAGGAACAATTGCGCTCTCATAGAGCTTTGACTTATGAAATCTTACCCTAAATGGAAGTCCATGTATCCAATAGTGATTATGAACCTTTTTTTTGACAACAACTTTTTTCTTTAATTCATTCAATTCTTTATAACCTTTTGCAAACATTAAAGTTCCAATGATTACCAACATATAAATGTAGGCTAAAGATATAATAACGTTTACTATTCCCTTTTGTTTTAAATAACTAAAAATAATCATTCCAACTATTGTTCCGAAAACCCCCCCGAATACAATTATCAAACCCATTTTGTAATCAAGCGTCCTTCTAAACCAATGAGTCAAAGCTCCTGAAACTGATGTACCTAAAATATTATTAGCCTCATTTGCTACAGCGAATGTAGGTGGTATACCTAAAAATATTAATACTGGGGTCATCAAAAAACCTCCTCCAATACCAAACAAGCCTGAAATGAACCCTATAATTAAACTTAAAATCAAAATTATTGAAATGCTAACTTGAACTTGCGCTACTGGAAGGAAAAAATCCATTCAACTTACTATTATTTGGTTTTACTCTTGTCAATAGTCATATATTTGCTTGATTATATATCTTACAGCAATTATATACCTATCTAATATTATGACTAGAAAATGTGAACTTACAGGTAAGAAACCAATTAAAGGCAACAATGTCAGCCATGCAAATAATAAAACTAAAAGAAGATTTTTACCAAGTATTAAAAAAGTAAGTTTTAAAAGTGAAGCTCTAAAGAAAAATATAAAGCTGAATGTTTCTAATTCCGCATTGAGAACCGTTGATTTTAAAGGTGGAATTGATAAATTTCTCAGTTCGGCTAAGTCTTTTAGGCTTTCTAAAAAAGCCAAGAAATTTAAGTCAGAAATAATTTCAAAAAATGCGTAATTTAATTCGGTCAAATAATAAGCCATTAATTTTTTTGGCTTTTTTCATGGCACTTTTCGTTACTGCTTCAAACTTTTTAGTTCAATACCCGATTAATTTCTTTGGTATGGAAGAATTTTTAACTTATGGTGCTTTTACTTACCCTGTAACTTTTCTTATCACGGATCTTTCTAATAGAAGATATGGAAAATTTGTTGCTCGTAAAATTGTTTATATGGGATTTATTTTAGGGGTATTATTAACTTTATTCTTTTCAACAAATTTTTCTGATCTTATCTCTATGAGAATTGCTATAGGATCTGGCACAGCATTTTTATTTGCGCAATTATTGGATGTTCAAATTTTTGATAAGTTAAGAAGTAAGATATGGTTTGCTGCTCCATTTACATCATCATTAATTGGGTCTTTAGTTGATACATTCTTATTTTTTTCTATATCTTTTTATGGGACAGGTATTAATTGGATTACATTAGGAATAGGCGACTTTATAGTAAAAGTTCTTATGGCTTTGACAATGCTTATTCCTTTCAGAATTTTAATGGCAAGTTTTAAAGACTTTTCAAAAAATTCTATCAAACCCTCATCTATTTAGAGATTTTAATGAATAGTATTATCGGAAAAAAGATCAGTTAATTGATTTATCATAACGTCCCCAAGATCTTGAACATCTGTAATTTTAACAGCTTTTTTATAATATCTAGTAACATCATGACCAATCCCGATCGCTAAAAGTTCTACATCTGAAAATTTTTCAATAGCTTCTACTGTATGTTTTAAATCAGTTTCTAAATAGTCACTCATATTGGTTGAAAGTGTCGAGTCATCTACTGGAGCACCATCTGATATAACCATTAAAATTTTTCTTTCCTCTTTCCTCTTGCTCATTTTACTATAAGCCCATCTTAATGCTTCACCGTCAATATTTTCTTTGAGCAATCCCTCTTTTAACATTAAGCCCATGTTTTTTTTTGACTGTCTCCAAGGTATATCTGCAGATTTATATATAATATGCCTCAAATCATTTAGTCTGCCTGGAAATTTTGGTTTATTATTATTTGACCAAAGTTCTCTACTAGATCCCCCTTTCCAATGTTTTGTTGTAAAACCCAAAACCTCAACTTTAACGGAGCATCTCTCTAAAGTTTTTGAAAGTATATCTGCACACACAGATGCAACAGAAATTGGTTTACCACGCATAGATCCAGAATTATCAATCAAGATTGTTACTAAAGTATCTTTAAAATCAGTTTCTTTTTCTTTTTTAAAAGATAAAGAATTAAATGGATCAATAATTACTCTTGTTAACCTTGATGTATCTAATACACCTTCCTCTAAATCAAATTCCCACGAACGATTCTGTTTGGCTAATAATTTTCTTTGTAATTTGTTTGCCAATCTAGAAACAAAAGTTTTTAATTGAATTAGTTGTTGATCTAAAGAGGTTCTCAATCTATTTAGTTCTTCCTCTGTTTCTAAATCTTCTGCTTTTATAGTTTCGTCATACTCATTTGTATAAACTTTATATTTTCTAGTTTTATTTGAAAATATTTTCTTAATTTTTTTATTTTCTCCACCATTAACCTCATCCACCTCATCGACTTGCTCATATGAGCTATCTTTTTCTGATAAATCATAAGGCGTAGATATATCAGCATCAATCGCTTGATCATTATCTTTTTGATCTTTTAATTTGCTCTCATTTTTTTCATTATTTTCATTACTTGCAGTTTCTCTATTATCTTCTTTTTCCTCAGTTTCTTCAAAAATTTCTTTGTCTTCAATATCTAGTTTTGAAATTGCGTTTGAAATAATCTTATTAAACTTTGCT
>CACGJO010000004.1 GCA_902573425.1 uncultured Pelagibacteraceae bacterium
GGTCTACCTGTAATCTCACATCTATTTCTAACTCTAATTTTTGAAGAATTTTTTGGAAGTTTTGATAATTTAAGCTGAGCAGCAAATCTTTCATTTAAAGGTAGTTTTTTGTTTTTTATAATAGCCTTTAATTTTTTTCTTTTGCTAGCAAAACGGTTTGACATTTTAATTCTCTTTAGATTTCTTTCAATTGCACTTGTTTTTGCCATTTAATTATTCTCCTTTTTTTCCACTTTATCGATTATTTTTTTATACTTTTTCTTTTTTTTAGTTGTGTCTTTTATTATTGGGAAGTTAAATTCTTTTAAAAGAGAAATTGTATCTTCAATTTTTTTGCTAGTAGTTACAATTGTAATATCTAGACCTCTTATAGTTTCAACTTTGTCAAAATTAATTTCTGGAAAAATTATATGCTCCTTAATACCAAAACTAAAATTTCCATATTTATCACAACTAGAATCTTTTAAGCCTTTAAAATCTTTTATTCTTGGAAGAGCAATATTAACAAGTCTATCAATGAATTCGTACATTCTATCATTCCTTAATGTAACTTTGAGACCAGCATTAGAACCTTTTCTTGATTTAAAATTTGAAATGGATTTTTTAAATTTTGTTACAACAGGTTGTTGGCCAGCAATTGCGGCAACATCTTTTATACATGTTTCTAATTTTTTCTTTTCTAAAGCTTCCGCGCCCAGTCCCATATTTAAAACTATTTTATCAATTCTAGGAACTGCGTGTATATTCTTTAAGCTTAATTTTGCCATTAAGTTTTTTATTATTTCATTTTTATATTTTTCTCTTAATCTTGGTGTCATTTTTTAGCCTTTGCTTTTGTATCAATATTTTTTTTTAAGTTAGACATATGAATAAAACCTTCTTTAGTTATTATGCCTCCTTTGTTTTCTTTGGTGGCTTTTTTGTGTTTTTTTTGCATGTTAACTTCTTTTACCTTTGCCAAATTTCTAACTCTGTCAATTTCAATTATTTCACCATTTTTGCCCTTGTCTTTACCTACAATTACTTTTACCTTTTCCCCTTTTTTTAAAAGCATGTTTAAATTACCTCCGGTGCTAGTGAAATTATTTTTGTTTGTCCCTTTAGTCTTAATTCTCTTGTTACAGGCCCAAATATTCTAGTTCCAATTGGTTCCCCTTTTTCATCCGTTAAAACAACTGAGTTGCTATCAAATTGAACTTTTGATCCATCTTTTCTAAATATCTCTTTCTTAGTTCTTACGACAACAGCTCTATGAACAGAACCTTTTTTAACTTTACCTTTGGGAAGAGCATCTTTGACGCTAACAACAATAAGATCACCTATACCAGCATATCTTCTTTTTGATCCACCTAGAACTTTTATACATTCAACCCTCTTTGCCCCTGTATTGTCTGCAACTAATAGTTCTGTTTGTACTTGTATCATTTTTCAATAACCTGCCATGTTTTTAATTTAGAAACTGGTTTGCTCTCAATTATTTTCACAAAATCTCCTTCTTTAAATTTATTATTTTCATCGTGTGCATGATATTTTTTTTTTCTCGATATGACTTTTCCATAAAAAGGGTGTTGAAATTTTCTATTGACTTCCACAACAATAGTTTTGTTACCTTTACTGCTCACAACTTTTCCTTTTAAAATCCTTTTAGTCATTTTTTGCTACCTAACAGATTATTATAAAGTCTTGCTATATTTTTTTTAATATAAGAGTATTCAGAAACATTTTGTATCTGGCCATTAACTTTTTTAAATCGCATATTAAAAAGATCTTTTTTCAGTTTTTCAATCTCCCTAATTGACTGATCTTTTGTTAATTTTTTTGCCTCTTTTTTTTTCATAATTATCTTTTTACAAATTTGGTTTTAATTGGTAATTTTGCTGATGCTTTATAAAGTGCTTCTTTTGCTACCTCCTCTGATACTCCATCGATTTCAAATAATATTCTCCCAGGTTTTACTCTGCACGCCCAGTACTCGGGTGATCCTTTTCCCTTTCCCATTCTTACCTCTGTAGGTTTTTTTGAAACTGGTATATTTGGAAAAATTCTTGACCACACTTTTCCTGTTCTTTGCATGTGTCTTGTAAGTGCTACCCTGGCTGCTTCGATTTGTTTTCCTATTATTCTTTCTGGCTGTATTGCTTTAAGTCCGTAAGTACCATAATTCAGTTTCGCTACTCTTGTAGCTTTTCCGTGTATTCGCCCTTTATGAGCTTTTCTATATTTACTTCTTGTTGGTTGTAGCATTTTTTACTCTTTCCATTTTTTCTTTTTCAATATCTTTTAAAAATATTTCTCCTTTGTAAATCCAAACTTTGACACCGATCATTCCATAGGTTGTTAGAGCTTCTGACTCTGCATAATCTAGATTAGCCCTTAAAGTGTGCAAAGGTATACTTCCCTCTCTTAACCATTCACTTCTTGCTATGTCATTTCCTGCAAGTCTTCCGCTGACACAAACTTTAATACCTTTGGCTCCTAATCTCATTGTACCTTGCATTGCTCTTTTCATAGCTCTTCTATATGCAACTCTTTTTTCAAGTTGTTGAGCGATATTTTCAGATACTAAATAAGCATTTAGCTCTGGCTTTTTAATTTCTTTAATATTTACTGAAACTTCATCTTTAGTAATTTTAGATATTTTGTTTTTTATTTTTTCTATATCAGAACCCTTTTTACCTATAACAAAACCAGGTCTTGACGTATGGATAGAAACTACACATTTTTTTGACGATCTTTCTATTACAACTTCTGAAACACCAGCATTTTTAATATTTTTTTTGATAAACTGTCTAATCTTATAATCTTCAATTAAATATTTTCCATAGTCTCCCTTTTTAGCAAACCAAAGTGAGTCCCACGATCTATTTATACCAAGTCTAAAACCTATTGGATGTACCTTCTGGCCCATTATTTGTTTACCTCATTTTTTTTTGTTTTGTTCTGTTTTTCCTCTAAAATTATTGTTATCCGGCTAAAAGGTTTTTTTATTGGTGCTGCCCTTCCTTTAGCTCTAGGTCTAAATCTTTTCATTATAATTGATTTTCCAACATAAGCCTCTTTTATATAAAGATTATCAATGTCATATTGATAGTTATTTTCAGCATTCGCAATCGCCGATTTAACTGTTTTCTTAATATCTAAAGCCACTTTTTTTCTTGTAAATTCCAAATCTCTTATTGCTACATCAGCTTTTTTCCCTTTTATAAAATTTAATACTAGGTTAGCCTTTCTAGCTCCAGTTCTGACGTTTTTATTTATAGCTTTAACTAAATTATTTTTTTGCATCGTCTTTTCCTTTTGAAGCTGGAGTTGGTGTAGTTGCTGGTGCTTTAGAACTAGCAGAAGATTTTGAACTTGGTGCAGATTTTGTAGCGGCACTTGGGGCTCCTCCTTCAGCTGCCGCTTTTTTGTCAGCTGGTGTATGTCCCGAAAATTTTCTTGTTGGAGAAAACTCTCCTAATTTATGTCCTACCATTTCTTCAGAAATTGTTATTGGTATAAATGATCTTCCGTTATGTATTAAAAAGCTATGACCAACAAACTCAGGTATAATTGTTGAGTTCCTTGACCAAGTTTTGATTGGCTGACTTTTTCCCTTATCTTTTAATTTATCAACTTTTTTTAAGAGACTAGGATGTACGAATGGACCTTTCCAAATACCTCTTGTCATCGTTTATTCCTTTTCTTTCTTCTAGTTATAATAAATTTATCACTTCTTTTAGGTCTTCTGGTTTTAAGTCCTTTTGCAGATTGACCCCAAGGAGATACAGGATGTCTCCCGCCAGCTGACTTACCTTCGCCACCACCGTGAGGATGGTCAACTGGATTTTTGACAACTCCACGAACCATCGGTCTCTTTCCTTTCCATCTATTTCTCCCAGCTTTACCAATTTGAATATTTTTTTGATCTGGGTTTGAAACTGTTCCTATTGTTGCTTTACATGAACCTCTTACTTTTCTCGTTTCTCCTGATGATAATTTAATTATTGCATACTCATCATCAAATCCAGAAATAGTTACAGATGAACCAGCTGATCTTGCAAGTTTTCCACCGTTACCTTCTATTAACTCGACATTATGAACGAGTGTTCCAGGAGGTATGTCCTTTAAGGACATTGCGTTTCCAATTTTAATTTCTTTTTTAATTCCTGAGGTAATGGTGTCGTTAACTTTTAATCCTTCAGGACAAATAATATAATTTTGCGTGTTATCTTCATATTTTATTAATGCAATGTAAGAAGTTCTATTTGGGTCGTACTCAATTCTAATGACTTTTCCTAATGCATCAATTTTATTTCTGTAGAAATCAATTATACGGTATCTTTTTTTATGTCCTGCTCCCTTTGATCTTGATGTTATCCTGCCTAAATTATTTCTTCCTCCAGTTGATACCTTTCCTTTGGTCAAAGATTTTATAGGAGAGCCTTTCCAAATATTTTTTCTGTCAATAAGAACTGTTGATCTAGTTGATTTTGTATAGGGTTTGAAAGTTTTTAAGGTCATTTGTTTAGATTCCAGTAGCCAAATCTATTGTTTGGCCTTTTTTTAAAGTAACTACAGCTTTTTTAAAGCCACTTTTTGTTCCAAGTTTACCTCTAACAATCTTTGATTTCGGTTTGTTATTAATTGTATTTATTTTAATAACATTAACTTTAAAAATTTTTTCAATGTTTTTTTTGATAGAATGTTTTGATGCACCTTTGTGTACTTTAAATACTACTTTGTTCAATTCAGATAATCCAGTAGCCTTTTCAGTTATTACAGGTGATTTTATTGTGTCTAAATAATTAATTTTTTTCATTTATCAGCCTTTGTTCAATATTTTTAATTGAGCTTTTTGTAAAAAGTACATTTTTAAATCTTATAAGATCATAAACGTTAGTTCCTTTATAATTTATCAGTTTAACGTCAGGTATATTTCTTACAGATTTATAAATATTTTTTTCTGTTTCTTGATCAGAGATGATTAAAACGTTTTCCAACTTATTTTTAATTAAAAAATTATTAAAAATTTTTGTTTTTTCTATTTTTTTCTTAATATCATTCAATATATAGAGCTCTTTATTATTATTTTTTTTTGATATTGTTTGAGCTAGAGCTAACCTTCTGATTTTTTTATTAATACTTTTTGTCTTATAATTATCTCCTTTAGGACCATGAGCTACACCACCGCCAACAAATATTGGCGCCTTTCTACTTGAGTGACGTGCGCCACCTGTTCCTTTTTGAGCATAAATTTTTCTAGTTGATCCAGTTATCTCGTTACGTTGTTTTGTTTTTGCAACTCTCTTTTTTGATCTATTTAACTGCCAATCAACAACATACTTTAAAAGCTTGTTGTTAACTTTTAAACCAATCAATTTTTCAGATAAATCAACATTTTCGGATCTTCCAGCGCTATCAATGTTTAAAACTTTTATACTCATAATTTATTTTTTTTTAGGTTGATCTTGTTTAACTGGTTTTTTTTCTTTCTTTGCATCTTGACTTGTGTTTTGAGCATATTTTTCTGCTGAGGTTTTTCGATTAAATGTTTTTACAGATTTTCTGAGGAAAACAATTGAGTTTTTCGATCCTGGAATAGATCCTTTTAAATATAACAAATTATTTTCCAAATCTGATTTTATTATTTCTAAATTTAAAATGGTTCTATATTTAGCTCCCATATGACCTGCCATTTTTTTTCCTTTAAAAACTTTTCCTGGATCTTGATTTTGACCAGTAGAACCATGTGACCTGTGCGATACAGAAACCCCGTGTGAAGCTCTTAATCCTGCAAAATTATGTCTTTTCATAACTCCAGCAAAACCTTTTCCTATGGTCTTTGATCTAACATCTACAAACTTAACATCTTTTAAGGTTTCTAATCCTATCTCGTTACCTGTTTTATAATCGTCAGTTTTTTCAAGTCTAAATTCCTTAATTATTTTTTTCGGCTCAGTATTTTTCTTTGCAAAATAACCTTTCATTTGATTTGTAAGTTTAGAATTTTTTAAATTAACAAAGCCCAACTTAATCGCTGAATAACCATTCTTTTCTTTGGTATATATATCAATTACTCTGCCTTTTTCGACTTTCAGAACAGTTACAGGAACAGAAACTCCAGTATCGAAGAATTCCCTTGTCATTCCAATTTTTTTTCCAATTAATCCTATGCTCATAATTATATTTTTATTTCTATGTTTACCCCTGAAGCTAAATCCAATTTCATTAATGCTTCTACTGTTTGAGGTGTTGGTTCAACAATATCTATTAGTCTCTTGTGTGTTCTTGTTTCAAATTGTTCTCTGCTTTTTTTATCAATATGAGGAGATCTTAATACTGTAAATTTCTCTATTTTAGTTGGCAAGGGTATCGGTCCTTTTACTTGAGCACCGGTTCGCTTAGCAGTGTTTACGATTTCTTGGGTTGATATATCCAAGATTTTGTTATCGTAAGCTTTTAAGTGTATTCTAATATTTTGTTTATCCATTTTTATTAAGCCATTTTTTTTGTAACCTCATCTTGAACATTTTGAGGCACTTTTGAATAATGATCGAAAAACATTGAATATTGAGCTCTACCTTGTGACATTGATCTAAGATTGTTTATATAACCGAACATATTTGCTAAAGGGACCATTGCACTTATCACTGTTGCATTACCTCTTTTATCAGTTGTAGAAACTTGTCCTCGTCTACTATTTAAATCACCAATAACATCGCCCATGTAATCTTCAGGGGTTATAACTTCGACTCTCATTACAGGTTCTAAAAGTTTTAGACCGGCTTTAGTACAAGCTTCTTTAAAGCAATATCTAGATGCTATTTCAAATGCTAGAACACTAGAGTCCACATCGTGATGTAATCCATCTACAATTGTAACTTTATAATCAATTAGAGGAAAACCAGCTAAAATACCATTATCAGCAACACTCTCTACACCTTTTTCAACACCAGGAATAAATTCTTTGGGTATTGATCCACCTTTAATTTTATTTTCTACTTCTCTACCTTTTCCTGGTTCAAGTGGTTCAACATTCAATTCAACTTTAGCGAATTGTCCTGCTCCTCCACTTTGTTTTTTGTGAATATAAACATTTGAAACTGGTTTTTGAATTGTTTCTCTATAAGCAACTTGCGGGGCGCCAATATTTGCTTCAACTTTAAACTCTCTTTTCATTCTATCAACTATAATATCTAAATGAAGTTCGCCCATACCCTTTATTATAGTTTGTCCTGACTCTTCATCAGAAGTAACTCTAAATGATGGATCTTCTTTTGCCAATCTACCTAAAGCTTCTCCCATCTTTTCTTGGTCACCTTTAGTTTTAGGTTCAACAGCAATTTCTATTACTGGATCTGGAAATTCCATTGGTTCTAAAACAACAGGGTTATCTTCCTCTGAAAGTGTGTGTCCAGTAATTGTATATTTTAGCCCAGCAAGCGCAACTATATCGCCAGTATTTGCCTCTTTAACGTCCTCTCTGCTATTGGCGTGCATTAATAACATTCTACCTACTCTTTCTTCTTTATCCCTTGATGTATTGTAAACACCAGTTCCCGATTTTAAAGTTCCTGAATAAATTCTTATAAATGTTAAAGAACCCACGAAAGGATCGTTTGCTACTTTGAATGCTAAAGCTGAAAATGGCTCTTTATCGTCGAATTTTCTTTCAATCTCATCTTTTGAATTTGGTTTTGTGCCTTTGATTGAATTTATGTCTTTTGGGCTTGGTAAAAAATCAACAACTGCATCAAGTAGTGGTTGAACACCTTTGTTTTTAAAAGCTGAACCAGTTAGAACTGGTACAAAGTCAAATTTCAAACATCCTTTACGTACACAAGAAATTATGTCTTTTTCAGATATTTCTTTACCATTTAGATAATCATCCATTAATTTTTCATCTTGCTCTACTGCAGTTTCTATAAGTTCTTTTCTGTATTTTTCTGCCTGTTCTTTCAAATCTGATGGAATATCTGTGTATTCAAATTCTGCTCCGAGTTTTTCATCTTTCCATAAAACTGCTTTCATTTTAATTAAATCTATGACTCCCTTTAAAGAAGCTTCCATGCCCACTGGGATTTGCATTACTAAAGGTTTAGCTCCAAGTCTATCTTTAATCATTTCAACGCAATTGAAAAAATCAGCTCCAGTTCTATCAAGTTTATTTACAAAACAAATCCGAGGAACTTTATATTTATCTGCTTGTCTCCAAACAGTTTCCGATTGAGGTTCAACACCGGCAACACCATCAAAAACAGCAACTGCACCGTCTAATACTTTAAGAGATCTCTCTACTTCAATTGTGAAATCTACATGACCCGGTGTATCAATTATGTTTATTCTGTGGTCCCTCCAAAAGCAAGTCGTTGCTGCAGATGTAATAGTAATTCCTCTTTCTTGTTCTTGCTCCATCCAATCCATTGTAGCTGCGCCATCGTGGACTTCGCCAATCTTGTGGCTCTTGCCGGTGTAATATAAAATTCTTTCTGTCGTTGTAGTTTTACCAGCATCAATGTGGGCCATGATACCTATATTTCTATATTTGTCTAAAGTATGAGTTCTGGGCATTTTATTACCATCTAAAATGAGCAAAGGCTTTGTTTGACTCTGCCATTTTATGTGTGTCCTCTCTTTTTTTGACGGCTGATCCTTTATTTTGAGATGCGTCCATTATTTCGTAAAATAATTTTTCAGCCATAGTTTTATTTTTTCGTTTTCTCGATGCAGCTAGTAACCATCTCAGAGCTAAAGCTTGTGATCTATTTGATTTAACTTCAACTGGAACCTGATATGTTGCACCACCAACTCTTCGTGATCTAACTTCAAGATTGGGTCTAACGTTTCCGATAGCTGAATTAAAAATTTTTAATGGATCTTGATTTTTTTCTTTCATTTTATCTAAAGCTGAATATAAGATTTTTTCTGCTGTTGATCTCTTTCCATCATACATTATTGAGTTTATAAATTTTGAAATTACCTCCGATTGATATTTTGGGTCTGGATAACTTTTTCTTTTTGGTGCTTTTCTTTTTCTAGACATGATTTAAATTATTTCGGTTTTTTTGCTCCGTATAAAGAACGTCTTTTTTTTCTAGCAGTTACACCTTGCGCATCAAGATTTCCACGGAGTATGTGGTACCTAACACCTGGCAAATCTTTAACTCTGCCACCTCTTATCAATACAACTGAATGTTCTTGTAAATTATGTCCTTCACCTGGGATATATGCTGTTACTTCAAAACCGTTTGACAATCTAACTCGAGCAACTTTTCTAAGTGCTGAGTTTGGTTTCTTGGGTGTAGTCGTATAAACTTTAATACACACACCTCTTTTAATTGGTTGTTTTTCAAGAGCTGGCACCTTGTTTCTAGACAAAGGTTTAACTCTAGGTTTTCGCAATAACTGACTTATAGTCGGCATAGTTTTTAAAATTTATTAATTAAGATAGAAAATAAGGCGGGACAATCTCTCCAATTTTCAGTTATGGTTTAAGGTCTTACAAACCTTACTTTATAACTATCAAAATTGCGCTAAACTAACATTGAAGTGTAAAAAGTCAATGATTAAAGGCATCAAAAAGACTAATAGTAGCAGGGTTTTTATCTTATGTTTTGGTTTCTTCTTGCTTAATTTCTAACTCTTTTTTTTCGAGCTGTTCTAATCTAATTTTGTCTTGATCTTGGGCAACTTTATTTAATTTATTTTTAGTAAATCCTGTGCCTGCGGGAATTAGTCTTCCTACTATAACATTTTCTTTTAATCCCTGAAGACTGTCTGTTTTACCTTTTATTGCTGAGTCAGTTAATACTCGAGTTGTTTCCTGGAATGAGGCTGCAGAAATAAATGAATTTGTTTGTAATGATGCTTTAGTAATTCCTAAGAGAACTCTTTCTCCTGATGCTGGCTTTTTATTATCTTTTTTTAGCTCAGTATTAATTTCATCAAGCTTAATTTTATCAATCATTTCCCCGCTAAGTAATTTTGAGTCGCCTGGATCTTTGATTTCAACTTTTTTCAACATTTGTCTCACAATTGTTTCAATATGTTTATCGTTAATTACCACTCCTTGCATTCTATATACTTCTTGAACTTCACTAACAAAATATTCTGTAAGAGCCTCAACACCTAAAATTCTCAAAATATCATGAGGCGCTGGAGCTCCATCAAGTAAATATTCCCCTTTTTTAATTTTTTCTCCTTGATTGAAATTAGTATGTTTACCCTTTGGTATTAAATAATTCGATGAATTTCCATCAGAGGTAACTATAGAAATTTTTTGCTTACCTCTTACTTCTTTACCAAATTGAATTGTTCCATCATTTTCAGCGATTATTGCACTATCTTTTGGTCTTCTTGCCTCGAATAGTTCGGCAACTCTTGGTAGACCTCCTGTAATATCTTTTGTTTTAGAAGTTTCTTTTGGTAACCTTGCTAACACGTCTCCAGCAGATATTTTTTGACCATCTTTAACAGATAAAATTGAGTCAGGTACTAAATAATATCTTGCCTCATTTCCATCAGCTTTTTTAATAACTTCGCCATCGTTATTTCTTAGAGTAATTCTTGGTTTCAAATCTGAATTTTTCGATTGCGATCTCCAATCCAAAACTGATTTTGCTGATATACCTGTAGCATCATCAAGGGTTTCAGCTAAAGATATTCCTTCAACCAAATCCATATAGTTTGCAACTCCCCCCGTTTCAGCAATTACTGGTAAAGTATAGGGATCCCATTCACATATTTTTTTACCTTTGCCTATTTTATCTCCATGTTGAAAATATATTTTTGCTCCATAAGGAATTTTGTACAAGGCTAGTTGTCTACCATTATCATCTTCTAATGATAATTGTGTATTTCTTCCCATCACAATCGTATTATTTTTTGAGTCTTTTATTAAATTTTTATTATTTATTTTTAGTATTCCTTGATTAACAGAGATCACAGATGACTCCTCTTTAATTTGAGCAGTACCTCCTACGTGGAATGTTCTCATAGTTAATTGGGTCCCTGGTTCACCAATGGACTGTGCAGCTATCATACCTACAGCCTCACCTATACTAACTAATTTACCTCTAGCTAAATCTCTTCCATAACTCATGGCACAAACACCACTCTTTGAACCGCATGTAATTACAGAGTAAACTTTTACAGATTTTACTCCTGCTGCATCAATTTTTTCACAATCAAATTCGTCAATCAGTTTTTCTTTTTTTATTAAAACCTCTCCAGTAATTGGGTTTTTAATATCTTCGCCAATTACTCTGCCTAGGACTCTTTCAGATAAACTAACCAGAACATTTCCGCCCTCTATAATTTCTGACAGTGTGATAGTAGATTTTGACTTACAATCGCATTCTTTTTTAGTAATTTGTAAATCTTGTGCAACATCACATAATCTCCTTGTAAGATAACCCGAGTTTGCAGTTTTTAATGCAGTATCAGCCAGTCCTTTTCTAGCACCATGAGTAGAGTTAAAGTACTCTAAAACCGTTAATCCTTCTTTAAAATTTGAAACAATTGGCTGTTCTATAATTTCACCTGATGGTTTTGCAATCAAGCCACGCATTCCAGCTAATTGTTTCATTTGCGCTGGTGATCCTCTAGCGCCTGAGTCAGCCATCATATAGACCGAATTTGTCTCTATTCTTCCATCTGGGTATTTTTTTTCTGCAGAAGAAATCTCTTTCATCATTTCATTTGCAATGGAGTCTGTACATTTCGACCAAATATCAACTACTTTATTATATTTTTCCCCTCTAGTTATCAAACCATCTTGATATTGTTTTTCATATTCCTCTATTTGTTTTTTAGTTTGATTTACAAGTTTTTCTTTTGTTTTTGGAATTATTAAATCATTTTTACCAAAAGAAATTCCAGCTTTAAAAGCGTGTTTGAAACCCAGTTCTTTTATACTATCACAAAAAATAACAGTCTGTTTTTGTCCACAATACCTGTAAACAGTATCAATTATTTCAGATACAGCTTTTTTGTTAAGTAGTTTGTTTGTCAAAGAAAAACCAATTTTGTGATGTTTCGGTAATGTTTCAGCTAATAAAAATCTTCCTGCTGTGCTTTGATGTTTTTCAATAATTTTTTTACCATCTTTATCTACTGTAGAAAATTGAGAAATAATTTTTGAGTGTAAGCTTATAAGTTTTCTCTCTAATGCATTGTTTATTTCATCAACGTTTAGAAAGATACCTTGTGGTTTTTCTTTTTCATTATCTTTAGATTGAGATAGATAATATATTCCCAAAACGATATCTTGGCTTGGAACTATAATTGGCTTACCGTTTGATGGGCTTAATATATTATTTGTAGACATCATTAAAACTCTAGCTTCAAGTTGGGCTTCTAAACTTAATGGAATGTGAACAGCCATTTGATCACCATCAAAATCTGCATTAAATGCTGCACACACTAAAGGATGTAACTCAATTGCATTTCCCTCAATTAGTTTTGCCTCAAAAGCTTGAACACCTAATCTATGTAAAGTTGGAGCTCTGTTTAACAAAATAGGATGTTCTCGAATAATGTGTTCTAATGAGTCCCAAACCTCACTTCTTTGTTTTTCAACCATTCTTTTTGCTTGTTTAATAGTTGTTGCTAAACCAAGTTTCGCCAATCTTGCATATAAAAAAGGCTTAAAAAGTTCTAAGGCCATTTTTTTTGGTAATCCACATTGATGTAATTTCAGCTCCGGTCCAACTACAATTACAGAACGACCAGAATAATCTACTCTTTTCCCAAGTAAATTTTGTCTAAATCTTCCTTGTTTACCTTTGAGCATTTCTGCTAAAGATTTTAATGGCCTTTTACCAGTTCCAGTAATTACCCTTCCTCTTCTACCATTATCAAACAGAGCATCGACGGACTCTTGCAACATTCTTTTTTCATTTCTAACTATTATTTCTGGTGCTTTTAAATCTAATAATCTCTTTAATCTGTTATTTCTGTTTATTACTCTTCTGTAAAGATCGTTAAGATCTGAAGTGGCAAATCTCCCACCATCTAATGGAACTAACGGTCTCAACTCAGGTGGAATGACGGGGATAGTAGTTAAAATCATCCATTCCGGTTTATTACCAGATTCAATAAATGACTCTATAAGCTTCAATCTTTTTAAAGTTCTTTCTTCGGTAACTTTTGATTTAGTCTCTTTAAGAGAAACTCTCAATTTTTCTCTTTCTTTTTGTAAATCTATATTTATTAATATTTCTCTTACAGCTTCAGCACCAATGCCAGCAGTGAAACCATCCTCACCGTATTTTTCTTGAGCTTTACTAAATTCGTCTTCTGTTAATAATTGTCCTTTTTTTAGTTCTGTTAATCCCGGCTCTATAACTATAAAGCTCTCAAAATATAATACTTTCTCAACTTCTTTAAGTTTCATATCTATTGCTAAAGAAATTCTACTTGGTAGTGATTTTAAAAACCAAATATGAGCAACTGGACATGAAAGATTAATATGGCCCATTCTTTCTCTTCTCACATTAGATTTTGTAACCTCTACACCACACTTTTCACAAATAATTCCTCTAAACTTCATACGTTTATATTTTCCACATAGGCACTCGTAATCTCTTACCGGGCCAAAAATTCTAGCACAGAAAAGACCGTCTTTTTCAGGTCTAAAAGTTCTGTAATTAATTGTTTCAGGTTTTTTTATTTCGCCAAAAGACCATGACTTTATTTTATCTGGACTTGCTAAAGTAATTTTAATATGGCTAAAACTTTTTTCAGGTAAATTTTGTTTTGTATCTTTAAATAATTGTTTTCTCATTTTTAATTCAATTCTATATTTAATCCTAATGCTCTGATTTCTTTTACTAAGACGTTAAATGACTCGGGTATACCAGACTCAAAATTTTCGTCTCCTTTAACAATTGTCTCATAAACCTTTGTTCTTCCAGCAACATCATCTGATTTTACTGTCAAGATTTCTTGAAGAGTATATGAAGCACCATATGCCTCTAGTGCCCAAACCTCCATCTCACCGAATCTTTGTCCTCCTAATTGAGCTTTTCCACCTAATGGTTGTTGAGTTACTAAACTATATGGCCCTGTTGACCTTGCGTGTATTTTATCTTCAACAAGATGATGTAATTTTAACATGTAGATTATCCCAACTGTTATAGGTCTATCAAATTTTTCCCCAGTTCTACCATCCCAAAGATTTGTTTGACCTGTATTTGGCAAGTTTGCTAGTTCAAGCATTTTAGTAATATCTTGGGTTGAGGCTCCATCAAAAACAGGTGTTGCTATCGGTACACCATTTGAAAGATTACCACAAAGTTCTTTTAGTTCTTTTTTTTCAAATTTTCTTATTACTTCATTGTAGATTTCTTTACCGTAAATTCCTTCTAATGTGACTGTTAAATTAGAGTCGTTTTTTTTATTGAAATATTCATCTGAAATTTTCCTAATTTTTTCTCCTAATTCAGAGCATGACCATCCTAAATGTGTTTCTAATATTTGACCTACATTCATTCGACTAGGTACTCCAAGCGGGTTCAATACGATGTCCACTGGTTTGCCTGTTTCCATGTAGGGCATATCTTCGACTGGAACTATTTTGCTAATTACTCCTTTATTTCCATGCCGACCTGCCATCTTATCACCTGGCATTAATCTTCTTTTAACTGCCACAAAAACTTTAACTACTTTCATAACGGTTGGTAACAAGTCATCACCTTGTTTGATTTTTAAAACTTTATCTTCAAACCTTAGTTGAATGTCTTTTTGAGCACTATTATATTGTTCTTTTAATTGTAAAACTTTATTGCTTGTATCTTTATTTTTTAATTCAAGCCTCCAATACTCTTTGATATTGAGCTTATCTAACAATTCTTTATCTAAAATAGAGCCTGCTTTTAAATCTTTAAAAGATTTTATTATTTCTTCTTTTTTTAAAATTTCGTTTAATCGTAATTTAATATTTCTTTCTAAAATCTCTTCTTCAACTTGTTTATCTTCTTGAACAGCTTCAATTTCAGATCGTTCAATTGCTATTGTTCGCTCATCCTTTTCAACCCCATGTCTATTAAATACTCTTACGTCCACTACTACACCACCACTTCCAGGTGGTAATTTAAGTGAACTATCTCTTACATCTGTGGCTTTTTCTCCGAATATAGATCTCAGTAATTTTTCTTCAGGACTGGATGCTGTTTCTCCTTTAGGTGTAACCTTTCCGACTAATATATCTCCTGGGTTTACCTCGGCTCCAATATAGACTACTCCAGACTCATCTAGGTTTCTCAAGCTTTCTTCACTTACATTGGGAATATCTCTAGTTATTTCTTCAGTGCCCAACTTTGTATCCCTAGCCATCAGCTCATGTTCCTCTATATGTATAGAGGTAAAAACATCGTCTGTTACACACCTTTCAGAAATTAATATCGAGTCTTCGAAATTGTAACCTTGCCATGGCATAAATGCTACCGTAACATTTTTTCCTAAAGCCAACTCGCCAAGTTTAGTGGCAGGCCCATCTGCTATAATATCCCCTTTTTTTATAACATCACCAACTTTAACAAGTGGTTTTTGGTTTATACAAGTATTTTGGTTTGATCTTTGAAATTTTAATAAATTATATATATCAACACCAGACTTTGATAAATTTTTCTCTTCTGTGGCTTTAACAACAATTCTTTTTCCATCGATTTTATCTACAACACCATTTCTATTTGCAACAATTGTAACTCCAGAGTCTAAAGCAACATCACCTTCAATACCAGTGCCCACAAGAGGTGATTCTGGTTTTAATAATGGAACAGCCTGACGCATCATATTTGACCCCATTAAAGCTCTATTAGCATCATCGTTTTCTAAGAAAGGAATTAAAGATGCTGCAACTGATACTAATTGTTTTGGTGAAACATCGATGTAGTCTATATTTTCTCTTCTTGATAAAATAAAATTTAGTCCTTTTCTACATGACACAAGTTCTTCAACAAAGTTACCCAACTCATTAATTGGTGAATTTGCTTGGGCTATAGTAAATTTTTCTTCTTCAATTGCTGATAAATATTCGATTTTGTCAATTATTTTTCCATTCGTAACTTTTTTATAGGGGCTCTCAATGAAACCATATCGATTTACTTTGGAGTATGTGGCCAAACTATTAATTAGTCCAATGTTCGGTCCTTCGGGCGTCTCTATTGGACAAATTCTGCCGTAATGAGTTGGGTGAACATCTCTTACTTCAAAGCCAGCTCTTTCCCTAGTTAATCCACCGGGTCCAAGCGCGGAAACTCTTCTTTTATGAGTAATTTCTGATAGTGGATTTGTTTGATCCATAAACTGGGACAACTGTGATGTACCAAAAAAATCTTTAAAAGAAGTAGTTATGGGCTTTGCGTTTATCAAGTCTTGGGGCATTGACGACTCTATTTCTAAGAGTGTAGACATTTTTTCTTTGATTGTTCTTTCCATTCTCAGAAGACCAATTCTAAATTGATTTTCTACTAATTCTCCTACAGATCTAACTCTTCTATTTCCTAAATGATCTATATCGTCAACCTCTCCCTTTCCATCTCTAAGATCTAGCATGAACTTAATTATTGAAATTATATCATTCGAAGTAAGAACTCTGGTTGTCTCAGGTGTTTTTAAATCTAATTTTGCGTTTAATTTAACTCTACCAACATCTGATAAATCATACCTTTCTTTACTAAAATACAAATTTTTAAAAACTTCTTCAGCTATTTCAGTGCTTGGAGGTTCTCCTGGTCTTAAAACTTTATAAATATCATTTAATGCTTCCTCTTTATTGTTATTTTTATCTAACTTAATTGTTTCAAAAATATAAGGTCCCCTTATAATTGAATCTACGTTTGCTAATTCGATGTTGTATTTTTCAGATAATAAAATTTTTTCTAATAAATCACTTGTTAAATTAAAACCAGATTTTAAAATTATTTCACCTTTATTATCTTTGATATCCTCTTTTGTATATTTCCCAATTAATTCATCTGTTGAAACAAGAATTTCCTTTAAGCCTTTTGCTTTTAAATTTTTTGCTAATACGAGGTTTAATTTTTCACCTTTTTTTAATATCTTCTTTTTGTTTTTTTTATCAATTAAATCAAATTGTAGTTTAATTGGTCTTTTATATTTTTCTGGTTCAAATTGAGTTGACCATGAATTAGTTACTTTGTCATAGCTAAAATTTTCGTATGAATAAAATGTCTTTAAAATTTCTTCTCTTGTTTTACCTAAAGCATAAAGAAGTGTCGTAATAGGAATTTTCTTTTTTCTGTCAATTCTAAAATACAATATGTCCTTTGGGTCAAATTCGAAATCTAACCAAGAACCTCTTCCTGGTATAATCCTACAATTAAAAAGCAATTTTCCACTCGCATGTGTTTTTCCTTTATCATGATCAAAAAATACGCCAGGACTCCTGTGCATTTGGTTTACGACAACTCTTTCAACACCGTTAACAACAAACGTCCCGCTTGGAGTCATTAATGGAAGATCTCCAATAAAAACTTCTTGTTCTTTAGCAGATAAAATTTGTTTTGTATTTTCAGTATTGTCTATATCAAAAACTACAAGTCTTAAATTGGCTTTAAGGGCAGCTGAGTAAGTCAAACTTCTTTGTCTACACTCAGTTACATCAAATTTTGGTTTTCCTAACCTATAAGATATAAATTCTAAAGAAGATTTTTCAGACGCGTCATTAATTGGAAATACACTTTCAAAAACTTTAGTTAAACCTTTGCTATAAATTGAATTAGCTTTTTGATCAGTTTTTTTTATAAATTCATTAAAAGAATTTTTTTGAACTTCAATTAAATTAGGTATCGATAAAGTTTCTTTTAATCTTCCAAAACTTTTTCTGATACTTTTCTTTTGCGTAAAAGATAATTCCATTCAACTAATAATTTTTTGGTACTACGAGAACTATACCTGTATTACTTTAATTCTACTTTAGCGCCAGCCGCTTCTAACTTTTTCTTAGCTTCTTCGGCGTCTTTTTTGGGCACTGCTTTTTTAATCTCTTTCGGAGCTGCTTCAACTAAATCTTTGGCTTCTTTTAAACCTAGACCAGTTATTGCTCTAACTTCTTTAATAACATTAATTTTTTTATCACCAGCAGCATTTAAAAATATTGTGAATTCACTTTTCTCTTCAGCTGGAGCTGCTCCGCCAGCGGCTGGTGCAGCAGCCACAGGTGCTGCAGCAGTTACTCCCCATTTTTCCTCTAGTTGTTTAGAAAGTTCTGCAGCTTCGACTACTGTCAATTTTGAAAGTTCATCTATTATTTTGTTTAAGTCAGCCATGTATAAAGATTTAGTTAATTTTTTTTGCTCTTCTCGTGCGCTAAAATAGCAATTTTTGAGCCTGGCGCAAGTAAAATACTTAAAAACTTCTGTGCAGGAGTAGACAAAATACCTATTATTTTTGCTCTTGCCTCATCTAATGTGGGTAGTGTGGCGATTTTAGCCACATCCTCAGCCTGTAAAACCTTACCATCCATATAACCGGCTACTATTTTTAAACTAGATCCACTTTTTGCATATTTAGATAAAATTTTAGCAGACATGATAGGATCGGATGAAATTGCAGCGGCTGTAGGTCCTGTAAAAAACTTTTCAAGCTCTTTGTATTTGGTATCCTTCAATGCAATTTTAGTTATTTTATTTTTTGTAACTTTAAAAAAAATTCCACTTTTTCTCATCTCATCCCTAATCTTATCAAGTTCATTTACATTGAGACCTTGATAATGAGCAATCATAACGGCCTCATTTGAGGTAAAAACTTTTTTCATTTCTTCAACGTAGTTTTTCTTTTGTTGCTTGCTCATCATAATTTCACCTCTTTAAAGTTAAATTTTATACTTGGGCTCATTGATGAAGATAAATAAAAATTCTTTATATTTTCAGAATTAAATATTGTTGATTTATCCTTTTTTAGACTCTGAAATACTGAATTAAGATTTTCTATTATTTTATTTGTTGTAAAAGTTTTTCTGCCAATTGATAGTCCGACATTACCATCTTTATCATTTTTGATTTCAACAATCTTATTTTTAATTTTTGTAACAGCATTGACCAAATCATCTGAAACGGTACCTAATTTTGGATTTGGCATTAACCCTTTTGGTCCAAGAATTTTACCCAGTTTTCCTAATTTTGACATCATAGAAGGGGTACAAATAAGTTTATCAAAATTAATTTGGCCTGAAGTCATTTTTTGGATCAAATCCTCTGATCCAAAAACATCAGCTCCACTTTTTTTAGCATCGTTAAGTTTATTTCCATCACATAATACAGCTACCTTGAATTTTTTACCATTTCCATTTGGCAATTCGATGATTGTTCTAAGATTTGAATCACCGCCTTTAATTTTTTTTAAATTTATTTTAAAAGACAAATCAATTGAATCAATAAATTTTGTTGTTGACATTTTTTTTATTAAATCAATTTTGTTATCCAAATTATCGACTTTATTTTTTTCTTTTTGTTCAAATAGTTTTTTAAACCTTTTAGATTTCTTTTTCATTATTTCTTAACCTCTATTCCCATTGATCTTGCTGATCCACATATTATTTTAGTCGCTTCTTCAATACTGTGTGCATTTAAATCCTTCATTTTTTCTTTTGCAATAGTTTCAGCTTGTTTTAAAGTAATCGATCCAACAATTACTCGTCCTGGTTCTTGAGATCCACTTTTTAATTTAGCTGCTTCTCTAATAAAATGAGATGCTGGAGGAGATTTTATAATAAAGTCAAACTTTTTATCTTTATAAACAGTAATAACAACTGGAACTGGTTTTCCCATAAATGATTTTGTTTTTTCATTAAATGATTTACAGAATTCCATAATATTTATTCCTCTTTGCCCTAATGCTGGTCCAACGGGAGGTGCTGGGTTAGCTTGACCACCTTTAATTTGAAGTTTTACATATCCTGCAATTTCTTTTGGCATTAGTTTTTCTCCACTTGGTTAAATTCTAAATCAACTGGTGTAGGACGCCCAAAAATTGAGACAGAAACTTTTAATCTTGATTTATCTTCGTCAATTTCCTCAACTAAGCCACTAAACGAAGCAAAGGGTCCGTCACATACTCTTACTTTTTCACCTATCTCAAAACTTATCCCTGCAGATGGATTAGTTTCTGTTTCGGTAATTTGATTCATAATTTTTTTAACTTCATTTTCAGAAACTGGGACAGGTTTCCCCTCGGGACCTAGGAAGCCACTAACTTTCTGTATATTTTTTATTTTATGATAAATTTGTTTATTTAAATCTAGTTTAACAAGAATGTAACCAGGAAAATATTTCTTTTGTTTTTGGGTTCTTTTGCCTTTTTTAACTTCTGTAACTTTATGAGTTGGAACCAAAACCTCGCCCAAATTAGTTTCCATTGAGGATTTTACCATAACATCTTTTATTGAATCTGCTACTTTTTTTTCAAATCCTGAATAAGCTTGCACGATATACCAATTCATAAAATTAGAAATTAATAGTTAAAATTAAATCTAGGAAAAACTTTAAAATTTGATCAAGTAATAAAAAAAATACTGCTGCTAAGCTTGCGAGAACAAAAACCATTAATGCTCCAGTTACAGTGTCTTTCTTTGTAGGCCAAGTAACTCTAAATGCCTCTTGCTTTACTTCTTGAAAAAATTTTAAAGGATTAATCATAATTTTTTTTTGGCAGGAGCGGAGGGAATCGAACCCCCAACCTCCGGTTTTGGAGACCGGCGCTCTACCAATTGAGCTACGCTCCTAGTAGCTTACTTAATAATCTTCGTAACCACCCCAGCTCCAACAGTTTTGCCGCCCTCTCTAATTGCAAAGTTTAGTTTCTCACTCATTGCAATTGGAGTTATTAGTTTAACGTTAAATTTTGCATCATCACCAGGCATAACCATTTCTGTTCCTGATGGTAGTGTTACTTCACCGGTTACATCGGTTGTTCTAAAGTAAAACTGAGGTCTATATTTGGTAAAAAAAGGAGTATGCCTTCCACCCTCATCTTTTTTTAAAACATACGCTTGTGCTTCAAACTCAGTGTGTGGAGTTACAGATCCTGGTTTAGCTAATACTTGCCCTCTTTCTATATCTGTTCTTTCGACACCTCTTAATAATGCTCCTATGTTATCGCCGGCTTCACCTGTGTCTAAAATTTTTCTAAACATTTCAACGCCAGTTATCACAGTTTTTTTTGTTTCTTTAATACCAACTATTTCTAATTCTTCACCAGTTTTAACTACACCTTGTTCTACTCTTCCTGTTGCAACTGTTCCTCGTCCTGAAATAGAAAAAACATCTTCTACTGGCATTAGAAATGGTTTGTCTTTCGGTCTGGCTGGTTGAGGTATAGTTTCATCAACTGCTTTCATTAATTCCATTATTGCATTTTTTCCAGTTGCCTCATCTTTGCCTTCAACAGCATTTAACGCTGAACCTTTAATGATAGGAATTTTGTCTCCTGGAAATTTATATGATGTTAAAAGTTCTCTAATTTCTGTCTCAACTAATTCCACAAGTTCTTTATCTTTAACTTGATCAATTTTATTTAAGAAAACTACAATTGCAGGAACACCAACTTGTCTTGCAAGTAGAATATGTTCTCGCGTTTGTGGCATTGGACCGTCAGCAGCATTGACAACTAAAATTGCCCCATCCATCTGAGCAGCTCCAGTTATCATGTTTTTTACATAATCAGCATGGCCTGGGCAATCAACGTGAGCATAATGTCTTTTTTCTGTTTCATACTCAACATGAGCAGTTGAAATAGTAATACCACGTTCTTTTTCTTCAGGAGCTTTGTCTATCTGATCATATGCAATAAATTCTGCTCCACCTTTTTCTGCAAGCACTTTTGTTATAGCTGCAGTCAAAGTTGTTTTACCGTGATCCACGTGACCTATTGTACCAATGTTACAATGAGGTTTGTTTCTTTCAAATTTTTTCTTGTCCGCCATTTTTTTTCCTTTTCTTTTTCTTTATAATAATTTTTAAACTTTATTTGGAGCGGATGAGGAGAATCGAACTCCTAGCATCAGATTGGAAATCTGAGGTATTACCATTATACGACACCCGCACAATCCAAACTTTTTCGCCCTCTATTATAAAACACTTCGTAAGTTTGGTGGAGGGGGAAAGATTCGAACTTTCGAAGACCGAAGTCAACGGGTTTACAGCCCGCCCCATTTGACCGCTTTGGTACCCCTCCTTTAACTTTGTTAAGGGATACCCAATAACTCAAAAAGTATTCAACAACAAGGGTTTTATAAGCATCTTGAATAATAAATGCAATAAATCATTTTGCTTTTAAATATGCTATTTATTTGGATAAAACATTAAAAATTCATGAAAAAATCTACTTTTTACATAGTCGGAAGGCATGCAGTTATAGAAGCTTTGAAAAACCCCAAAAGGAGAGTTTTAAAAGTTTTTTTAACTGAGGAGTCAAAAAAAAATATTCATAGAAGTAGTCAAAATATGAATTTACTAAAAAATATAAAAATTTATTTTAAAACAAAAAAAGAGCTAGATAAGTATTGTGTGAGAGAACAAATAATGCACCAAGGTTATGTAGCAGAGATAGAGCATCTGGAAAAGTTAAATCTTAAAGAATTTATATATCAAAATAAAAAAGATGATATTAATCTGGTTGCTCTGGATGGCATAACTGATCCAAGAAATATAGGTTCTATAATAAGAAGTGCAGCATCATTTAAAATGGATGGAATTTTGGTAAAGGAAAGATCATTTCCTGCTGAAAGCAAGTTACTTTACAAAAGTGCCAGCGGATGTACTGAGCTAATCAATATATTCGAAGTAACAAATTTAAATACTACCATTAAATATTTAAAATCCAAAAACTTTTGGGTAAGTGGTTTTGATATGAATGGAGAAAAAAATTTTACAGATAATGACTGGAAGGGTAAAAATATTCTTCTATTTGGATCTGAGAGTGAGGGCCTTAAATTTCAAATAAAGAAAAACTCAGACTTTCTTTTTTATATTAATATAAACAAAGAAGTAGAAAGTTTAAATGTATCAAATTCAGCATCTATAGTTTTTCATCATATAAATCAAAAAATTGAAAATAAATAAATTATTTTATTTTTTTTAAAACAACTCTTCTATTTAAAGCAAATATACCTGGCAAAAACCATATCAGTAATTTATCTGCAAAATTCATTAAATTAAAAATAAATTTATTAATAGGTATATGAAAAGTATCTTGTACTACACCTCCAGAATTTAGAAAAATTGAGAATTCAGAAAGTTCATTTTTTAAAAATACAAAGTTTGGAAAATAAAAATTAAATTTTTTTTCATTTTTAAATAATAACTGAGCGACTGCTGTATTTGAGTCCCATGGAGAGTTGGATTTAAATATATATTTTTTTGAATTAAATATATTGACCTTGTAAGACCAAGCCTCATCATCAAGTAGATATTGAAAAAATTTTAAGAAAAAAGATGTTTCGGGTTCATTGATTAAAATGAGACCATCTTTTTTTAAATAAATTAACATTCTTTTTAGAGACTGAGCTGGATTTGGACAATGATGTAGCGCATGATTTATTATAAAAACATCAACTTTTTTTAAATATTTTTTTCCCAAATTTAATTTAGTCATATCTACTTTTTTTGATATCCAGGAATATTTTTGAATATCAGTCAATATAATCTTTTTATTTTTTAGTATGTCTTTACTAGCTCCATTTCCACATCCAAGTTCAATTATAATTTTTTTTCCTTTTAAATAGTTTTTCATCCAAAAAAATCTTTCTTGTAATAAAAAAAAAGTGTTTTTATTTTTTTTATTTTTAAATTTTTTCCTTGATTTTTGAATGCTACAATTTTTAATTCTTTTGGGATAAAATTCTTTTAGAAATATCATTTTATTTTGAGACTAATAGTAATAGAAATTAGCGCAAATTAAAAAAATACTCAAATATAAAAATAAGAATATTGAGTTTTTATAATTAATGAATAATTTTGTAGAAAAAATCGTAAAAGCAAATAGCAAAATAATAGGGTCGAAATACTCCTGCATCAAAGGCCATAGAATAAGTGAGAGGAAATAAAAATAAGATATAATTAATAAATTATTAAAATTTTTTTCAAGAAAAAATATTAATATTATCCATGAAACAAAAAAAGAAAAATAAGTAAAGATTTCTTGCAATAATATATTTTCAAATAAAATAATTGAAATTTTATGGATAAAACCTAAACCTACAAAATATTTTGTATTTGTAAATTCATAAAAATTAAAGAAAGTTAAAAGATAAGCTAGATAAATAAAAAAAATTACAAATAAAACATAATTTATATTTTTAGAATAAAATTTTTTAAGTTGTGTTAATATATTTTCATCCTTAAAAAAAATCATAGGCAAAAGGTAAAAAGCAATCATTGTAGTTGCATAACCTAAATGTTCAAACCATAATAAATTAACTCTTGATAAAGTTGTGATAGTATTTGGATTATCAGATTGTGTTGACGGTGGAACGATGCCATTCCAAATATAAATTAAGTATAAAAATGGAATAGAGTATATCAAAAAATTTATTATTGAAAAAATTTTAAACTTTAGATTAATTCTTGAATTAATAATTTTTAATAAAACTAAGATTGGTACAATTAAAAATTTTTGATCAAAATATATTGTTAATGAACTGACAAATGTTAAAAGAGTAATTAGAATGTATAAAGATGAGTCTTTTTTATTTTCAGCGTTAAATGTTAAATTAATTAAAAAAAAAGTTATTAAGAAAGAGATAATGGCGTAATTTATTTCAAGACCCCAATAGGCACTTGTCCTAAAAAAAGGACTTAATAAAATAAAGGATGATATAAAAAATAAAATTATTTTATTTGTATTTTTAAAATTTTGAACTAAACAAATATAGAAAATGTATGGTGCTATTAACGATATTATAAAAACAGATAGTCTATAACTATCGATATCTGAAATAAATGGATTAAAATATATATGTAAAATATAAAGCAAAGGTGTCCTGTTGCCAAAAAATTCCTCATGTAAAACTGCATCTAAAAGATTATTGTTTTTGAATATTTCAAAATTTTTCCACATCCATGATAAATCACCTTGGTAGCCACCTGATCCAATGGAATTTTCACCATAATAAAAACCAATAAAAAATGATAAATATATTAGAGCGGATAGAAGTGCGGTTATATAATTTTTTATTTTTGTATTCATCCTGGTGCCCTCACACGGACTCGAACCGCGAACCTACTGATTACAAATCAGTTGCTCTACCAATTGAGCTATGAGGGCTTTATCGTTTATTAACCTGAAAAAAAAAATAAATCAACAAATTTTGATTATAATCTAATTTAAATAATTAAATGATTATTCTGCAAAAAATAAGTGTTCAATGGATAATTCTTTTTAATTTCAAAAAATTTACTTTTTTTATTTGAAAATAAATATTTCTTAAAATTATATTTTGTTAAAAATCTTTCTATATCTTTTATATCTTCACCTGTTTCAATCATTAGAGCTGGTTTGTCCCTTTTTATAATTTTCTCCAAACCTTTGATGACCGAAAACTCATGCCCATTTACATCAATTTTAATAAGATGAATTTTTGTTTTAATATTTTTTATTTTTTTTAAATAGATCTTTTGCTTAACTATTTCAATGTTTTTTTTAAATACAAAATCTAAATTTATTTGTTTTAAAAGTTTATTTTTGTTATAAAAAGTATAAGTAATTAAATCTAAATTTTTTGAAAAAAACTTGTATCTTGGAAAAAAAATATCATAATATTTATTAAATTTATCTATTCCATAAGGATAGATTTTCATATTTTTAATATCTAGCTTTTTCAAAATTTTAACATAGGGTATATAAGGTTCAAAACAGATTATTTTATTAACATTTAATTTACGACTGAAAAACTTTGATGCTATACCATCACTAGCACCAACATCTATTATATTAATTTTTTGTGAAAAGTTTATGTATGAAACACCATTCGCATCTTGCTCAAAAATATTTGTAAACCTAATAAAGTACCTCGTAATGAAGTAAAGTAAAGGATGGCTTCTGACTATTTTTTCAAAAAGATTTAGTATGCCAGAATTAGTTTTTGACGGTTTCATTGTTAATTTATTTTTCTTATTACAGATAAAATAACACCATTTCTCTTAACCTGTGTAACATCAGTTCCTGAAAATTTTTTAAAGCAATTTGTGACATTTTTTGAAGAATTAATATTTTCTTTTATAAACGTTGATCTATTCGTCATGATAATAAATTCAGAATCTTCTAAATCTTCAAAACTAAAATTTGAAAAACCAGCTTTTTCTAAATAAAATTTAGCATTAAACTCGGCTATACCACAACTTGAAAACACAATTTTAGAATTTTTATTAAGATTTGTTTTATAAATAAGTTCTTTGATAGATGATCCCCAGTAATCATTTTCGAACTTTTGATTATAGTTCTCAGATTTCCCATTCAAAATATTTAGATATGTATAATGATAAGGTGTTAACGATAAAAAATTAATTATAAAATAAGAAAATAATATTAATTTTAAAGATACTAAAAATTTTGAAAATTTTAATTTTATATTTTCGAGTAAGAAATAAATTGATAATGCGGGAATTATACAGGTATATGGAATCATCCATAATACGTGTCTAAATCCATCGTAAATTGAAAATGGAGTTAAATATAATAAAACAAATGGATAAAATATCATTATGAAAAGTAAAATAAGTTTATAGTAAAAAATTGAAAAACTTTTAAAAAAAAAGCCCCTATAACTAACAAATAAAATTATAAAAATTATATATGATATTAAAAAGTACTCTGGTGATTTATAAATAAAGTTTATTAATAAATACGATTTAGGGATATCTTTATAGATAAAATATTCGCCATTTAATAACATATATGGATAACCTCTCCACAAATCAGAAAATGACCATTCTATAAAAAATTTAAATGGTAGTATGAATATATTCTGATGCGTATCTATCCAAAATAAAACTAATAAAAAATAAAATATTAAAAAACTTTTTAAAATATCTAAAAACAATTTTTTCTTTTTAAAATTTCTAATACAAATTTTTTTTCCGAAAAAAACGTCATAGAAAATAAATAAAAATAAAGGAATTAATGAACCAAAAAAAAATAAATTAATTCCTGTACCAATTGCAGATAAAACTCCAATATTATAAAAATAGTTTGAACTTTTAATTTTTGATTGATTTTTAAGATATTTTATAAAAGAATAAAAAATCCAAACATGACAAAAAGCAATAATTGTATCTTTGCTGTTGAAAGACATATGGCCATGGAATGCGGGAAAAAGAAAAAGTACTATAAATGTAATTTTTGCTACTTTTTTGTTAAATAATTCTTTACACACTTGTGTAATCCCAAAAATTGCACCAATGGAAAAACTTAGGTTAAAGAGATGATTTACTTCAAACTGATATTTAATAGGAAAACTTTGTAAAAATAAATATTTTAATGAGTAATAAATTGGTGAGTAGTATTCTCTTCTGAAAATATATTCGTCAATTCTGCCAAGTGAGAATAAGTAATTTAATGTAATTTGACCTTGTTTTGATAAATGCCCTTCATCCCAGGTTTGACCGAGTGTTATTGCAGAATATGATGAAAATAGAATTAAAGATAATAAAATAATATTTTGTTTAGATTTAAACATTTATTCATTTATTATTATTTATTTTCAATGTCTTTAAATTCATTTTTTATTTTAAGATAAAATTTATAAATCAGAAGTTTATCTTCATCATTAATTATTTTATCTTTTTCCAGACCTTGTTTTAATTCAGATCTTATTTTATCTTTAACGGACTCAATATTTTCCTTTTTGTTTAAAAGCAATATTTTGTTTATATTTTCTAATTTATCGGCAAATATTAAGTTGTAGGTCACATTGATAATTATAATTATTGCAAAAGTTATCGCAATTAACTTAATAATAAATTTTTTTAAGTCTGTCTGATTTTGATTATTACTCATTAATTTTTATTATATGTCATTGTAATTAATTAATATACCTTAAACACAGGAAGTGGAAAAATAAATTTACTTCCTTTTTTAATTAGATTTTGCTCTCTATTTAAAATTTCTTTTTTAAAATGCCAAGGTAGAACAAAATAAAAATTTGGCATTAACTTTCTAGATCTACTCTCGGTAATGATTTTAATTTTTGTACCTGGGGTGAAATGATTGTTTTTTTTAGGATTTCTATCAGCTATATATTTTATATGCTTATTTGTAATACCAAAGTACTGTAATAAAACATTTCCTTTTGTAGAGGCGCCATAGCCGTGGATTATTTTATTTTGTGATACTATTTTGTTAATATATTTAATTGTGTTTAATTTCATTTTATTAATATGTTTAAAAAATACTGAATAAGTCTTTTTATTTGTAAGTTTCATTTTATTTTCAATTTTTAAGATTTTATTTATAAATTTATTATTTGTTTTATAAATTGAATTCTTTTTACAAATAAAATACTGTGTGCTTCCACCATTTATATTATTGTTTCTAAGGTCGAAAACTCTTAAATTATTCTTTTTTGCCATATTAATTATAATTTTATTTGAATAATACGTGAGGTGTTCTTGACAAATTGTATCAAACATTTTTTGTTTAACTATTGACATTAGGTCAGCATGCTCAATTAAAAAAATACCATTATCGTCTAATATTTTATTTATATCTTTAAAAAATAGGTTCGGATTATTTATGTCATAAAACACAGATAAAGCTGTTATGATTTTAAACTTCTTTTTTGGTAATTTTTTAATAATTTTTTCTGCAGAAAAAAAATCAGAAATTTTATAATTTATTTTTTTATAAAACTTACTATATTTATTAACTAGTGGATCTACGCCGAATTTTATAAGTTTTTTATCGAAAAAATTTAATAAGGTACCATCATTACTTGCTATATCTAAAATGCAGTCCCCTTTTTTCAACTTAATTTTTCTTGTTAAATTTTTCATTATATTCTTCATGTGATTAGTCATGGTCTTATTTATCCCAGTCCTATATCCATAATCAGGCCCATATAAATATTTAAGATTGTAATTATTATTGAGCTGTACGAGTGAACACTTATTACATATCACAAGAGTTAATTCTGTTTTTTTGATATTTGTATTTATATTTTTAGGAAATTTTCCTGTATAACTTAGTTTTCCTAAAGAAAATAATTTTGATAATTTTTTTCCTTGGCAATTTCTACATTTTTTCAATTTCATTCAGTCTATTTCTTGAGTATTATAATTTACTTCATGAAAAGTAAAATATTAATTTTTTCAGCAACTTATAATGAGTCAAAAAATATAACACTTTTGCTAAATTATATTGAGGATCTTAATTTAAATTTAGATATTTTGATTGTTGACGACAACTCTCCTGACAAAACTGCAGATATCATTAAAGAATACTCAAAAAATAAAAAAAATATTCATTTAATTGTAAGAGATAAAAAAAGTGGATTGGATACTGCCCATAAGTTGGCATTTGAGTACAGTAAAAAAAAACAATATGAAAATTTAATTACAATAGACGCTGACTTAACTCACGACCCAAAAAAAATTCCAGAATTTATAGAAGAATTAAAAAATAATCCTTTTGTTTTGGGTTCAAGATTCGTTGAAGGTGGCTCTTTAGATACTGCTGGTTGGAGAAGATCATTAAGCATATTTGGAAACAAATTTATTAAAATAGTTTTTGGTATAAACTCTAATGAATTTACAACAGCTTTTAGGGGTTATAATTTAAAAAAATTAGAAGGTTTCGATTTAAGAGATGTGAAATCTAAGGGATATAGTTTTTTTATGGAAACCATATATTTATTGGATAAAAGAAACATTCCAATAAAAGAGATACCTTTTCACGCAAAGTTACGTCACAAAGGAAAATCAAAAATTGAAAGAATTGAAATATTTAGGACTTTAATAAATGTTTTGAGATTAAAGTTTTCAAAGTAAATAGTTTTATTAATTTAAAATGAAGTAGATTAATTTAGTAAAAAAGAACATCGAATATATAAAAATCAAAGCTGACAGCAAATACAATATTACTATTAACTTATTTTTTTTATTTTTTTCTCTAATAATATCCTCTGGCTCTCTATCAAAAATTGAATCTTTTTTTTTCTCTTTAAAGTCATAAGTGAACATCCAGTAATTTTCATCGTTATCAGTTTCTTTATCTGTTCTAATTGCTTTTAAATGAAGAATTATATAGTTAGCTAAGATACATAAACATATCAATATAAAGAGGATTTTTATCATAATTTAATTAATTTTTTTTTGTTCTTCTTTTATTTTTTTAATCAAGCTGCTTCCTTTATCAAAAAGTAAATTTATTTTAATTTTTTTATTTACCTTAACTTCTATTTTTTTTATATTTCTTATTTCATTGTTATCCGCCACAGCTGAGATTGGTCTCTTTTTACTTTGAAGATTAATTATATTAATTTTTGATCTTTCAGAGATTAATTTGCCTTTCCATCTTCTGGGTCTGAATGGACTAATTGGAGTTAGTGCAATTTTTTTTGAGTCTAAGGATAATATGGGGCCGTTAACTGATAAATTATATGCCGTGCTTCCTGCTGGCGTTGATACAAGCACTCCATCACTTACTAATTCCTTGATTAAATTTTTTTGATTAACTTTAATTTGTAAATTAGCTGTTTGTTTACTTTGCCTTAATAAAGAAATTTCATTAACTGCAATCATTTTAAATATCTTTTTTTTTACATTTGTTATTTTGACTTCAATTGGGTTTATAGTAAACTTATTAGCCTTTTCTATTTTTTTGCTTAGTAAAGAAATCTTCTGGTTTTTATTCATTAAAAAACCAACTGATCCACAATTAACTCCATAAAAAGGTTTTTTAAAATTATAAAATTTTTTAAGGCTTCTTAACATAAATCCATCGCCACCAGCTACGATAATACTGTTACATTTTTTAATAGAATACTTTTTAAAATTTTTTAATCTTTTTCTCAATAACTGTGATTTTTTGTTTTTATCAAATATAAAATGACATTTATTCATAAATTTATTTATTTAAAAAATAATCCACTTCTTAAATCTTTGTGCAAGGTATTATTTTTAAAATACCTTTTTAAATTAAATCTTAATAGATGATAAAATATATAACTAATTCTTTTGATAAATCTCTCAAATAATGTTGATGGAAAAAATTTGTTAAGATTATTACTTGAAATTTGACTAATCTTTAATGTTCCAAATAAACCCTGGGGCGCATTAGCATAATTATCTGATAGATGTCTTATCAAAGAACCTTTGTCTAATTTGTCCTTTTGAAATGGAACAATAGTAGCTAAATACCTGCTCATACTTAATCCGTTCATATTTTCACCGTGCCAACCAACAGCAGCCATTTCCCTTATTAATAAAATATTTGAAATTGATATCCATCTCCAATTAAAATTATAGAACTTTGTTTTAATAAAATCATTGAATTCTTTTTTATCATATATCCAAAAGGAACAATTTGAATTTGCTAAAACCAAATATTTCTTATTTGATAAATTTAAATATTTTGATGATTGCTCTACTTGATCAGTTGAATAGAAATTTTTATCTTTTTTATTAATTTCAAATCTTAAAAAACCCAAATTATAATTATTTTTAATACAAGTATTTTTATGCTTTAACCAATAACTAAAATTTTTTTTATCAAAAAGTATATCATCCTCGCAATAGATAAATATATCAAAATTATTTCTTTGAGATTTCATCAGATTTCTACAATACCACGTAAGTTTAAATGGATGATTTTTTTTTAAGTTATAATAAAAATATTGTATTTTTTTATCTTTATTTTTAAATCTTTGATTTGAATGAACAAAAATTTGAGATTTATTTGATAATTTGAGTAAACTTTTACAAACTTTTTTAAAGTTTTTAATTTTTTTTTTATTATATGGTTTTTTTAAATATAATGGAATATGAACTGATATCTTAAAATTTTTCATATATTATTTTCAAGATCTAACCAATCAGAATATTTGTCTAAATTTTTTTGTATAAAAGATGGCATCTCTTTAATAGATAAAGTTTTTAATTTAAACTCATCAGAATATTTATAGTCTCTAGATTTAGCTTGATGATTGAAATTTATTACTTTCCTTTTTACCATATCTTTAATGTCTTTAAGTGTTTGATTGCTATCTTTAAACTCCGCATGTTCTTCATGATTTGTTAATTTTATATAAATGTCCTCAGGTGATTTAACTTGTGAAAAATGCCAACCTCCATCTGTTATGATTTTAATATTTGTATATTTTGAATCAGAAAAAAGTGTATCAATTCTGTAAATTGGGTAGTTTTTAATTTTGAGATCTCTTAACCAGCTAAAAGATTTAAGATGTTTTTTTTTACATCCTCTAGTTCCATGCCATTCTATTCTGTCACAAAGTAAATTAAATTTGTAATAAAAAAGTTTTTGTTTGAATGCTACGATTTTGTTCTTGTTTTTTTCTAAATTTACATTTTCAAACCTTGGAATTTCATCGTTGTCACTATAAAATATGTAATCATTTTCATCTGCCTCTTCAATTCCTGAGGTTAGGCTATCTCTTTGGTGGGCAATTCTTTTGATAGAATTTTCTCTAATTTGATTATTTCCTGATTTGTCTAAATGTAGCTTGGTTTCATCGAAAAGATTGTTGGGCTCGTTCTCAACTACAATATAGTTAATTTTTTTTTTAAAATCTTTAAATTTATTTATATCAAAATTAAGTTTTTTCTTTTCTCCACTATGAGAATATTTAGCTTCGGTAATAACAAATTTATCTACGTAAGGATCAAGTATATTAAATCTTAATTCCAACATCATATTTTCATTATAAAATGTTGTGCAATCAAAAACTTTCATAAGGTGATACAAATTAAAACATTTACTATTAACAATATTAAGCTATAAATAATAGTTGAATATTCATAAATCTATGCGCGACTATATTAACTTAAAGAATTTAGGCAAAAGTATGAAGGAATTTTATAATAAAAGTCCGTTTCCATATGCTGTTATAGATAATTTTTTTAAACCCTCCATTGCAAATAAGTTAGAAAAAGAATTTCCAAAATATAAAGATAAAAGATTACATGAATATAAAAATTATTGTGAGATAAAAAAAACATCAAATAATTGGAACTTTTTCCCTCCCTTGACCTACAAAGTTTTTTCACTTTTAAATTCAAATCAAGCAACAAAATTCTTATCAAAAAAACTTAAAATACCTAAAGTGATACCAGATTACGGGCTTCATGGTGGTGGTTGGCATTTAATGCATCACAAAGGCAAGTTAAATCCACATTTAGATTATTTTATACATCCTAAAGCTAATTTGCAGAGGAAATATAACTTAATTGTTTTTTTGTCAAAAGGATGGAAAGAAAATTGGGGTGGTGAAATTTGTTTTTATAAAAAAAATAATGAAAACAATAAACTTCCCGGAGATTTAACTACAAAAATTTATCCAAAATTTAATAGGGCTGTCTTTTTTGATGTATCAAACCATAGTTGGCACGGTGTTCTTCAACCAAAGAAAAAAGTAATAAGAAATAGTATGGCAGTATATTATTTGATAAATCCTTCAAAAAAAGACTTGTTAAACAGAAAAAAGGTTTTTTATGCTCCAACTAATAAACAAAAGGGAAACAAAAAAGTTCTAAAGTTTATTAAATTAAGATCTAGCTCAAAACATTTCGCTAAAGTTTATAAAAAAAATAAATAGCTCTTGGTGCCCTCGGACAGACTCGAACTGTCACTCCCATACGGGCAAGGATTTTAAGTCCTTTGTGTCTACCATTTCACCACGAGGGCTCTACTGCATATATATACATTAATTAGTGATTTTGGCAAAAATAAAGTTATTAAAATTTATTTGAGATCTGTACCAACGCGCCGTATTCAGGAACTACACTCGTAAAATTATAATTAGCATCAACATCCAAATCAAATACACCTAATTTTTTTGAATAGTGACTATTGAGTTTATAATCTTGTAAAGCGTCAAAACTTAAAGCAAAATCATAATCTTCTTTTTTAACACGTCCTATTTTAAGAAAAAAACTATCCGTGTGAGAATTTTCATTATAATCATAATTAAATGAATCTAAATGCTGTAATCTCTCATAGTTAAATGATAACGTAAGATTGTTCTCATAAACTTCCTCAATTCCATAACTAAATCTCATATTTTTTTGGGAATATTTTTCGATTTTATAAAGTTCAGAACTAGAGCTGTCTGAATAAGTATAATCAACAACAACATCAGGTGAATAGTCATAAACCAATTCTAAACCACCGTTATGGGAAACACTTTTATTTTTATATTGAATTGGATCTAAATTAAATAAAATTCCTGTTGCTAAATCACTAGTTACAAATTTCTCACTTCCGTAAATTACATTTGTTGCCCCTGATGAAGCGTTTGTCATAAATTCAGTGAAATCAGATAATTTGGTTACTGCATATTTTAATTTAAATGATGGAGTAAGATTTAGACTGCCAAATTCAGTATCATTTCTAAAATCAATTGATGTATAAATTTGCTGACCATTCCTTTCTCCAGTTATAACTCCTTCGGTTTTAAGGTCATATTCTAGTTGGCTTAAACCTATAACTGTATTGGTATATCCATTATCTTTAAAAGGGGTAATAAAGTAATAGTTCAATGACAATGAATCCATTAATGTATCACCTGAGCTACCAAGCCGAGCTTTGCCATCTGAATATCTTACTGAATAACCATAAAAACTATTTTTACTATTTTTTTTATCTGCTCCGAATGAAATGCCGCTGGTAGTTATATCTTTGGGTTTTTCTAAAATTGTGCCCAGATAATCAGATTTTCCATGATAAGAGCCATATGTTAAATCACCATGACTCCAATATGACCAATTCCTTTTTTTGTCTTTGCTTGATTTATTTTTAAGAGAGGCAGTTTGAACAAGATCTTTGCTTTGAACTTTATCAAATAAATAGTTTAACATTAGGTTATCTGATTTTATTGAAGCACTGAAATTATTAAAGTTATTGTTATGTCTATTTCTTTTTATCCATTCAAATCTTTTAAAAATTACTGAACTATTTTCACTTACATTATTTTTTGCTAATTGAATTTGGGTGCTTACACCTGTCCTTGGGTCAGACACGCAAGCAAAGATACCGAAATTGCATGATAAACCTACTTGGGTAACAACATCTACACTGCCACCAGCAACAAATTTGTCTGAATCCTGCGAACCAATTCTATTTACAAGATAAAGTTTATTTCCTGAGGGACTAAAGGCCATTCCAAAAGCAGCTGTATTAATTGTTCCTGATGGAGTAACCGAACCTACAATGGTTGCAGTATTAGTTGAAAAAGGTTGGGTTAATCTAAATTGGAAAATAGCATCTTTATCAGTTTGGTTTAATGCATTAGCATCATGCATTAGCACAAACATGTTCAATCCATCTTGACTGAATTCTATAGCATGAGCATCATCCTTCGAGTCTAGATTAGCTGTAGTTGTTAATGTAATGGTATTTAATAAAGTTATAGATGTTAAGTCGTAAGCAGTTGATAATTTATATTCGTCAATATGTTGGGCTTCTCGAGTACCATCTAAAAAAATTAGTTTTTTTCCATCATTGCTAAAACTAAAGTTTGCCCTGCCTCCAGTATTACCATCTGTAAGATCACTTGTTACATTGTCTGAATAAGTTAACCCATTAAGATCGAATGGTTTAGCTAGATCAAAGCCATGGATTTTGCCCGTTACATTTCCTAAAAACAATTTAAGTCCATCTCTACTAAATTTAATATCTGAACATTTTGTGTCATTTTCATTGTCAGTCAAACCTACTTTTTCAACTAATGGGCTTGCTTCATCTATTACACGTGAAACAGTTCTTAAATCAAAAGGAGTTTTAAGAGTCATCATGCTTATACATTCATGATCTCCATTAGATGTGAAATTGCTTGAAAAAACTTTTTTACCATCATTGCTAAAGGCTAAACCTGTGGGTAGTTGAAAAGCATCCCTAACTATTGTATTTCCTTCTGAGTTAGTGAGTCCAGATGCCAATGGTCTTATTGCTTTTTCAAACGTTAGAGTGGCTTGAGCTTTTGCGTATGTCTCATAGCAAATTGTTATAACAGCCAGTAAAAAAAATAGCTTAATTGATCTCATAGCCTTGAATGTATTAAACTATATTTCTATTATATAAATCAGATTCTTTCAATTTTTACATTAATTTGGTGCATTGCTAAAAACGTATATTTAATAGTGATTTAATGCTTATTGAGGTAGTTTTTTAACAACCTTTAAAAGAGGAAGACATATTCTTAATTAAATCAAAATACAAAGTTTTCCCTGGATTTAAAGTAGCTCCTAAAGGATCTATAACTCCAGTCTTAATATTTGTGTCTTTTGCTACTGCTTTGATTATATCAGGATTAAATTGAGGTTCAGAAAATACACAGCTTACTTTTTCATGTTCAATTACTTCTCTAATCTCAGATAATTGTTCTGCACCAGGTAATACATCTGTATTTACTGTAAAAGCTCCCAATACATTAACGCCAAATCTTTTTTCAAAATATTGGTAAGCGTCATGAAAAACAATTGATTTGAAATCTTTATTTAGCTCAGATTTTACTTCTTTTGTAAGTTTGTCTAAATCTTTGTGTGCTTTTTTTAAATTAGCTTTATATTTAGATTCATTTTTTTGATCGTTTTCAATTAGATGATCTGCCATTTCACTTAAAATTACTTTTGCGTTCATTGGATCAAGCCAAATATGCGGATCGTGTTCACCATGGGCATGTCCGTGATGATCATCGTGTTTATCTTTTTTGTGACCATGTTCTTTATGATCATCGTGTTTATCTTTTTTGTGACCATGTTCTTTATGATCATCGTGGTCTTCGAATATGTTTCTTTCTCTAAATTCCAATTTTTTTAATCCCTTAATTTCCATTAATTCTATTTTTTCAGCTTTTTTTGCTATTGATTTTAATGGTTTTTTTAAAAAATTTTCCAAGTCTTCACCAACCCAAAATATTAAGTCCGCATTTTGTAGCATTTTTGCGTGCGATGGTTTTAAAGCAAATCCATGTGGAGAAGCATAACCATCCACTATTAAATCTGGTTTGCCTACTCCATCCATTAAATAACTTGCTAATGAATGTATAGGTTTTATTGATGTAACTACTTTCACATCAGCATTTGCTGGTGAAAAAATAGCTAAAAGAGATAATAATGATACTATTAGTGGTAATTTCTTAATATTTTTCATAATATTGATGAATTTAATTTGTTATAATATAACACTATGTAATATTATAACATTTTGAAGTCAAGCGATTAAAATGAACTCAAATCAAAATATCTTAGTAAAATTAAAACAAGCTAGTTTTCGTATAAACAATAAATGGCTTGTTAAAGATGTATCTCTAGAGATTGAAAAAGGTAGAATAGTTACTCTTATTGGTCCGAATGGTTCTGGAAAAAGCACGACCGCAAAGATTGTCTTAGGAATCTATAAAAAAATTGATGGAAAAGTTGAAAAATACACAAATAAAGTTGGATATGTTCCTCAAAAAATTTCAATTGATTGGACATTGCCACTCAGAGTAAGAGATTTTATGGTACTTACTGAAAATCTTAAAGAAGAAGCTATTAATGATGCTCTATCATTAACAGGTGTTATACATCTTAAAGATAAAAATTTAGGAGATTTATCAGGTGGGGAATTTCAAAGAGTTTTGATTGCGAGAGCTATTTCAAAAAAACCAGAACTATTAGTTCTTGATGAACCAGTACAAGGGGTAGATTTTACGGGTGAAATTGTTTTATACAAACTTATAAAGAAAATTTCTGATGAACTAAATTGTGGAATTTTATTAATTTCTCACGACTTGCATACTGTAATGAGTGCTACGGATCACGTTGTTTGCCTAAATGGTCATGTGTGTTGTTCAGGATCTCCAATAGAGGTTGCAAAAAATAATGAATATAAAGCTTTATTTGGAGAACAGGCTTCTCAAATATTATCAAGATACGAACATAGACACGATCATATTCATACAAATGAGGGTGAAATAAAAAAAAATTAAATGTTAGAAGATTTTTTTATAAGAGCTTTAATAGCTGGACTCGGTATTGCAATTGTAACAGGGCCCCTTGGATGTTTCGTTATATGGAGACGGTTATCATATTTTGGCGATACTCTTGCTCACTCTGCTTTACTTGGAGTTACACTCGCTTATACTTTAGAATTTAATATTGCTATTTCAGTATTTATAATTTCATCTTTAATTGCGTTAATTCTGATAGATTTACAAAAAAGAACTAATCTACCAGGTGATGCTTTACTTGGGCTTTTGGCTCATTCGTCTTTAGCAGTTGGATTAGTTGTTATTGGATTTTTAACATTCATTAGGTTCGATATCATGGGATTATTATTTGGAGACATATTAGCAGTTACAATTAATGATATATTTATTATATGGATAGGAGGTCCATTAATACTAATAATTCTTAAATTGATATGGAAAGCTTTATTTGCTTCAACAGTAAACTACGAATTAGCAGAAGCTGAAGGCTTAAATCCTGACAGAGCTAAAGCTATATTTACAATTTTAATGGCAGGCATTATTGCTATTTCAATAAAAATGGTTGGATTATTATTAATTACAGGAATGTTGATTATACCAGCTGCAATGGCTAGAAATATTTCTTCAAGCCCACAAATGATGGTAATTTATTCAGTGATTGGAGGGTTGTTATCTGTGATTTTAGGTTTATTAACTTCTTTAGAATTTAATACAGCTTCAGGCCCTTCAATTATAGCAGCTGCCTTATTCCTATTCGTACTTTCATTATTAAAAATTAAACAATCGATTAAATTGAAAAATTAACGGAGAATCAATACAATGACTAAAATGCACAAAGAAAATAATCTTACAAAAAATCAGCAAATAGTTCTTGATTTAATTGAAAAATCAACAGAACCGGTTAAAGCTTATTCAATATTATCTAATGTAAAAAAAAAGGGTATGAAAGCACCTCCTCAAGTTTATAGAGCTTTAGAAAAATTAATCAAAGTAGGAAAAATTCATAAAGTAGAAAGTAGAAATGCTTTTATAGCGTGTAAAAACACAAATTGTGAAGTTTCAAATGCAACTGCTTTTTCAATATGTCAAGCTTGTGAAAAAGTTACTGAGATCGTTAATTCTAAACTTTCTAAATATCTAAAGAGTTTTCAAGATAGTACTGGTATGAAGTATAAAAAGTATAATCTGGAATTTTTTGGCTTGTGTCAAAAATGCAAATCAAAATAAAATGAATATTTTTGGAATAGGTTCAGATTTAGTAAATATTAAGAGAATTCAGGGTATTTTAAGAAAAAACCGAAATTTTAAAAACAGAGTTTTTTCAAAAAAGGAAATTGTTATAGGTTCAAAAAAAAATAATCAGTCTAATTATTTTGCAAAAAGATTTGCTGCTAAGGAGGCATTTTCCAAAGCCTTAGGCACTGGTATTTCTAAAGGATTAAGCTTTAAAGATATTGAAATTCTTAACAATAAGAAAGGTAAGCCGATTTTAAATATTAACGGCAAAAGTAAAAAAATTGTAAAAAAATTAATAAAAAAAAGATTTAAAACTTTTGTATCTCTGTCAGATGAAAAATCACACGCAATAGCTTCAGTTATTATATCAATTAACTAATTACTTTTTTTTATTTTGTTAAAGATTTTCTTAATTTTAAACGACAATCCTTTTTTTATTTTCTTTAAAACTTTACCATTTTTGTGAGCATTTATTATTTGGTCTTCCCAATAATTCTTTTCAGTATCATCTGGTACTTGATTTTTTCTATACATTGAGTCAATTACCTGTTTCATCCCTTCTTTCATTAAATATTTTGGTTTAAATTCAGGAACATCTTTGAGTATTTTCTTGCTTGAATAGCTTATGTCCTTTGAAAAAATGTTGTTTAGCAAATCAAGGTTTGGAATGTTTAATTTGCTAAGATTTGCAAATGGAATTTTAACAAGTTCAACTTGTTTTCCAATAATTTCCATAGCCATATTATGATAATCTTTCCAATTTGTAGCCTCTTGCGAGGCAAGTATGTAGTTTTGTCCAACACAATGCTTCTTTCCCATGACTCCCTCAAAAGCCAGTGCGGCATCATCCGCATGTAGAAATTGATGCTTTATACTTCCGTCATCTGCAATAATTAGGGGTTTACCTTTTTTTATTCTGTCTATCCAGGAAAAATCTGTAGATCCTACTTGCCTTAACAAACCAGAATTGGGGCCATAAACAGTAGACGGTTTTACAATAGTTACCGGAAAACTTCTTTTTTCAAATTCTTCTTTAAAAATTAGTTCAGCTTCTGCTTTATAGTGGCCATAGCTATCATATGGTTGAATTGGAGAGTTTTCGTTAATCTCTGTTAAAATACTTTTGTTACCATATGTAACTACAGTAGAGCACATTATATAGTGTTTTACTCCTTTGAAAGCCTCAATACTACTTTTGGCCTCAAGATGATTAAAACATAACATATCGATAGCAACATCAAAATTTTCTTTTTGAATTTTTTTTTCAAAATTTTTAAAATCAGATCGGTCACCCTTTATTAATCGAACGTTTTTCGGCAAACTACCTCTGAGGCCTCTATTAAAACAAACTACTTCATGTTTGCTTTTAATAAGAAGATCAACAATACTTGAACTGATATTACCTGTTCCGCCAACAATACAAATTTTCATAAACTTTTTAAATTTTTTCGGCTAATTCCATTTTGTTTGAATTTTGACTTTTAATTGCAGCTTCAATTAATGCTTGAGTATTAAGAGACTCTTCATAACTTGATCTTATATAACTTTTGTTATTTTCTTCTATTGATTTGAGCCAAGCAGAAATCTTATCGAGACCACCCAAATCATTATTTGGACCAAATTTTTCATTTATTTTTTTTCCCTGAATTGTGCCTTTGATAACTTTTTCAGTTGCATTTGCTTCTAATCTCAAATTTGGACCTATTAATTCTAGGTCCCACTTAGTCACGTCATGTCCACAATGATTGGTGTGTGAACCAAAAATTCCATTATCAAGTTCATAAATTAGTTGTAGGGAATTTTCAGCATCAATATTTTTATTATAATTAACCATATTTTTAATGCCCATTGATGCAGCTCTGATTGGTTTTGGATTGTTCAGAATATAACGTACACAATCTAATAAATGAATTGCCTGTTCAGCATACGGGCCTCCACTAAATTTTTTCTGTAAGTACCATTCGGGAACTTGTATTACAGGGTAATATCCAATTGTAAGTTTTGTTCTTACTAAATGGATTTCTTTTCCTTCAATTAATTTTTTTAATTTTTCATAACGAGGGTCATATCTGGACTGAAATCCTACAGACGTAATTACACCTGAATTCTTGATATACCTTAAACACTCACGTCCCATTACAAGATTGTAAGCCGGTGGTTTTTCGACAAAAATATTTATTTTTTTATCACAAGCATATTTAATTGGTTCAGTTCTGACGGTTGGAATAGTGGAGATTAATAATCCATCCATAGTAAAATTAAAAAAATCTTCAATTTTATCTGTAAAATTTTGTGTATTTGTTATGTTGGCTAATTTTTCAGCAGCTTCTATTTTTATATCGTGAATAGCTTCAATTTTTGCTCCCGAGGACATAGCCTGTTTTGCCAAAAGAGTAGCTTGCGCACCTGCACCAAAAATACCGATTTTTAAAGGTTTAGACAACTTAAAGTTATTTACTGAACTTTTTGTTCTGAAAACGTTTTTAATTATTTTTTTTAAGCTCATAGTCGGAATATTTTATATAACACCAAATCTTAGGCTTTTTTGGATTTCTTTTCCTTCAATCGTTTTAATATTGATCTTTATATCTTTATTTAATCTCATATCCGTTTTATCTTTCCAAATACCGGCGGCTAGATGAATTATTCCAATTTCATCATTGGGCAAAAAAGGTTCAACAAATGTATCTTTTTTTTCGTCGAACTTTGGTAACAAATGACTTGTTATCCAATTACACTTTAAAGGCAAAAATTCAACATCAACATTATCATGATAAACTGCTATATTAATTGCTAAACCTTCAGACCCAAAAATTTTTCCTTTTGAAAGTGTTTTTTTTAAATTTTTTTGCCATACATCCCAACATTTAGAATTTTTTTCCAATGAAAAAACTCCAATGTTTATATGTGGAGCAAAAGCTAACTTTCTGGCAATTTCTTCGTTTATGCCAGACGACTTTGCATGTTTATAATTTTGAGATTTAATTAAAGCAATTTTTCCTAATAACCATTTGACTTTAGATGTAATTCTATAACCTGGTCCTATACTTTGAGTTATTCCTAATTTTCCATTTTCACAGGCTTTAAAATATAATTCAACTGCTTTCCAGGAATTAACCCAAGCATCACAATCAATCCAAAGATACCTTTTAAATTCTGGAAAATAATTTGGCAAGAAAGCTCTTGAAACTTGGCTCTTTAACCATTCTTTTTTTATGACTTTATAGCCTGGAACATCTATGTCCCAATTAGCTTTTTTAATCGAATAAACTTTTGATTTAATTGTTTTTATTTGATTTTCGGTCAAACCAGCATCTAAAACGCAAATTGAAAGATTATTGCTTTCTTCAAAAGATTTTATTGAGTCTATAAGTTCTTTAAGAAGATCGAAATATTTTGAGTCAGCCAAAGTTACAATTGCATTGGAATTCATCGTTTATTCAAGCCAGTTTTTATATTTTTTTAAATTTTTTTTTATATAATTGGGTAATTCATCCGTGGAGGTAATTTTGAGTTCCTCACCCCCGTCAAATTTATTTTTTTTCGAATCCACTCTTAGATTATATACGGGTTTTTTATTAATAATCATTTTTTCTATACCCTCTTCACCAATTGGTTTAAGATCGTACTCTCTATGGTGTAGGTAAGAGGTCAACTTTTTTTCAATATTTTTTGCTGTTTTAAGATAAGAAAAATGCCAACCACCATTTTCTATAAAATGAATATCTTGATATTTTGTTTTGGAAAAAAGAGCATCCAATCTCCAAAAGGGATAATTTTTATCTTTGATGTTTCTTAACCATTGTGGAGATAATAGATTATTTTTTCTACACGCTTTGGTCCCAAACCATTCAAATGATTCTAGTTTTAAATTAAATTTGTAGTAAAATAGTTTTTGTTTAAAAAAAATTAATTTGTTTTTAATATTTTTTAAATTGTTTTGTTCCAGATTTGGAATCTCGTCTAAATCTGATATTAAAATAATATCATTTGGCTCAGCATCTTTGAGGCCCTCTGTAATATAGTTTCTTTGGAAATTTTCCCTTTTAGAAGCATTAAGAAAATATTTTGAATTAGTTATATCAATGTGATCCTTATCATCAAAATTTGCAATTCCAGGGGGTCCTTTATCTAAAACTAAATAAACTATTTTATGTTTAAACTTTTCAAAATTATTTATTTTAAAATTAAGACTTCTCTTTTTTCCATTGTGAGCATATTTGCTTTCAACAATTACAAATTTGTCAACATAGCTATTTAAATAATTTAAACGAAGATCAAGAAGTATATCTTCATCGAAATACATAAAACAATCAAAGATTTTCATTTTACTTTTATTTTTTTGTTTTTAGATATGAAAATGAATGAATCTCTATAACCGCAATCCTTGTAACCTTGAATGATAATATTTAAATATCTTTTGCTAGGTGGAAAATGTTTAGTTTTTTTTGGCATATAATAGTACATAACTTTTGTGCCATTTAGAGTGAAATATTTCTTTATATAAGTTACAGGATAATTTTCATAAACATCTAATTTTTTTTCATCCCCTTTCGTTATTTTGTAAATAGCACCCAATACAAAACTGTTTTGTTTTTTTTCAATATCGGCAACCCCGCCACCTAAATAATAATTTCTAAATGAAAGCTTAAAGTTTTTTAGTGTATAGCAACCTATATATTTTGAGTTTTTACACCTTCGTTTCATTTGTTTTTGATGTAAGTTGCTCCCGTAAGCAAAATATAACATTAAATACCTTTCAAAATTCTTAATTTCTTTTTGGTTAACATTTTAATAATTTCTTTGTGGCAAGATTGTAACTTTGATTTTTTTTCTGACCTTAAAACAACAGATACGCCAATTTTTCCAAGTCTAAAAAAAGGATAACTTCCAATCTCAACTATTTTTTTGTATTTATTTTGTATCTTTTCCAAGTTATTTGCAATTTTACTCTCTACAGTCTGAGTACTTATTGAAAGGCTCAAAATTCTAGAACCTTTTTTTAAATATTTTTTTAAATTATGAAGCATGGATTGTAGAATTAAAGGAACGCCTGGAAGACAAATTATATTTTTAATCATAAAACCTGGTGCAGCACTTGAGGGGTTATATATTAATTTTGAACCTTCTGGCATTTTTGCCATTTTTTTTCTAGAGTCATTAAATGCTTTTTTTCCATAATAATTACTTAGAATTTTATAAGCCTCCTCGTTGTATACGTATTTTTTTTTAAAGGCTTTTGAAATAGATTTGGCTGTTATATCATCATGAGTAGGTCCAATTCCACCTGTTGTAAAAACATAATTATAATTTTTACTAAGATTTAATAAATTTTTTATTATTTTTTTCTCTTCGTCTGGAACAATACGAACTTCATGTATTTTTATTCCAAGATTTGTATTTAACCATGATGCTAAATAAGAAACATTTTGATCTTTTGTTCTTCCTGATAAAATTTCATTACCAATGACTAAAATTGATGCGGAAATTTTTTTATATTTTCTAGCCATAATTTGATACTATTTAAAATGGATTTTGAAAACGAATTAATATCAGGTGTTTTAATAAAAAGATATAAGCGTTTTTTTGTTGATATTAAAATGGAAAATAAAGTAATTACAGCTCACTGTCCCAACCCCGGATCTATGCAAAAACTTTTAGCTAAAGGAAATAAGGTATGGATTACAAGATCAAATAATGAAAAAAGGAAACTCAGTCACACACTTCAGATTATAGAAGTAAATAATTCAAAATTTTGTGTCAACACTCATATTACTAATAAAATAGTAAAAGAAGCATTAGAAAACAATTATATTAAAGATTTAGCTATATATAATCAAATAACACCAGAGAAAAAATATGGGATAAATACCAGATTTGATTTCCTTTTGGATAGTACAAAAAATAATAAAAAAGCTTTTCTTGAGGTTAAAAGTGTTTCACTAAGTAGAAAAAAAGGTCACGCCGAGTTTCCAGATGCTGTAACCTCTAGGGGCAAGAAACATCTTGAAAGTTTAGTTTCTGCGAACAAACAAGGTTATGATTGCTACTTGTTATTTTTAATACAGATTGAAAATTGTCAATCTTTTGGTATTGCTGCAGATATAGACCCTGAATATTCTAAATTTTTCAGAGAAGCTGTAAAAAAAAATGTAAAAGTACTTTGTTATGATTGTAAATTTTCAGACAAAAGCATAGAAATAAATAATAAAATAAAAATTTTATTAAATGACTGATAAAATGTTAGAAGCTTTCGCTGGAACAAGAAAAGCTGGTTCTATTGCATCTGCAGCTTTAGATGAGGTAGCAAAAATAGTTAAGCCCGGTGTTACAACTGAACAAATTGATAAGTTGTGTTATGACTTTATTAATGATCATAAGGCTTACTCAGCCCCGCTATTTTATAGAGGTTATCCAAAATCATGTTGTGTATCAGCAAATCACGTCGTTTGTCATGGCATACCAAAAGATAAATTTTTAAGTGAGGGTGATATTGTTAATGTTGATGTTACTGCTTTGAAGGATGGGTGGCATGGAGATACAAGCAGAATGTATTTTGTTGGCGAAGTATCAACAAAAGCAAATCGGTTGGTAAAAACTACATATGACGCTTTAATCGAGTCTATTAAAATTTTAAAAAATGATATTCAACTTGGTGATATAGGTTCCATTATACAAAAATATGTTGAAAAAAAAGGTTTTTCAGTTGTAAGGGATTTTTGTGGACACGGTGTCGGAAAGAAATTTCATGAACATCCAAATATATTACATTACGGAGAAGAAAAGACTGGTGATAAATTAAAGACTGGTATGATTTTTACGATTGAGCCTATGATAAATGAAGGCCAATATGAAACTAAAGTGTTGAATGATGGATGGACAGCAGTTACGAAAGACAAAAAATTATCCGCACAATTTGAACACACTGTTGGTATAACTGATAAGGGATATGAAATATTCACAACTTCAAACAAAGGCTTAGACTATCCACCTTACAAAATATGATTGAAAGATATTCAAGAAAAGAAATTAGAGAAATCTGGCTTGATAAAAATAGATATAGCTTATGGCTCAAAATTGAAATTGCCGCTGCTGAGGCAATGGAGAAATATAAAATAATTCCCAGGGGTGTTGTTAAAAAAGTTAAATCAAAATCAAAAATAGATATAAAAAAAATATTAAAAGTCGAAGGGAAAGTAAGGCATGACGTTATAGCGTTTTTAACATCAATAATTGAAAAAGTTGGTAAAGAAGCCAGTTTTTTACATAAAGGGATGACTTCCTCCGATGTCTTAGACACTTGTTTTAATATTCAGTTAAAACAATCTGGTTCAATTATATCTGAAGATATTGAAATTTTATTAAACTCAATAAAAAAACAAGCAATCAAACATAAATATACATTATGCATCGGCAGAAGTCATGGGATTCACGCAGAACCAACTACTTTTGGTTTAAAACTTTTAACTTTTTATGAAGAATTTTCTAGAAATCATAAAAGACTTCAAAGTGCTATTAAAGAAATCTCGACTTGCGCAATATCGGGAGCAGTTGGAACATTTGCTAATGTAGACCCGAGAGTTGAGAAATATGTAGCTAAAAAATTAAAATTAAATGTTGAGCCTATATCAACTCAAATTATACCAAGAGACAGACATGCCTATTTTTTTTCGGTCCTTGGTGTAATAGCAAGCTCTATTGAGAGATTTGCTACAGAAATAAGACACTTACAAAGAACAGAGGTTTCAGAGGTAGAGGAATTTTTTAATAATAAGCAAATGGGATCTTCAGCTATGCCACACAAAAAAAATCCAGTTTTGACAGAAAATCTTACTGGCTTAGCTAGATTAATTAGATCAGCGGTAATTCCAGCATTAGAAAATGTAGCACTTTGGCATGAAAGAGATATTTCTCATTCTAGTGTAGAAAGAAATATAGGACCTGACACTACTGTAACTTTAGATTTTGCTCTTGATCGCTTGAACAATGTTGTTAAATCAATGAAAGTAAATAAAAATAATATGAAAAAAAATCTTAATTTAACAAAAGGAATATTCTTTTCTCAAAGGGTGTTGCTTGAACTTACATCTCAAGGTTTAAGAAGAGACCAAGCATATAGAATAGTTCAAAAGTGTGCAATAAAAGCGCTTGAAAATAATATCCCGTTCTACGATAGCTTGTTAAAAGACCAGGTAATTACAGACAAAATACCTGTTAATACTCTCAAAAAATTATTTGATTTTGGTTATCACACGAGAAAAATTAATGTAATTTTCTCAAGAGTATTAAGAAAAAAATGAACAAAGGTAAAAAACTTTACGAAGGAAAAGCTAAGATCATCTACGAGACCAAAGAAAAAGGTTTGGCAATTCAACATTTTAAGGATGATGCAACAGCTTTCAATAATCAAAAAAAAGCAACTGTTGAAGGTAAAGGTGTTCTCAATAACAGAATTTCAGAGCACATTCTTCAGAACTTGAACCAGGTAGGTATAAAGAATCATTTAATAAAAAGATTGAATATGAGGGAACAATTAATAAAGTTGGTTGAGATTATACCTATTGAAGTTATTGTTAGAAATATTGCGACAGGATCATTAACTAAAAGATTGGGCGTAACTGACGGCACAATCTTAGAAAAACCGTTAATAGAGTTTTGTTACAAAAAAGATGAACTTGGTGATCCCCTTATTGCTAAAGAACATATTTTTGCATTTAATTGGGCAACAGAAGACGAAATCAAATCAATTGAGGAAATGACTTTTAGAGTTAATGACTTTATGTCAGGAATGTTTAGGGGAATTGGAATTAAGCTAGTAGATTTCAAACTTGAATTCGGAAGAATATGGGATGGAGATACAAAAGAAGTTATTCTTGCAGATGAAATAAGTCCAGATACCTGTAGACTTTGGGATATTAAAAGTGAGAGGAAACTAGACAAAGATAGATTTAGAAAAGATCTGGGGAATATAATTCAAGCATATCAAGAAGTGGCTCGAAGATTAGGAATAGTTCCAGAAACAACTAATGTAAGTGAAGTTAATTTTAAAAAACCTACATCAATAAGTATTAAGAAAAAATAAATTGAAATTTGCTGTAACGATCACGTTGAAAAAAGATGTGCTTGACCCACAAGGTAAAGTTGTTGGGCAAACTTTAAAAAATATAGGAATTGGAAATCTTAATTCAATAAGACAAGGAAAATTTTTTGAAATTGATTTGGACGAAAGTGACTCTACAAAAGGTGAGGCAAAAGTAAGAGAAATGTGTGAAAAATTACTAGCAAATCAGATTATTGAGGATTTTCAAATAAAAAAAATATGATGAAGTCGTCAGTAATAGTTTTTCCTGGTTCAAATTGCGATAGAGATATTGCCGTCGCTTTAAAAAAATTACAGTTTAAAAATTCAATGATATGGCATAAAGAGACTGAACTTCCAAAATCAGATTTAATTGTTGTTCCAGGTGGATTTTCTTACGGTGACTATCTAAGATCTGGCGCAATAGCAGCTAAATCAAATATTTTGTCTGAAGTTGTATCTGCAGGAAAAAAAGGTTCTCTCATCCTTGGAATATGTAATGGATTTCAAATTTTAATTGAATGCGGTTTACTAAAAGGAGCATTATTAAGAAATTCAGGACTTAAGTTTATATCAAAAGATATTCAGGTTAAAATTTTATCTAATAAAAGTAAATTTTTTAATAAATATGAGTTGGGTGAAGTTTTAAAATTAAATATCGCCCACAATGAGGGAAATTACTTTACAAGTAAAGATCACCTTAACGAACTTGAGGATAACGAATTAATACCAATAAAATATTGTGATGAAAATGGAAAAATAAATTTAAAAAGTAACCCAAATGGTTCGATGAACAATATTGCGGGAATATTTAATAATACAAAAAATATATTAGGAATGATGCCTCACCCAGAAAGAATGTCAGATAAAATTTTATCAAATGAAAATGGTTTGGGATTATTTTTAAGTATTATGAATTAATATGATAGTAAGTAAAGATCAAATAGAAGCTCATGGTTTAACGCTTGATGAATATAAAAAAATTAAAGAATATTTAGGTAGAGATTCAAATTTATTAGAATTAGGGATTTTTTCGGCAATGTGGAATGAGCATTGTTCATATAAATCATCAAAGGTCCACCTAAAAAAACTTCCAACAAAAAATAATATTGTAATCCAAGGACCAGGAGAAAATGCCGGTGTTATTGATATTGGGGATGGAGATGCTGTTGTCTTTAAAATAGAAAGTCACAATCATCCCTCTTTTATTGAACCATATCAAGGTGCAGCTACAGGAGTTGGTGGCATATTACGCGATGTATTTACAATGGGTGCCAGACCAATTGCTTTGATGAACTCTATACACTTTGGATCACCCGAAAATCCTAAAACTAAAAACCTATTAAGCGGTGTAGTTTCAGGTATAGGTGGTTACGGTAATTCCGTTGGAATACCAACTGTAGGAGGAGAGACTAAATTTAATGATACATATAATGAAAATATTTTAGTCAATGCTATGGCTGTAGGTTTAGCAAATAAAAATAAAATATTCTATTCAAAAGCAAAAGGTTTAAATAAAGCTGTGGTATACGTGGGTTCAAAAACTGGACGAGATGGAATTCACGGAGCAACAATGGCATCAGCAGAATTTGACGACAACTCAGAAGAAAAAAAACCTACTGTTCAGGTTGGTGATCCTTTCACTGAAAAATTACTTTTAGAGGCATGCTTAGAATTAATGAAAGATAATTCTATTATATCAATACAAGATATGGGCGCAGCAGGGCTTACTTCATCAAGTATAGAAATGGCTTCAAAAGGAAAGCTTGGTATCGAGTTAGATTTAAATAAAGTGCCATGTCGTGAAAATAATATGACACCCTATGAAATGATGTTATCAGAAAGCCAAGAAAGAATGCTTTTAATACTGGATGATAACAAAGAGAAAGAGGCAAAAAAAATATTTGATAAATGGGATTTAGATTTTGTGGTTATTGGTAAGACTACAGACACTAATAGATTAATTCTTAATTTCGATAGCAAAAAAGTTGCCGATATTCCTATTCCAGCTCTAGCTGAGAAAGCTCCTATGTATGAAAGAAAATTCATGTTAAAAAAATTAAAAAAAGAAAAAATAGAAATAAATAATCTTAAAAAGATAAAAATTGATGACGCTTTATTAAAAATTTTATCTTCGCCAAACCACTCAAATAAAAATTGGATTACTGATCAATACGATCAATCTGTAATGTGTGATACTATCCAAAAGTCTGGTGGGGATTCTGCAGTAATTAGAATTCATAATAAAGATAAAGCTATAGCAATATCAGTGGACTCATCAGCTTCTTATTGCAAAGCTGATCCAAAAAATGGTGGAAAACAAATAGTTGCTGAAAACTGGAGAAATTTAATTTCAGTTGGAGCAAAGCCAATGGCAATAACAAATTGCTTGAACTTTGGGAGTCCAGAAAAACCTGAGGTTATGGGAGAATTTGTCGATTGTATAAACGGTATCAAAGAGGCTTGTGAATTTTTGAATTTTCCAGTTGTTTCAGGGAATGTCTCTTTTTATAACGAGACCAAATCAAAAAGTATAGATCCAACACCTGTTATAGGAGGTATTGGAATTATTAATGACCTCAACAAAATTAGAAATATAATGACCAAAAAAAATGGTAACGTAATTATAGTAATTGGTAAAACTATCGGACATTTAGGGCAGAGTGCTTTTATTTACGAGAATTTTTCCATGAAAGATGGACCGCCGCCTGAAATAAATTTGTTAAATGAGAAAAATAATGGTTTAGCTGTTCTTGATTTAATTAAAAATGGTATTGCAGAGTCTGTTCACGATATTTCCTCTGGGGGAATGCTTGTTGCTTTAGCTGAGATGTCAATGTCATCGGGTCTTGGATTAAAAATAAATAAGCCTAAGAAGCTTAAAAACATTTATGAATATTTTTTTGGTGAAGATCAGGGGAGATATTTAATTGAAGTTTCTAAAAACAATCTTAAGAATCTTGAATTATTTCTAAAAAAAAATAATATTTTTTATGAAATTGTAGCTGAGGTACAAAATGACACATTTGAATTGGAGAGTTTATTTTCTATCAAAACAAAAAATCTTCAAATTTATAATAATCAATGGTATAATAGTTTTAATGCCATTAACTAAAAATGAAATTTCAGATATGATATTAGCTGCCTTTCCTGATGCAACTCTTGAACTAAAAGATACTATGGGTGATAATAACCACTTCGAAGCGAAGATAATTTCAAAAAATTTTGTAGGAAAATCAAAGATAGAACAACATAAAATGGTTTATAAAGCTCTCAAAGGAAAAATGGGTAATGAATTACATGCTCTAGCCCTTACTACGGAGGAAAAAAATGGATGAAATAAAAAGTAAAATTAAAACAATGATCGATGAAAATAGTGTGGTGCTTTTTATGAAAGGTACACCCGATACTCCACAGTGTGGTTTTTCAATGACAGTTACAAATATTCTCAAACATCTTCAGGTAAAATTCCAAGGAGTAAATGTTCTAGAGAGCAATGAGATGAGACAGGGAATTAAAGATTACACCGATTGGCCAACAATACCTCAATTATATGTAAATGGAGAATTTATTGGAGGCTGTGATATTGTAAAAGAAATGTTTGAAAAAGGTGAATTAAAAAAACTTTTTGAGAGTAAATCTTTATTATCTTGAATAATACTCAATCACTAATTTAGGTTCCATTACAGTAGGATATGGGATATCAGCAAATTTTGGAATTCTTACAAGTTTGACGGTTTTGTTTTTTGTGTCTAATTGAACATATTCAGGAACGTCTCTATCTTTACTAGCTAAAGATGATTCGATTATTGTAAGTGATTTAGATTTATCCTTTACCTCAATTAAATCTTCTTCCTTAACTAAATAGCTCGAAATATTAACTTTTTTTTTGTTCACTCTAAAGTGTCCATGATTAATTAATTGTCTCGCAGAAAAAACAGTTGGTGCAAATTTTGCTCTATAAATTACAGTATCTAATCTTCTTTCTAAAATACCAACCAGGTTTTCTGTTGTGTTACCCTTTTTTTTAATTGCAATCCTATAAACATTTCTAAATTGTCTTTCGTTAATATTTCCATAGTATGATTTGAGCTTTTGTTTAGCGTGTAACTGTACTCCATAATCTGTGGGTTTTCCCTTTTTGCTCTGGCCATGTTGTCCGGGTGGATAATTTCTTGTATTGAAAGGGCTTTTAGGTTTCCCCCATAAATTTACTCTCAACCTTCTATCAACTTTGTGTTTTGCTCTTATTCTTTTAGTCATAAAAAAATTGTTTATAATCTTTATGTGATATTTGTCAATCGTTCTTATAGTTTGCTAAAAATACTAGATAAAATCCTTAGTTCTTTATTGCTTAATTCGGTCCTACCAAAAATATTACGAAGATTAATTAGCATAGTTTTCCTTTTTTCAGGCGGCTGAAAAAAACCTTTTCTTTCCAAACGATTTTCTACAAAATGCAAAAAGTTATACAGTTTTTTTTTGTTTATAACGCTGTCTAACCTTTTATTTTTATTAAAGTAACTTCTTTTAATATTTCTGAATATTTCGTAACAGACTATAATTAAACTATGAGATAGATTGATGGACTCAAGTTTTCTACTGACTGGAATTTTAAAGATATAATTACAATAAACTATATCTTCATTGGATAAACCTGATGCTTCAGGCCCAAACATAATACCAATTTTTTTATTTTTATTTTTCTTTATGCTTTTTATAAATTCATTAAAAGAAAGGTGTTTTTTATTAATATCTCTTCTTCTTGCAGAAGAGGCATAAACAACATCATATTGATTTATTGCTTTTTCAACGCTAGAAAATATTTTAGTTTTTTTAAGAATATCTTTAGCTCCAACAGATGTTGCGATTGCTTTTTTGTTTGGCCAGTTTTCTTTTGGATTTACTAAATCTAAAGAGGAAAAACCAAAATTTTTTAAACATCTGGCAGAAAATCCAATATTTTCTGGTAACTGTGGTTTTACCAAAACAAAACCAGTTTTATTAATCATTTGCTGGTGCTTTTTCTTTATATAATTTGTAATCTAGACTATCAATTAAAGCTTTGAATGATGCATCTATAATATTTGGAGATACTCCTATAGTGAACCAATTCTTTCCGTCTTTATCTGTACTTTCTATTGAAACACGTGTTGTTGCGTTAGTTCCTGTATTTAATATTCTTACTTTATAATCAACCAGTTTTAAATCTTTTAAATATTTAGAATATTTTCCGACTTTATCTACATTAGAACGTATTGCATTATCTAAAGCATTGACTGGTCCATTACCTGAACCTTCACATATAATTTCTTTTCCATCGACCATAATATGTGCTTTTGCAAAAGAATTGATTTTATCTTTTGAGTCTCTCTTCACTGAAACATCGTATTTTGAAATAGTTAGATATTTAGGTATTTCTCCTAATAATCGTCTCGCTAATAACTCAAATGATGCATCAGCACCATCATAGGAATAGCCTGCAAATTCTCTGTCTTTCACCTCATTTAATAAATTTTGTATCTTGGGGTCACTTTTATTAATTTTGATACCATACTTTTCTAATCTAGACATAATATTTGATTTTCCAGATTGATCTGAAACAACAATATTTCTAAAGTTCCCTACTAAATTGGGATTAATATGTTCATAGGTTTTAGGATCTTTTGTTACTGCAGAAACATGTAGACCACCTTTGTGTGCAAAGGCTGATGCCCCTACGTAAGCAGAGTGTCTGTTAGATTTTCTATTTAGTATTTCATCTAACAATCTTGAACATTCTGTTAGTGTTTTCATTTTATCTTTAGAAATACCTATTTCAAAATTTTTTGCAAAACTTTCTTTTAAAACTAGTGATGGAATAAGAGAAATTAAATTTGCATTACCACATCTTTCGCCTAATCCATTAATTGTTCCTTGAATTTGACGAGCACCTGATAAGACTGCTGTCAAAGAATTCGCAACAGCATTTTCAGTATCATTATGGGCATGTATTCCTAGATTTTTTCCTGGAATACTTTTCGAAACTTTTAAAACTATTTCTCCAACTTCGTGTGGAAGTGTTCCCCCATTTGTATCGCAAAGAACAATCCATCTGGCCCCTTCGTCAAATGCTGTTTTTATACAACTTAATGCATAATCAGGATTATTTTTATAACCGTCAAAAAAATGTTCAGCGTCGAACATAAATTCTTTTTTATTTTTTATAAAAATTTTTGATGACTCTTTAATGTTTTCAAGATTTTCTTTATTTGTTATTCCTAAAGCTTTTTCAACATGGAAATCCCATGACTTACCTACCAAACAAACAGCTGGGGTATTTGAGTTTAAAATGGCAGATAATCCAGGATCATTTTGAGCGCTCCTACCACTTTTCTTTGTCATGCCAAAAGCTGTTAGTACAGTTTTTCCTAGCTTTGGAGGTTTGTTAAAAAAAGTTGTATCAAGTGTATTAGCTCCAGGCCACCCACCCTCTAAATAATCTACCCCGAGCTCAGCAAGTGCATGAGCTATTTTATTTTTATCATCAACAGAAAAATTAACACCCTCAGTTTGGGCTCCATCTCTTAACGTGGTATCAAAAATATATATTTTTTCTTTCGTCATTTATATTTCCAAGTTGTTTTGTTGTCTTTGTCTTTAATAACAACCCCGCTATTTTCGAGTTCTTTTCTTATACTATCTGCCAATTTATAATCACCTTTTTTTCTAGCTTGCTCCCTATCATTAATTTTATTTTGGATAGTTTTTTCGTCAATTTTCGATCTTGTTTTTTTAAATTTATTCCATATTTCTAGGTCTTCTTCTAATAAACCAATAAGTTTGCATCCGGCAAGGAAAAGTTTTTTTGAAGATTTGTCTCCTTTTGATGCTTTATCATACAAAGAATGTAATTTTGCTATGTAACCAGGAGTATTGATATCTTCTAAAAGTGGTTTTAATAAATCTTGGTTTAAAACATCTTCTTTAGTGTTTTCAAACTGTGTATACCACTTGTTAAGAGTGTTCTGACTTTCCTTAATTAAATTTTCATTCCAATCTAAGGGTTGTTTATAGTGAGAACTCAACAAAGCAAGTCTGATAACCTGCCCATTAATCGTTTTTCTCATTTTTTCAATTGTAACAATATTTCCTAAAGATTTTGACATTTTTTCTTTATTGAAAGTAACATATCCATTATGTAACCAATAATTTGCGAATTTATCCACTTTATTTGCACAACATGATTGTGCAATCTCATTTTCATGATGAGGAAAAATAAGATCTAATCCACCACCATGTATATCAAAGTTTTTTCCAAGAAATTTTTCACTCATCACTGAGCATTCTAAGTGCCATCCTGGTCTCCCCCTTCCCCATGGAGAATCCCAACCTGGGTCTTCATTTGATGAAGGTTTCCAAAGAACAAAATCGAGAGGATGTTTTTTTAATTTTGAAATTTCTACTCTTGCACCTGCAACTAATTCTTCAGAGTTTTTTTTCGATAACTTACCATAGTTTTTAAATGAGCTTATTGAAAAATATACATGATTCTCTTTCTCATAAGCATGATTATTTTTTAAGAGATTTTCAGTCATAGTTATCATGCCCTTAATATGTTCTGTAGCTTTTGGTTCTGAGGTTGGTTTTAAACAATTTAAATATTTACAATCATCATGAAAGTTTTTTGTAATTGTTTTGGTAAGTTCCTCTATTGATATTTTTTTATTTTTTGAACTTTCTATAATCTTATCATCTATATCAGTTATATTTCTGACATAAGTAACGTTGGTTTTTCCAAAAATTTTAGATAAAACTCTGTACAAAACATCGAATACGACTAGAGGTCTCGCGTTACCTACATGTGGAAAATCATAAACAGTGGGGCCACAAACATACATTCCAATTTTTTTGGGATTAATTGGTACAAATGTTTCTCTTTTCCCAGTTATAGTATTTGATAAGTTAAGTTGATTATTCTTCATTAAATGTACATACCGGTATTGGATTCATTTTGTGTAAATTTTTCTTTCTTATCTCTAAATATTTTTTATAGTTTTGGTCATTTTTATTGATCATTGCTTTTTCAAGTTGCTCATAAGTCATGCCAAGCTGTTGTACATCATTTCTACCATCATTCCATAGTCCATCTGTAGGTTCTGAGTTAATAATTTTCTCAGATACACCTAGGAATTTTCCAAGTTCCCACACTTGAGTTTTAGTACAATCAGCAATTGGAGAAATATCTACTCCTCCATCACCATATTTAGTATAGAAACCAACGCCAAAATCTTCGACTTTATTTCCGGTACCTACAACTAATCCTGAATTAGCTGCAGCTACTTGATATAAAGTAGCCATTCTCAACCTTGCTCTTGAATTTGCATAACCATGTTCATTATCAAAATTATTCAAAACCTGTGAGAAAGAGTTGAAAATTTTATCCATTTCGATCAAATGGTGTTCAACATTTTTGTATTTGTCTTTCAACCATTTAGCATGTGTTAAGCTTAGGTCGTGCTGAGACTTTATTTGCTTAATTGGCATTGTTAACACAATCGTTTTACGTCCGGTACTTGCACATAAAGCACTAACTACAGAAGAATCGATACCTCCTGAAATGCCAATAACAAGTGCTTTTGGTTTGTAAGACGACCCGTCACAATAGTTATTTATCCATTTCGTTATTATATCTGCTCTTTTTTTTACATCCATAATTAGTAACTACCTCTCTTTTAAGGTCAGGTCTTAATAATTACAATAATTATTAAGACGCGGCTTGAATAATTTTATTTGAAATTTTTGAATTTTTCTTAATTTCCTCTGAAATCAAGAAAGCTAACTCAACAGCTTGGTCAGCATTTAATCTAGGGTCGCAATGTGTTCTATATCTATCTGATAAATCTTTTTCTGATATTTTTTGTGCTCCGCCAGTACATTCTGTCACATCTTGACCAGTCATTTCAACATGAAGTCCGCCAGCATAGCTTCCTTCAGATTGGCTTATAGCAAAAAAATTCTTAACTTCTTTAACTATGCTATCAAAAGTTCTAGTTTTAAAACCTGTAGCTGCCTTAATTGTATTCCCATGCATCGGGTCACAAGACCAAACTACTTTGAGACCTTCTTTTTTTACCGCTTTAATCAATTTGGGTAAGTATTTTTCAACGTTATCAGCCCCAAATCTTGAAATTAAAGTTATTCTTCCTGCCTCATTCTCCGGATTTAACACATTACAAAGTTTAATCAGCTCATCTGGTTTTAAAGTTGGTCCACATTTTAAACCAATTGGATTTTTAATACCTCTACAAAATTCAATGTGGGCTCCGTCGAGCTGCCTAGTTCTGTCTCCGATCCAAACAAAATGAGCAGAAGTATCGTGATACTCACCAGTTGTTGAGTCAATTCTTGTCATAGCTTCTTCAAAAGGTAAAAGCAATGCTTCATGGGATGTATAAAGATTTACTGTTCTCAATCTTCTATTATTATCTGAATTAATGCCACACGCTTGCATGAATGCAAGAGCATCGCTAATCCTATCTTCAATCTCTTTATATTTTCCTTTAGTTTTGTCTTTTATAAAACCTAGATTCCATAAATGAACCTGTCTTAAATCTGCAAAACCACCTTGTGAAAATGCTCTTAATAAGTTTAAAGTTGATGCAGATTGCGAATAAGCCCTAAATAATCTTTTTGCGTCTGGGTCTCTCGATTTCTCTGTAAATTCTATTCCATTAATATTATCACCTAAATAACTTGGTAATTCTTTTCCGTCCTTTTTTTCAGTTGGTGCACTTCTAGGCTTTGAAAACTGTCCGGCAATTCTACCTATTTTAACAACTGGTACAGAGGCTGAAGCAGTCAAAACTAACGACATTTGTAAAATTACCTTAAAAGTATCTCTGATATTATCAGGATTAAATTCTGCGAAACTTTCAGCGCAATCACCACCTTGTAACAAAAAAGCTTTTCCCTCAACAACTTCACCTAATGCTTTTTTTAAAGAGCGAGTCTCACCAGCAAAAACTAGTGGGGGATATTTTTTTACCTTGCTTAATACCAGATCAAGCTCCTTATGATCTTGATATTTGGGTATATGTTTTGCTGGAAATTTTTTCCAACTATTTAAAGTCCATTTTTTCATATTCAACTCTTGGTGGATATTTATAGTATTATTGCAATTTATTCAACAGTAACAGATTTAGCTAAGTTTCTTGGCTTATCTATATCGCATTTTTTGAATAAAGCTGCGTGATATGAAAGAAGTTGTAGAGGTATTGTAAATATAAAAGGTGTAAGCGATAAATCAGAGTCTGGTAGATTAATTTGAAACCTTATGTTTTCACTAATTACTTTTCCATCAGAATTAGTTAATAATAAAACTTTACCACCTCTAGCTATTACCTCCTGCATATTTGATAAAGTCTTTTCAAAATATTTATCTTTTGGTGCAATCACAACAACTGGTAAACCATCTTCTATTAATGCTAAAGGACCGTGTTTCATTTCCCCAGCAGGATAACCTTCTGCATGTAAGTATGATAGTTCTTTTAATTTCAGGGCACCTTCTAATGCAATTGGAAATGAGGAGCCTCTTCCTAAAAACATTGAGCCTTTAGATTCATAAATGTCTTTTGCAATTAATTGGATTTTTTCTTCTTCTTTTAATGCTTCACTAATTAGTGTGGGTAATTTTTTTAATTCGGAAATTTTCTTTTTATATTCAATATTTTGCATATCATTTCTTACCTCTGAAATTTTTAGAGAAAGTAAATATAAAACTAACATTTGACCAAGAAAAGCTTTTGTGGAAGCAACTCCTATTTCTGGACCTGCATGAATTGGTAAAACACAATCTGAATTTCGGGCTATTGAACTTTCAACAACGTTTATTACTGAGCACGTTTTAACATTTTGCTTTTTACACAGGTCTAAAGCAGCGTATGTGTCAGCGGTTTCGCCAGATTGCGAGACAAAAATATATAAGGCTTTTTTATCAAATCTAACTTTTCTGTATCTAAATTCTGACGCTATATCGACTTCAATATTTATAGATGTAAATTCCTCAAACCAATATTTCGCTACTAAACAAGAATGGTATGCGGTTCCACATCCAATCAATACTATCTTTTTAATTTCCTTTGGATCTAGTGGAAGGTTGTAAAAATTTATTTCCTCTCTGATTTTATCAATATATTCTTTTAAACAAGTTTTGGTAGTAACAGGTTGTTCAAAGATTTCTTTTATCATAAAATTTTTATAATTCCCCTTGCTAACTGATGCTTTGTCTTCAGAAAGTGTAAAAATTTCTTTATTAATTTTATCTTTGTTGTGGTTATAAAATTTGACTTCATCTTTAGATAAAACACATACGTCTCCATCATCTAAATATGAAATTTTGTTTGTCATAGACTTTAAAGCATATGAGTCAGAACCTAAATAATTTTCATTATTTGAATAACCAACAGCTAAGGGACTGCCGCGTCTAGCACCAATTACGAACTCCTTATGATTTCTAAATATTATTCCAAGAGCAAAACTCCCTTTGAGCATATCTATAGTTTCAAATACTGCTTTTAAGGGATCTAGTTTTTTTAATTTTTCTGTGAGAAGAACTGTTATTACTTCAGTATCAGTTTGAGATTTAAAAGTCGTACCAGATTTTTCAAATTCTTTTTTTAAATGATCAGAATTTTCTATTATTCCGTTATGTACTACTGATACTATCTCACTTGAGTGAGGATGGGCATTAACTTCATTTGGAACTCCATGTGTTGCCCACCTTACGTGTCCTATTCCTAAATTTCCTTCGTTTGGACTTTGAAATAAAATTTTTTCGAGTTTTTCAACTCTGCCAGAACATTTTTTTTCATTAATTTCACCATTTGTAATTGTAGCAAGTCCTGCGGAGTCATAACCACGGTACTCTAATTTTTTCAGGGCATTTACTATATTAGTAGAAACTTTTTTATTACTGGCTATGCCTATTATCCCACACATTATTTTTTGTTCCTATAATTTTCTATTTCTTCCTGTTCAGACCTCTCTAAAGCCAAAGAATTTTCTTTTACATCTCTTGTGATTACAGAGCCGGCACCAATAATTGATTTTTTTTTGATTTTAACCGGAGCAACCAAAGATGTATTTGATCCAACAAAAACATTATCAGAAATAATAGTTTTATTTTTTTTAACTCCATCATAATTACATGTAATAGTTCCAGCTCCTATATTGGTATTTTTTCCAATCTCACTATCACCAATATAAGATAAGTGGTTTACCTTTGTTTTAGATTTAATTTTAGATTTTTTTGTTTCAACAAAATTTCCAATTTTAACACCAGACATTAAATGTGTTCCTTCTCTAATTCTTGAATAAGGACCTATTATGACTTTATTTTCTATTTTGGCTCCCTCGATATGACTAAAAGACAAAATTTCTACATTGCTACCTATTTTAACTTTTTTTCCAATTACTACATAAGGGTTTATAGTTACGTTTTTCCCGAATTTAGTATCTTTAGATAAGAATATTGTTTCCGGAGCGATTAAATTCACCCCAAGCTTTAAAGCTTTTTTTCTCAATCTTTCTTGATTTGCTCTGTAAGCAGTTGCTTTTTTTAATTTAGAATTTGTCTTCATAAAAATTTCTCTTTACATTAGAATTATGATGGTAATAAGTCACAAAATATTTCTTTTTAATACTTAGAGAAAATGACTCAAAAATTAACAATTTTATTCGATCTTGATGGTACTCTGGTAGATACAGCACCAGACTTAATGGGCGCTCACAACCATGTTATGAAAAAATTTGGCTATCCACAAAAAAGTCTTGGGGACATAAAACATATTGCTGGTCGTGGTGCTTGGATAATGATGCAAAGAACATTTAGGGACGAAATCAAAGATGAAAAATTGAAAAAAGCAATGGTAAAAGAATTTATAGATTATTATGCCAAAAATATAGATAAAGGAAGTAAACCAATAAGAGGAGTGGTCAATTTTTTAGAATGGGCGAAATCAAATCAGATATTAATGGGTGTGTGTACAAATAAGCAAGAAAGGCTTGCGACAGATCTATTAAAAAAAATTAATTTGTCACAATATTTTGAATATATTGCTGGTTGCGATACTTTCGAATTTAATAAACCTGATCCTCGTCATTTAACTAACGTGATAGAAATAATAGGAGGAAGTATTAACAAAAGTATTATGGTTGGTGATAGTGAAGTAGATTCGCAATCAGCAGAAAATGCAAAAATTCCTTTTATTTTAGTTGAAGAAGGTTATACAGAAAAAAACGTAAGCGAAATTCCACATAAAACCTTAATAAAAAATTTTTTAAATTTTGAAAGTATTGTTAAAAATTATTTATGATAGATCTTCAGTTGTTTACAGCGCTAATAACTTATTATTTTATTATGTTCGCAACACCGGGTCCTAATAACGCAATGTTAACAGCATCGGGATTAAAGTTTGGATTTTACAAAACTCTTCCACATCTGATTGGTATACCGTTGGGTCATATCTTTCAAATAGGGCTAGTGTGCTTTGGTTTGGGTAATTTGTTTTTAATATTTCCTCAACTACAATTTTATATGAAAATCTTATGTTTTATTTATTTAATCTATCTTGGTTGGAAGATTATTGGTTCTTTTAGTCTTGTCAAAAAAGATACTAAAGGTAGACCTTTGAAGTTTTATGAAGCATCTCTATTTCAATTTATTAATCCTAAAGCATGGACAATAGCAATAACTGTAGCATCAGGTTTTTTCCCGACTGAGGAAAAATTTTTAGTAGCCACTATGTTTATAACTATTACTGCTGCTGTAGTTTGTTTTCCATCAATATGTATTTGGGCGATTTTTGGAAATTCGTTGCGAATTTATATTAAAAATGAAAAAGCAAAAAAAATTACAGAGTATATCTTGGCTATATTATTGATTTTAACAGCTATTACTGTGCTTTTAAAATAATCTTTGATTTTATATTTTTGTTTTAATATAAAAACTGAATGCATTTTACAAAAAAAGATGCCAAAACAAAAAGAAAAGATTTTTTAAACAACCTTAAGGAAAAAAAATTACTTAGATTCCCGGGTGCATACAATCCTTTATGCGCAAAGTTAATTGCAGAGATTGGTTTTGATGGTGTTTATATATCTGGCGGTGTTATGTCAAATGACCTTGGAATTCCAGATATAGGTTTGACTACACTTAAACATGTTAGTTACAGAGCAAATCAAATTGCCAAAGTTACTGATTTACCGTCAATAGTTGATGCTGATACTGGTTTTTCAAATTGTAAAAAAACAATAGAAACTTTTGAAGAAATGGGTCTTTCCGGGTGCCACATAGAAGATCAAATTGCAGAAAAAAGATGTGGTCACTTGGACAATAAAGAACTGATTTCAAAAGATGAAATGATTAAAAAAATTAAAGAGGCTGTTGCTTCAAGAAAAGATCCAAATTTTTCAATTATAGTAAGAACAGATGCCAACCTTGTAGAGGGACTTGAAAAAACGATTGAAAGAATAAAATCATATGAATCTGTAGGTGCAGATATAATATTCCCAGAATCTATGAAAGATGAAAAGGAGTTTGAAAAAGTTAGAAAAAACTCAAAAGTCTTTTTATTAGCTAATATGACAGAATTTGGAAAATCAAAACTATTATCCACAAAAGAATTAAAAAATTTAGGATATAATATTGTTATATATCCAGTAACAACACAAAGGTTAGCAATGAAAAGCGTAGAAGATGGTCTAAAGTCTATTTTTAAGGATGGACATCAAAATAACATTATAGATAAAATGCAAACTCGAAAAAGATTGTATGAATTGGTAGAGTATGAAAAGTATAATACTCCTGATAAAAAAATTACTGATTTTAAAACAGAGGGACACGAATAAATATGGCTGAAGAAATTAAAAAAGGTTTAATGGGAATAGTTGTTGATGAAACAACTATCTCTCAAGTAATGCCTGAAATAAATTCTCTAACTTATAGAGGTTATAAGGTCCAAGATCTTTGTGAAAAATGTAGTTTTGAAGAGGTAGCTTATTTGGTTTTAAATGGTGAACTTCCAAAATCTAAGGAGCTTAAAAAATTTATTAAAGAAGAGAGAAAAAATCGTAAATTATCAAAACAAATCTTAAATGATATTAAAAATATGCCTAAGAGGGCACATCCTATGGATGCCATTCGATCAGCAGTTAGCTTAATGGGTCTTGAAGATAAAGATACAAGAGATAATTCTCCAAAAGCAAATATGAGAAAAGCGATGAGAATTTTTGCGCAAACACCTACCGCTGTAGCAGCATATTTTAGAGCCCGAAAAGGTAAGAAGTTTATCCCTCCAAATAAAAAATTATCTTATTCAGAAAATTTTTTTAATATGATGTTTGATAAAGTTCCTAACAAAGACATTGTAAAAGCTTTTGATGTATCAATGATACTTTATGCTGAACACAGTTTTAATGTTTCGACTTTTACTGCAAGAACAATTACGAGCAGTCTTTCAGACATGCATGGAGCTATAACTGGGGCAATAGCTAGTTTAAAAGGCCCATTACATGGTGGTGCAAATGAAGCAGTAATGCATATGTTCAAAGAAATTAAGAAACCAGAGAAAGCTGAAATATGGATAAATAATGCTCTTAACAAAAAGAAAGTTGTTATGGGTTTTGGACACAGAGTCTATAGAAGTGGAGACTCAAGAGTTCCAACAATGAAAAAATATTTTTTAAAAGTTGCAGAATTAAAAAAAAATACTAAATATCCTCAAATGTATGAGACCCTTGAGAGGGTTATGCTTGAAAGAAAAAATATTCATCCAAATGTAGATTATCCATGTGGTCCTACGTATCATCTAATGGGTATAGATACAGATTTTTTTACACCGGTATTTGTTATGGCAAGAATAACGGGTTGGTCAGCTCACATCATAGAGCAACATGCGGCTAACAAACTTATAAGACCTTTGTCTAAGTATAAAGGCAGTGAACACAGAGAAGTTTTATCGCTGAATATTAGATAATTTTATGAAAAAGCTTCTGCCCAAGAACCTTTGGTAGATGCTTTTGAATATTCTGTTGCTCTACCTTCAAAAAAGTTCATATGTTCAACAGCATTGAGCATTGTATCTAACCAAGTAAGAGGATTTTTGTCGATTTTGTAAATCGGTTGTAGGCCGAGCTGGATTAATCTTCTATCACCTATCCATCTAATATATTTCTTAACTTGATCAGCGGTTAGACCTTGTATGGGTCCCATCTTGAAAGCTAAGTCTATAAATGCGTCTTCATGAGCGATAATTGTTTTGCATGCATCATAAAGTTCATTTTTTAATTTTTCTGTCCAGATCTCAGGGTTCTCTTTAATAAAGGCTCTGAAAAGTCTGATCATAGAATTACAATGAAGTGTTTCGTCTCTTACTGACCAAGTAACTATTTGACCCATACCTTTCATCTTATTATGCCTTGGAAAATTTAGAAGTATTGCAAAACTTGCAAAAAGTTGAAGTCCTTCAGTAAAGGCACTGAATACTGCTACAGTCTTAGCTATATCTGCTTTTGAGTTAACATTAAATCCTTGCATGTAATCATATTTATCTTTCATCTCTTTATACTTCATGAAAGCAGAGTATTCTGACTCTGGCATACCTATAGTATCAAGTAAATGTGAATAAGCTGCTATGTGCACTGTCTCCATGGCAGCAAAAGCGGTCATCATCATTAGGACTTCTGTTGGTTTAAAAACGGTTGTGTAATGTCTTAAATAGCAGTTGTTAACTTCAACATCAGCTTGAGTAAAAAATCTAAAAATTTGAGTTAATAAGTTCTTTTCCTCTTGAGATAAGTTTTTCTGCCAATCTCTTACATCGTCTCCAAGCGGTACTTCCTCTGGTAACCAATGAATTCTTTGTTGAGTTAACCATGCATCATAGCACCATGGATATCTAAAAGGTTTATAAACTGGATTTTCTACTAACAACCCGCCTTTAAAAATTTCTTTTTCTTTTTTTAAATTAATTACTGACATGATAAACACTCCTCATATTTATTATCCTCATTACTTGATTCTTTTTTGTTTGAATAAACATTCTTTGTCACATCTGTTGATGAACCTGCATTAATATTTTCGGCTCTTTGAATAGATTTAGATCTACAATAATAAAGGCTTTTTAAACCTTTTTTCCAAGCTTGAAAATGTAATTGGTGAAGATCTTTTTTATGCACGTCTGCAGGTACAAAAACGTTAACTGATTGTGCTTGTGAAATGTGTGGAGTTCTATCTGCTCCTAATTCAACAATCCACCTCTGATCTATTTCGAAAGCTGTTTTAAATGTTTCTTTCTCTTCTTTGGTCAGGAATTCAAGGTGAGAAACTGACCCTTGATTTGTTGTTATACTAGACCAGACTTCATCTGTATTTTTTCCATGTTTTTCTAAAAGTTTCGCCAAATACTTATTTCTAACATTGTATGAACCAGATAGAGTTTTGTGTGTATAGCTGTTGGCAGCGATAGGTTCAATTCCAGGTGAGGCTCCACCACAAATAATTGAAATTGAAGCTGTTGGCGCAATTGCAGTTTTGTTTGAAAATCTCTCTTTTATTCCAAACTCTTCTGCGTCTGGGCACGCTCCTCTTTCCTCCGCAAGATCTTTTGATGCTTGGTCAACCTTTTTTTGTATCAATGTAAATATTTTTTTATTCCATACTTTGCTCATTACAGATCCAAAGGGAATTCCCTTTTGTTGAAAATAAGAATGTAATCCCATAACACCCAAACCTACACTTCTTTCTCTTGCTGCTGCATATTTCGCGTTTGCAAAGCTATCCGGTGCTTTATTTATAAAATCTGTAAGAACATTGTCTAAAAATCTCATTATATCTTCAATAAAATTTTCATCATCTTTCCATTCATCATACTTTTCTATGTTTAAAGAGGATAGACAACACACTGCTGTTCTCTCGTTTCCTTCTCTGTCTTTTCCTGTTGGTAATGTAATCTCACTACAAAGATTTGAAGTTTTAACAGTCAGTCCGGCTAATTTATGATGCTGAGGTATTTGTCGATTCACAGTGTCGATATAAATTATGTAGGGTTCGCCTGTTTCCACCCTAGCAGTTAAAAGTCTTATCCATAAATTTCTTGCAGATAAAGTTGCTTGGACTGATCCATCTTTTGGACTTTTTAAAGCCCACTGACTATCTGTTTCAACCGCTCTCATAAAAGCATCAGAAACTAAAACACCATGATGTAAGTTTAGTGATCTCCTGTTTGTATCACCACCTGTGGGCCTTCTCATTTCAATAAACTCTTCTATCTCAGGGTGATCAATTGGTAGATAACAAGCAGCTGATCCTCTTCTTAGTGAACCTTGGCTAATAGCTAAAGTTAAAGAGTCCATCACTTTGATGAAAGGTATTATCCCTGAAGTTTTACCTACTTTACCAATTTTTTCTCCAATGGACCTTAGGTTGCCCCAGTAACTTCCAATTCCTCCACCCCTTGCAGCTAACCAAACATTTTCACTCCATAAATCTAAAATACCATTCAAACTATCTCCTGCTTCATTTAAAAAACATGAAATAGGCAAACCTCTTTCTGTGCCGCCGTTAGAAAGAACTGGTGTGGCAGGCATGAACCATAAATTGCTAATATAATTATAAAGTCTTTGAGCATGAAGATTGTTGTCAGCATATGTGCTTGCAACTCGAGCGAATAAATCTTGGAAAGATTCATTTTGTCCTAAATATCTGTCAGATAAAGTTGCTCTACCAAAATCAGTGAGATTTTTATCTCGTGATCTATCGATTTTGATTATAATTCCTTTATCGTTTTGAAAAAGTTCTGTTTCTTGGTTTAACGAGAATAAATCTGGTTTTTTACTATTAATATCTTTTAAAAGATCGTTATTTTCAATCTTGTCTAAATTTGAGACGGCCTTTTCAATTGCCAAAGTTACATTTTTATTCATAATATCCCTATTTTAATGACTTATTTGAGTAAAACAACTACATGTTGTGTTACGGATTTATTAATACACTAAATAACATACATAGCAAGAGAACATTATATGAACATAAATGTTTTTTCAAGTTTAAAATAATTCTGTTAAATCTAATGTTAATAAATCAATTGAAATAATGAAAATCAAGGAAAGTGGATTTAGGGAATATGACGCTAGATGGCTGTATCCTAAAGATATCGATTTAGAGGGTATTGAAGAACTTGGTAGAGGATTAGGTACACAGGTTATAAAAAAAACAAAAAAAAAGAACCCAAAAATAATTGTTGGTCACGATTACAGATCATACAGTGAAGAAGTAAAAACATCTTTCAAAAAAGGGTTGATTTCAACAGGGTGTAACATTGAAGATATAGGTCTTTCACTTACTCCAACTGTTTATTACGCTCAATTCAAACTAGGTTCTGATGCAATAGCAATGATAACAGCTAGCCACAATGAAAATGGTTGGACGGGTGTGAAAATGGGAATTGAAAAAGGCCTTACTCATGCGCCTGATGAAATGAATGAATTAAAAGAAATAACATTAGAAAAAAAATTTATATTAGGTAAGGGTAGTGATAGAGAAATTAAAGATTTTCAAAAAATATATATAAAAGATTTAATTGATAAAAATAAAATTAAAAAAAAAATAAAGGCTGTAGTAGCGTGTGGAAATGGAACAGCTGGAGTATTTGCACCTGAAATATTAAAAGGAATAGGTTGTGATGTAATTGAATTAGACTGTAAATTAGATTTTACTTTTCCAAAATATAATCCTAATCCTGAGGATTTAAAAATGTTAGAAGCGATATCTAAATGTGTAATAGAAAATAATGCTGATATAGGTTTTGGATTTGATGGTGATGGGGACCGAGTTGGAGTTGTAGATGAAAAAGGTGAAGAAATCTATGCAGACAAAGTTGGCCTACTAATTGCAAGAAATTTATCAAATAATTACAGAAATTCAAAATTTATTGTGGATGTAAAATCTACTGGTTTATATATAAATGACGAAATTCTTTTAAAGAATAGTTGTAAAACAATTTATTGGAAAACTGGTCACTCTCATATTAAAAGAAAAGTTAATAGAGAGAAAGCTTTAGCTGGTTTTGAAAAAAGCGGACATTTTTTTTTCAATAATCCAATAGGGTATGGTTATGATGATGGAATAAGTTCAGCGATACAAATTTGTAAATTATTAGATAATGAAAACAAAAAAATGAATTATATAATTAATTCTCTTCCCAAAACATTTCAGTCACCAACTATGGCTCCTTTCTGTAAAGATGAAGAAAAATACAATGTTATTGAAAAATTAGTAGAAAGAGTAAAGGAAATAAAAAATAAAAAAATTAAAATAGACGACAAATTTATCAAGGAAATTTTAACTGTAAATGGTGTGAGGTTTGTTTTAGAAGATGGTTCTTGGGGATTAATAAGGGCTTCTTCTAATAAACCATCATTAGTAGTTGTTGTTGAGAGTACATCGTCAGACAAAAGTACAAAAAAAATATTTAGTTTTATAGATAATTTATTAAAAGAAACCGGTAAAATTGGCGAGTACGATCAAAAAATTTAATAGTTAATAAAATCATACAAAAATCTACTGGCAATAAGAACAAGGAATAAGCCAAATAGTTTTGTAATAATTTCTCTTTTAATTTTGTGAACTGAGGTAGCACCAACCTTGGCCATTATTATGGTTATTGGTATAAAAATAAGAAAAGCTGGTATATTTATAAAACCCAAGCTTAGAGGAATGTTAGTTTCGATTATTAACCCAGAAATTACAAATCCTAAACAGCCAAATACAGCTATTAAAAAACCAATGGATGCAGCACTTCCTATGGATTTATTTATGGTATAACCAACAAATTTCAAAATTGGAACATTCATAATAGCTCCACCAATGCCCATAAGTGAAGAAACAAAACCAACGATTAAGCCAAAAAAAGTCCTTTGAAATAGATTAAATTTTAATTTAATTTTTGTTTTGTCTTTTAAAAAAATTAAATTCAGTGCAAGTAAATACATTACGATACTAAAAAAAAGAATTAACGATTTTGTGTGTAAAGAAGCTGCAAAAAAACTTCCTATAATAACGCCAAATACTACAAATATCCCATAAGATTTTAATACACCAAAATCTACTGCATTATGTTTGTAGTGTGTAAAAACTGACATCATAGCTGTAGGAACAATGATTGCAAAAGATGTTCCAACAGCAAGATGCATTAAATAAGATTTATCAACTCCAACTGCACCAAATATATAAAAAAGACATGGAACTGTAATTATTCCACCTCCAATTCCAAAAAACCCTGCAAAAAAACCCGCTATAATTGCTGTTAATGTCATTATTAAAATAAGAAATAAAATTTGATCTGTAGAAAAATTTTCAATCATGATGCAGCCTGATTAGACTTTTCATTATTTTGGACTATCTCCATAATATGGTTAACTTTTTGAAAATCTGAATTTCTGGCCATCATGTTATCACTTAAATATCTTTTCCATTTATTTGCTCCATTTTGACCGTGGTACAAACCAACAGTGTGTCTCATAATTTGATTTATTCTTGTCCCTTTCTTTACTTCATCTTTTACATATTCAACTAATTTTTCTGCAATTTCAGATCTTGTTGGGACATTATTATTATTAAAAAAAGTTTTTTCAATTTCAGCTAAAAAATACGGATTTTGATAAATTGCCCTTCCTATCATTACTCCATCACAATTCATTAAATGTTCTCTAACTTGCGAGCAATTAACTATTCCTCCATTTATAATAATTTCTAAATTTTTATTTTGTTTTTTTATTTCATAAACCATTGGGTAATTTAATTTTGGAATTTTTAAATTTTCTTTTGGAGTTAATCCTTTTAAAATTGCTTTTCTTGCGTGTAAAATAATTGTTTTAGCTCCAGCATTTGAAATTTTATTCACAAATAAGTTTAAATAATCAAAACTTTCTGTTTGGTCAAAACCTATCCTAGTTTTTGCAGTAACTGGTATCTTGCATGAATTCACCATCTTGTTAATACACTCGGCAACTAAATCAGGTTCTTTGATAAGGCACGCACCAAATTTATTTTTTTGTACTTTTTTGCTGGGGCATCCGAGGTTTATATTGATTTCATCGTATCCCATTTCCTCAGCAATTTTACAAACTTCAGATAGTTCATTTTTGTCTGATCCACCAACTTGAAGAGCAAGTGGTTTTTCTATTTCGTTAAATCCTAGTATTTTTTTTCTATTTCCGTGTATTGCCGACTTAGTTGCAACCATTTCGGTATATAACATTACGTTTTTACTTAATAATCTAAGAAAGTATCTTTCGTGTCGATCCGTACAATCCATCATTGGAGCAACACAAACTTTTCTATTGATGTTCAATTATTTTTTTTCTTCTATTTCTTCGGTTAGTTTTAGTGGCGAGTTTTTTTCTTCGGAAGTTTTGTTTGTGTCTTCTTCTAAATTTGAAGATGAAGCTGTAGGAGTTGGTATTTTTCTCATTCTTTTTGATGGTAAAATAGCTACACCGGACTTGGAAACTTCCCCTTTGTATTGTTTTTCAAAATCATCTGAAGATATCTCTTCAGCATCTTGTTCCTCTAAATTTTCATCGGGCTCTTTCCTTAATCTTAAAATAGTGCTTTTTCTTAATTCATCAACATCGACTTTTCCTTCAGCTATTTCCCTTAGTGCAACAACTGTTCTTTTGTCATTATCTTCCTCAACAAGCATTTCAGAACCTGAATTTAATTGGGAAGTTCTCTCTTTTGCTAACAAAACTAAATCGTATTGGTTTTCGATTTTTTCGAGACAATCTTCTACTGTTATTCTGGCCATAAGTTAGCAATAAATAGTTAAAAGCATCAGAAAAATCAAGTTTATTTTGAATAAATAATTGGCTCAATTGAGCTTTTTATTATTAACAATGCCAATAGAGAAAGACTTATATAAATAACGCTAACTAAAGCTATATGCTCAATTGTAAATCCTTGGTCAATTAAAAGACCAAATATAGCAGTTCCAAATGCAGTTGAAAAAACCATTAAAGCTGTTGTAAGTGCCTTTATGCTACCCAAATATCTAACACCATAAATCTCTGCCCATGTTGAGGATCCTAAGACATTTGCTAAACCATTTGAAATCCCAACTAGCCCAAAGAAAAAATAAGCTGAATAAGAAAAGTCAAAAAAGTATAATATTAACATCCCAATTAATAATGGAAGATTCATAAAAGGTATTAATTTTCTGCTTGAAAATTTATCAACTAGAAAACCAGAAGATATTAATGTCAAAATTGATGTTACTGAATAAACCATAAAAGATTTAGGAATAACATAAATATCCCAAAGTTTGGAGTCTGCTATAAAAGATTGATAAATAAAGACACCTGTCGCAATCCATGGCATGGCCAACATATTTAATGATATTATATAAAATTTAAAATCCCTTAAAACTTCTGATCTTTTCCAACTTTTAATATTTTTAAACCTTTTTTTACTTTCATCCAAATTGGAAGTCTCTCTTGAGTCTATTGTAATAGTTTTTATTGTATAAAAAATTACTAAAGGCAAAGTTATCAATATAATAATTGATATGAACTGCCATATAGTTCTCCAGGAAAAAATGGAAAGTAAAAACACAATTAAAATTGGTAGAATAAATTCTGCAGATGATAGCCCAAACCATATACCGCTAAGAGCACGTCCTCTCCTTTTGTTAAAATACCTTGATATAGTAGTTGATGAAGTATGAGACATTAATCCTTGTCCGGAAAATCTCATAAGAAATATAGCTATCATTAAAAAATAAATGTTATTTATTAAAGAAAATAAAAATGAAGATGAAAATAGAATTATTATTACGATCAATGAATAATAAAATAATTTGAATTCATCAATTTTTTTTCCAAACCAAATTAGAACTATACTAGAGCAAATAGTTGCTGCTGCATAAATTGTGCCAAATTGTCCATGTGTAATATCAAGTTCACCTCTTATACTAGGATTAAATAATCCAAGAAAAAAACTCTGTCCAAAGCTTGAAAAAAATGTAAATATGAAACCGAAAATTAAAACTTTTTTATTAATACTAAGGTTTATCATATGTCTAGAGTATCTTTTATTGGTTTAGGTGTAATGGGATATCCCATGGCTGGACATATATCAAAAGCTGGACATGATGTAACTGTTTTTAATAGAACTACAGCTAAAGCAGAGAAATGGACTAAAGAATATAAAGGTAAATTTGCCAAATCACCAATGGAGGCGGCAAAGGACTCTGACTTTATATTTTCTTGTGTTGGTAATGATAATGATCTTAAAGAGGTAACTCTTGGAGAAAATGGTTTATTTAAATCTGCAAAAAAAAATTCTGTTTATATTGATAACACTACCGCTTCAGCAGAAATAGCTAGAGAACTTTATAAAAAAGCAAAGGAATCTGGTTTTCAATTTTTAGATGCGCCTGTTTCTGGAGGTCAAGCTGGAGCTGAAAATGGAGCTCTTACTGTAATGATTGGCGGAGACGAAGATGCTTTTAAAAAAGCTTCACCAGTAATTGACAGCTATAGTAAAAAAATGAAACTATTAGGAGCCGCAGGTAATGGTCAATTAGCAAAGATGGTAAATCAAATTTGTATAGCTGGAGTTGTTCAAGGATTATCCGAAGCTATTAATTTTGGACTTAACGCAAAATTAAAAATGGAGGATGTAATCGAGACAATTTCAAAAGGTGCTGCGCAATCTTGGCAAATGGAAAATAGATATAAAACAATGATTGATGACAAATTTGATTATGGTTTTGCGGTTGATTGGATGAGAAAAGATTTAAAAATCGCAATGGATGAAGCAAAAAGAAATAATTCGCCACTTCCTATCACAAAGTTAATCGATGAGTATTATGGTGAAGTTCAAAAAATGGGCGGAAATAGATGGGATACCTCAAGTTTAATTAAAAGATTTAGAAAATAAACTGTGTCAGAAGAAGTAAGTTACTACGAAGATTTTACAGAAATAAAAAAAAAAGTTTGGAGTCTTTTAACAGACGCTGTGAAAAATCGTAATTCAGAATTTAGAACCCCCGTTTTTATTTGTGGAGATGATAAAGATTTAGACGGCAGGGTTGTGGTCTTAAGAAAAGCTGACCCTGATAATAATTTTATTCAATTTCATAGCGATATAAGATCTTCTAAAATAAATAAAATTAAAAACAATCCATCTTGTTCTATATTGTTTTATGGTAAAGAAGAAAAAATTCAATTACGACTTAAAATTAATTGTGAAATTAATTACAAAAATGATATCACAAAAGAGTCCTGGGAAAAAACAGGTCATGTAAGTAGGAAATGTTATCTGGTCACAAATAGCCCTGGAACTATATCTCAAAAACCTACTTCCGGTTTAAATGAGAAGTTAAATAGTTTTGATTTTACTAAAGAAGAAAGTGAGGAAGGCTATAAAAATTTTTGTGTTATCAAATGTAAAATTCAAAGTATTGAATGGCTTTATTTAGCTGCTAAAGGTCATCGTAGAGCTTTACTTAAATTGGGTGACTCTAATGATTTTAAGTGGCTGATACCCTGAAATTATTTTTTATACTTTTTGTAGTTACTAACGTAATGTTCTGCGTTCTCTTTTATATGTTTTACTTCTTCATCTGTGACTTTTCTAATAACTCTTCCTGGGCTACCAACAACTAAGGATCTCTCTGGTATAACTTTGTTTTCAGTAATTAAGGAATTTGCTCCAATAATTGAATACTTCCCAATCTTTGCTTTATTTAAAATAGTACTACCAATTCCAATCAAACAATCATCCTCGATTATACATCCATGTAACATAACCAAATGCCCAACTGTTACATTCTTGCCAATAGTAGTGGGGCAGCCAGGATCAGTGTGAACTACGCTCCCGTCTTGAATATTCGAACCTTCGCCAATTGTTATAGGTTCTACATCTCCTCTTAGAGTTGCATTAAACCAAATATTTGCATCTTTTTTAAGAGTTACATTGCCTATTAAAACTGAGTTTGGTGCAAACCAACTATCTTTGTCTAACTTTGGACTAATATTGTTGAAATCGTAAATCATTATTATAATTATAATATATTATGGTTTTAACAAAAACTCCAATTTGTAATTTCGGTGAAAAACCTCATTCATTTGAATTAAAAGATGTTAGTGAAAAAGTTTACAATTTTAAGGATTTAATTGGGGAAAAAGGAACATTGATTATGTTTATCTGTAATCATTGTCCTTACGTAAAAGCAGTTATCAAAGATATTGTAAATGATGCAAATAATCTAAAAAATTTAAAAGTAAATACTATTGCTATAATGTCAAATGATACCAAAAATTACCCGGATGACTCATTTGAAAACATGATTAAATTTTCAAAAAGAAATGAATTTAATTTTCCTTATTTGCTTGATGAGACTCAAGAAACGGCAAAAAAATATGGGGCTGTCTGCACTCCAGATTTTTTTGGATACAACAGAGATCTTGAATTACAATACAGGGGTCGAATTAGAGAGCTTAAAGATTTAAAACCTGTTTCAGTGGGCGAAAGTGACTTATTGAATGCAATGAAGATGATTGCGGAAACTGGCAAAGGTCCTCAAAATCAAATTCCAAGTATGGGCTGTAATATCAAATGGTTTAAATAATGTTTGTAATATCTACAAGAAGCTTTCCGCCTGAAACTGGTGGAATGCAAAATTTAATGGGAGGTCTAGCAAACGCTCTTTTAAATCACGGTCCTGTTAAAGTTTTTGCGGATAAATTTGAGGGATCTGAAGAGTATGATCAATTTTTAAAATTAGAAATTGAAAGATTTGGAGGTATAAAACTACTAAGAAAATATAGAAAAGCAAATAGGCTTAATGACTTTATAAAATCAAATCAAAATATAAGATCTGTTTTTTTTGATCATTGGAAAAGTATAGAAAAAATTAACGATAAAGTTATTGAGAAAATACCAACATTTTGTTTGATACATTCCAAAGAAATTAATCACCCCATAGGTTCATCATTAAATAAAAGAGTAATAAATTCTTTTAAAAAAACAAAGTTTATAATTGCTAATTCAAATTTTACCAAAAAATTGGGAATTGAGATTGGACTTCCAAAAGAAAAGATATACGTGATACATCCTGGATGTGAAGAACCTGTTAAAATTAAAAAAGAATATGAATTGAAAGCTGAAAAAATTTATCAGGACTCATTTCCCAAAATTATTACCGTTGCAAGACTTGATAGAAGGAAAAATCACCAAAACATACTTATGTGTATAAGAAATTTAAAGGAAATATTTCCAAAAATTAAATACGTAAGTATTGGGGATGGTGTAGAGAAAAATAATTTAACCAAACTTGTTAAGGAATTAAAAATAAATAATGAGGTTACTTTACTGTCTGCGATTGATGGAGAACTAAAAAATGCTTTATTAAAAAAATCAAATTTGTTTTTAATGCCTTCAATATTACATAAAAAATCGGTTGAGGGTTTTGGAATATCATTTATTGAAGCTGCATGCTATGGCGTTGGATCTATCGGGGGTAAAATAGGTGGTGCTAGCGATGCAATTAAAGAAAATTCTACAGGACTAATATGTGATGGTGATAATATCGAGTCTATTTACGAAAATATAATTAAATTTTTTAAAAATGACGACTATAAAAAATACGGTAATAATGCAGAAAAATTTTCAGAGAACTTTTATTGGAAGATAATAATTAAAAAGTATTTAAAATTAATTTAAATTTTCTCTTATTTTTTCATATACATCGGTCACATTAAGGTTTTTTAAATTATCAACCTTTATAGATTTAAAATTTTGACTTTCTATACTCACTTTTTCGGGTGTTGTATGACTTCCAAATAAAACAAGCCCCTTTTTATTTAAATGGGCACATATATGTGCTGGTCCCGTATCGTTTGATACAATGTAACTAGAATTATTTATTAAACTAATTAATTCATTAATGTTAAGGGGTAATCCATTATTCAAAATAACATTTACATCAAACTTTTTAGCTTCATCAATCTCGTTAGGACCTGGGGCTATTACCAGATTAAATTCTTTACCAAAGTCCCTTTTCAAAAGACTAATCAAGTCAGTATAGTAGGGCCATTTTTTTTTGTATAATTTTGGAGAACAAAAAGGAAAAATTAAAATATATTTTCCTTCAAAATTTTGATTGATAATATTTCCTATATTTTTAAATGCCCAACTAAGATCTGGTTTTTTAGTAAATTTTCTTTCAGAAATTCCAGATCTTTCAAGTTGCAGTTCCATTCTAGTTAATACAGGTAAATTCTTTTGTGCAATTGAATCTTCTTTAGATAAAAATGAATTGCTACTAGACCAAAAAATATCATTTTTAAAAAAAAATTTTTTATAAAAATTTGTTCTAGATGAATTTTGTAAATCAAATACTTTTGAAAAAGCAAACCTATTAAGCATTTTTTTTAGTTTTAACAAATAAAAAATGTTCCATCTGGGTAATCTTTGATCAATTAAGACGCCGTCGATGTAGGGGCATGAAAGCATAAACTCTGAGAAATGTGGTGTTGTTAATAGTAAAACTTTATCTGTAGGAAATTTATTTTTAATATCTTTTATAGCACCGTTTGCTTGAATTAAATCTCCAAGAGATCCATGTTTAATTATAAGAATATTTGACATAAGCTTCAATTCGTAAATTCAATTAAAAATGTATCTTAAATTAGAGATCAATTGTGACTATTTATTGGATGAAGATATAAAATTCCATCTACAATCAAAACTTGGAATGAAAATTTCAGATAAATTTGTATTACCAAAGCTGCTCTGCAAAACTTTTGTCCAATTTTTAACCTGTTTAGGTTTTTTGTCCTGACATCCTACTTGAGCGGTAATAGCTCCACCTTTTTTTAAAATTCTCTTTAGGTATTTCATATTGCGCTTTGCTAGATCTATACAATACTGATCATCATTAAGATCTACAAATATATTATCGTATTTGGAATTTTCAATAGACTTTATACTTTTAAATGCATCCCCCCAATATGTTTTAACTTTATTACTTTTTTTAATTCTAGATGTAATTTTGGGCAAATGCTTATAACTTAATTCGACAACCTGGGGATCTAGCTCAAACCAGTCAACAAAATTGAAATCATTTTGCAGACATTCTCTTACAACCCCGCCATCGCCACCACCTATTACAGCTGCGATACCTTTTTTTTTACAAATATCTGTTCCAGATTTCACAAAAGTTGAGCTATAAAGTTTTTCATCTTTTTCTGCTACTTGAAGTTCATCATCTATAAATAAAGCATTACCAAACTCCTCTATATTTAAAATTTCTAATTTTTGACCAACTTTTGAAACAAGTTTTTCTAAAATATCATTAACCACATAGTATTTTTTTTGTCCCTGTGTACTGTAAATATCATCCTTCAAGGCAATGCTACTTCTATCAAAATTATTCACAACTATTCTCGTGTGATTAATTTCTTTTTTTAAAATATTTAGGGCCACTCTTGGTGAGATTTTACCACATGTAAAAAAATCAAAGCTTACAACTCCTCTCTCGGGAAAAGTATGAAAGCTCATATGACTTTCCGCTAATAAAGCTACAGATGTGAAGCCTTGTGGTTCAAATGTATGACTAGAAATTTTTAGCAATTCTACATTAGCTTTTTTTGAAATTTTATAGAAAATTTTTTCGTAAAAGTCAGACGGGTAATCTTTTTTTACCCCGAGAAAATCTAATGTTATATGTTCCCCAACTTTAATCATTATAAAACTAATTCCTTTTATAATTTTTCATCTTACTTAAAACAATTTTCATTTCTTTATTAGTAAGAATTTTTGGTATTCCAATTCTTATTGCATTTATATATTGATGGCAAATATTTTCGACTTCTTGTGCAAGCTCAAATGCATAATCTAAATTTTTTCCAAATGCTATTTGACCGTGATTAGACATTAGGCAAGCTGTCCTATTCTTCAGTGCTGATAAAATATTCTTAGATAAACTTCTTGTTCCAAAAGTAGCGTATTTAGAGCATTTTATGTCATTTCCACCCGCAACTCCAACCATGTAATGGAAGGCTGGTATGGTTTTATTATGAGTGGACACTGCTGTGGCACACGTAGAATGTGCATGGACAATTGCTTTTGCATCTTTTTTATTCACATAAATGTCTTGATGAAATCGCCATTCTGACGATGGTTTGTCTTTTTTTTTGTCGAATCGGCCTTTTAAAGAAACAAAAACAATGTCTTTTGTTTTTAGAGATGAATATTTAGCTCCAGAGGGAGTAATATAAAATCCATTAACCCCTTTTTCTTTTACCCTAACAGAAACGTTTCCTGATCTTAATGCAGATAAATTTGTTGTGTTCAATTTTTTTGCATATTTAATTACTTGTGCTCTAAGTTTTTTCATTTAAATAAGTTCTTTAATCCTTTTAAAGATGCTTCGCAAACACCTTTTTCTGTTATCAATCCTGTCACGTATTTAGCCGGAGTAACATCAAAGGCTAAATTCATAGCTTTACTTTTTTTTGGATAAATTAAAATTTTTGTTAGTTTGTTATTTTCATCTAGCCCCTCTATATGTGATAACTCTTCTGAATTTCTCTCCTCTATAGGTATATTTTTAAAATTTTTTAGATTCCAGTCAATTGTTGAGCTTGGTAAGGCTACATAAAAAGGAATCTTGTTATCATAAGCGGCTAAAGCTTTGAGGTATGTCCCAATCTTATTAGCTACATCCCCAGAAGAAAGAGTTCTGTCTGTTCCAGTAATACACATATCTACTTTACCTTGTTGCATTAAAATACCACCGGTATTATCAGCAATTATTGTGTTTGGTATTCCCTCCTCATTTAATTCGTATGATGTTAAGTTTGCTCCTTGATTTCTTGGTCTGGTTTCATCAACCCAAACATGAATTTTAATACCTTTTTGATGAGCATGGTAAATTGGTGAAGTTGCTGTTCCCCAGTCAATTGTGGCAAGCCATCCAGCATTACAGTGAGTTAAAATATTTACTGTATCTTTTTTTTTTCTATAAATTTCCTCAATTATTCCTAAACCATTCAGACCAATATTTTTACAAAAACTTATATCCTCTTCACAAATATTTTTTGCTTCAGAAATTGCTATTTTCAAAATATCATTACTATTTACTCTTGATAATTTTTCCATCATTCGGTCGACTGCCCATTTTAAATTTATAGCCGTAGGCCTGGAGCCAATTAAATCCTCACTGACTTTTTTTAAAAAAGATTTATCATTTCTTTCAATTATTGCTAATACTAAACCGTATGCAGCAGTTGCTCCTATTAGTGGCGCTCCCCTGACTTCCATTGTTTTTATTGCATTTAAAGCGTCTTTTATATTTTTTAAATCTTTTATTATAAATTTATGTGGAAGTTTAGTTTGGTCAATAATTTTTACTATATTATCTTCAAACCAGATTGTTCTAAATACTTTTCCATTGATACGCATTATTTTTTAAGCACTCTGCCAGCAATATATTTTAATTTTTCTATTGTTTTTTTTGTTCTTATTTTTGGGTCAGTTATAATAGCTGTATCTAAACAATTATTTGTTGGATCTTTTTCTACAGAAAAATATTTAAATGTTTTGATAATTTCTTTAATCATATTTTGAGCATTCGTTGCATTATTTTTAAGAGTATTAATAACCATTTCTACATCAACTTCTTCATTTTCTGACTGCCAACAATCATAATCGGTAACCATAGCGATTGTGGAATATCTAATTTCCGCTTCTCTAGCTAATTTTGCTTCTGGCATATTTGTCATTCCAATTACGTCTGCTTTCCAGGATCTATATAAATTTGACTCGGCAAATGTAGAAAATTGTGGTCCTTCCATAACAACATAGGTACCTCCCATTTGGTATTTAATTTTTAATTTTTTTAATGCTTCAGCACTACAATCTCTTAGCGCTTTACTTGTTGGCTGTGCCATAGAAACATGTGCAACAATTTCGTCGTCAAAAAAAGTTTTTGATCTAGAAAAAGTTCTGTCTATAAATTGATCAACTATAACAAAAGTGCCTGGTGATAAATTTCCTTTTAAAGATCCTACAGCCGAAACAGACACTATATCTGTAACACCCATTTGTTTCATGGCATCAATGTTTGCTCTGAAATTTATATTTGTTGGACTTGTTTTGTGTCCTCGAGAATGTCTAGGAATGAAACATATTTCATTACCATAAAACTTAGCTGTCATAATTAAGTCCGATGGATTCCCCCATGATGTCTCAATTTTTTTCCATTTTGTTTTTTCAAAACCTTCTATTTTGTACAAACCGCTACCTCCAATTATGCCAAGTTTTCTATTTATCCCAAGAATTCTATTTTTCATGATTTAATTATTAATCTTTTTTTGTTAGATAATGAAGTAAAATATGGATTTAAAAAAATATATTAGATCAATACCTGACTACCCAAAAAAAGGCATTTTATTTAGAGATATAACAACTTTAATAAAAGACCCTGAGGCTTTTAATTTTAGTGTTGATAAAATTATAGAAATATCAAAAAAAATTAAATTTGATAAAGTTGCAGCTATAGAGTCCAGAGGATTTATTTTTGCTGCTGTTGTCTCTTATAGGTTGAAAAAACCTCTTATAATGATGAGAAAAAAAAATAAGTTACCTGCTGAAAGACACTCTGTCGATTTTGAATTAGAATATGGTAGAGCCACAATAGAGGTACACAAAGATTCTATTAATAAAGATGACAATATTTTAATTATAGATGATTTAATTGCTACTGGAGGTACAGCTGAAGCAGGGGCAAAATTGGTGGAGATTTCAAAGGGGAAAGTTGCTGGTTTTATTTTTATAATAAATTTGTTTGATTTAGGTGGTAACCAAAAATTAAAAGATAATTCTTATTTTACTGAAAGCTTAATAGATTTTCCTGGTCACTAATTATATCTCTTTTTTTATCCAGGTTGACGGTGTTAATTCGTTTTGAATTTCAACATTTATATAATAGTCAAAAGGTTTTACCCCCCTTTTTTTTATATAATCAAATGTTTTTGTTATACCTGTTTTAAGGTCAACGGTAGTCTTATAATTTAAAAGTTTTCTTGCTTTATCAGCTGAACAAGTAGCGTGCTTGACTTCTTGTGGTCTATCAGGCTTATAAATTGGTTTTAAATTGCTCCCAGATATATTAGAACACATTTCAGCTACTTTATTTATGGTTACAAACTCTTCATCAGGTCCAATATTTATTATTTGTTTGTTTAAATTTACTTGATCTCTCATCGGTATAAGACAACTTAAACAATCGTCTATATAGGAAAAACATCGTTTTTGCTCTCCGTCTCCATAAATAATTGGAGCTTTATTTTGCAACATTCTGTTTAACATAATTGATACAACATTTCTAAAAGGGTCGTCATACTTCTGCTTTGGTCCTATTATATTGTGTGGAACAGCAATCACCCACTCTACTTTATTCAACTCACATAAATTTATAAGAGTTTGTTCTGCAGCAACCTTTGAAATTGCATATGGGTCTGTTGGATTTGTTTTCATATCTTCAGTGAAAGGGTATTTTTGCGAACCGTATCTGGCCATAGAAGAACAAAAAATTATCCTTTTGACTTTGTTTGATATAGCGGCAGAAAATACTGAAACAGAAGCTAAATAATTATTTTTTCCTATTTCATACGGAGAAAAAACTGACAGACCCTCGTGCGCTGTTGCGGCACAATGATATACGATGTTAGCACCTTTCATAAGTTCTTTTACTTTTTTAAGATCACAACAATCTATTTTATGAAATTTTATATTTTTTGGAACATTATCTTCATAACCTCCCATCATATTGTCAACGCCAACTACTTCGTGACCCATTTCTGATAATTTTTCTGCTAGATGAGATCCTAAAAAGCCTGCAGCGCCGGTGATAAATACTTTATTTTTTTTCATTGGTATTAATTTTTATATTAAAAATATGTCAAATCAATAAATAATCATACTTTAGGTCTGTACCATGATTTTTTTCCAGATATTGAGTTCACAAGACCCGAAAATCTTTGGTAATAAATTTCTTTTTTCTCTTTCTTCATAATCATAAAAAAAAAGAAATACTTAAAAAGTGATGATATAAGTTTGGGAAATACGATAATTAATGAATTTATAAAACCTTTGTATTTTTTATTGTAATAAAAAGTAGACCACATCCAATGCCAATTTCTAGAAAGTTCCATTTGATGGTTAATTTTATTTTCGTGAGACTTACCTCCTTCGTGAAAAATTATTATTGGCGCACAAAAATAAACTTTTTTTCTATTTTCAAAAAGCCTCATAGCTAAATCAGTTTCTTCCAAAAAAAAGAAAATGTTTTCATCAAAAAAACCTATGTTCTCAAATTTTTGAAGATTAAGAAATAAAGCATGACCTCTTATACTTTTAATTAATTTTCGATTTAACTCGATGCCATGATCCCACCAATTACTTTTTGAAGATAAAGTAAAGCTTATAAATTTCTTTTTATCCTCGATGGTATTAGGCTGTATCATCGCAAATCCTGGATTTTCCTCGGCCATTTTAAAAAAATTAGTTATTGTGTCAGGAAAAAGTTCGGTATCAGGATTAAGTATTAAAGCATATTTTGTTTTAACTTCTTTTAGTCCAATATTATTTCCTTTTCCATAACCAATATTTTCTCCAGAAAGAATACATTTAACATTTTTAAATTCCCTTTCTATTTTTGTTTTGTAAACTTGATCATTTGAATTTTCTACGTTAACAACTTTGTATTGCTTATCTATAGAATTTAAGCATTTTCTGATTTTGTTTTCGCTTTTAAAGGATGTTATTACTATAGTTATATCTTTAATTGACATTATTTAAACATAATTGATTTTATACTCTAATTATTTTAAAACTTTAACTTAATTGATCATGTCTTATTTGTAAAATTATAATGAAAAAAATTATTGTAACTGGTGGCTCTGGGTTTATAGGAAGCAATTTAATTAGACTTTTACTTAAAAAAAAATATTTTGTAATTAATATAGATAAATTAAGTTATTCAGCTAATTCTTATAATATAAAGGGTTTTAAGCAAAACCGTAATTACTTATTTTATAATTTAGATATAAACAAAACGTCTCGAATATTAAAAATTTTAGAAAAACATAAACCAATAGGTATATTTAATTTAGCTGCAGAAACTCACGTTGATAGATCTATTGACAAAGCACACCATTTTATAAGGTCTAATATTGTTGGGGTCTATAGTTTGCTAGAAGCAATAAGAAAGTTTGAAAATAAAAAACAAAAAAAGTTGAAACTTTTACAAGTTTCGACAGATGAAGTGTATGGTGATATTCCTAAAAAACAAAGTGCAGGTGAAAATCACAATTATAATCCTAGTTCTCCCTATTCAGCATCTAAAGCTGCAGCAGATCAATTTTTAAAATCTTATAGTAGAACTTACGGTACTAAAATATTAATAGCTCATCCTTGTAATAATTATGGTCCTAATCAGCATCCAGAAAAATTTATACCAAAAATGATTTTTAATATTTTAAATAATAGGCCTTTGCCACTTTATGGAAATGGAAAGAATATTAGAGAATGGATTTATGTAAAAGATAACTGTGAAGCATTGCTTAAAATTTTTTTGAAAGGCAAAAATGGAAGGAATTATAATATTGGTACAAATATAAAATTAAAAAACACTGATATTGCTTCAAGATTGTTAGATGTTGCAAAAAGAAATAAAATAAAAATTTCCAAAAATACTAAAATTATTTTTGTAAAAGATAGGCCAGGTCATGACGAAAGGTATGCTTTAAATTCAAATAGAATAAAGAGAGAAATTAAATGGAAATACAAAACTTCTATTTCTAAAGGTCTTTTTAAAACAATTGAATGGTACTCAAAAAATTATAATTATTTTAAACAAATTTCTAAAAAGAATATAACTAAAAGATTAGGTTTGAAAGTATGAAAAAAAAAATTGTAGTAACTGGTGGATCAGGAAGATTTGCGAACGAGTTAAAAAAAATTAAAACAAAATATAATGTTATTTACCCCTCAAAAAAATATTTAGATATAACAAACTTTAATAAAATTAAAAATTATTTAAAAAAAAATAAAGCAAATTACGTTGTTCACTTAGCTGGTATGTCTAGACCGATGAAATCTCATGAAACTAATTTAGTTAAAAGTATCAATTTAAATATAATTGGAACTTCTAATTTAGTGAGGGCATGTTCAGAATTAAATATTAAAATTATTTATTTTTCAACAAGTTATGTTTATCCTGGAAAAAAAGGTAATTATAAAGAAACCGATTCTGTTCTTCCGTGGAATAATTATGCTTGGTCTAAATTAGGTGGGGAATGTGCGGTTCAAATGTACAAAAATTCATTAATCTTGAGAGCTTGTATGACTGAAAAACCTTTTATTCATAAAAAAGCCTTTAGCAATATTAAGTTAAATTTTATCTTTCATGAAGATATAGCAAAAATCTTATTTCAAATAATTAATAAAAAAGGAATTTTGAATATCGGAGGTAAAACAAGGACAGTTTACGATTTTGCTAAAAAATATAATCCT
>CACGJO010000005.1 GCA_902573425.1 uncultured Pelagibacteraceae bacterium
ATGGTGTATCACTTACAGTTTCTAAAGTTACAAAAAATAGTTTTCAAATCACTATTATCCCACACACTCTAAGACTTACAAACTTAGTTAAACTAAAAAAGGGAGATAAAGTTAACGTTGAATTTGATATTGTAGGCAAATATTTAAATAATATTTATAAATGAAATGAAAAAAAACTCATCATCTATAGTTGAAATTATTAAAGATGCCAAAAGAGGAAAAATGTTTATTTTGGTTGACAACAAAGATAGAGAAAATGAAGGAGACTTAGTAGTACCAGCATCAAAAATTAATCCTAAAAAAATTAATTTTATGGCGAAACATGGTAGAGGTTTAATTTGTTTAGCATTAACATCTAATAAAGTTAAAAAACTTAATTTACCTTTAATGTCATTAATAAATAAATCTAGAACACAAACCGCTTTTACTGTTTCAATTGAATCAAAAAAAGGTATTTCGACTGGAATATCCGCACACGATAGATCAAAAACAATTAAGGTGGCCATTAAACCTTCATCAAGTAAAAAAGATATAGTCTCGCCCGGCCATGTTTTTCCTCTAGTAGCAAAAAATGGTGGCGTTCTTGAAAGAGCTGGACATACTGAAGCATCAGTAGATATTTCAAAATTAGCAAAATTAAATCCTAGTGCAGTAATATGTGAGGTTATGAATGAAGATGGAACTATGGCTCGATATAATGACCTCATTCCATTCGCAAAAAAACACAAATTAAAAATTGCTAAAATTGAAGATTTAATTTCCTACAGATTAAAAAATGAAAAACTAATCAAGAATGTATCAACAAAAAAAATAAAGATTAAAAAATTTGGAAATTTCGATATTAAAACTTTTAAAAATAAATTAGATGGATTGGAGCATTATGCCTTAATAAAAGGTAAGTTTAATAAAAATAAATCGATAAGAGTAAGAGTTATCTCAACAAATATACCAAGCAGCTTTTTTAACTTTAATAAAAATATTTTTAAGAACTCTTTAAAATATTTAAATAAATTTGGAAACTTTGCTTTAATACTTGTAACAGGGTCTAACTCCAAACCAATTTCTTCTGAAAATAATAGAATACTTAGATACTATGGGGTTGGTGCACAAATTATCAAAGAATTAAAAATAAAAAAAATGATATTAGTTTCAAGAGCAAAAAAACGTGTTATAGCACTTAAAGGCTACGGAATAGAAATAAAGAAACAGGAAATTATTAAATGAAACCAAAAATTTGTATAGTTATCTCAACTTATAATAGTGGTATTACAAAAAAATTACTTTTGAGCGCTAAAAATGAATTAAAAAAGTATGGAGTTTATAAAGTGAAGGATTATAAAGTACCAGGTGCTTTTGAAATTCCAGTAACTATATCAAGACTTGCTAAAAAATTTGATGCTTTTATTGCAATTGGTTGCATTATCAGGGGCCAAACAGCAAATTTTGATTTAATTTCAAGCGCAATAACGAACGCAATAATGGATTTATCTATAACTTACAAAAAACCAATTGGAAATTCGATTATTACATTATTTAATAAAAACCAAGCGTCTAAAAGATATAATAAAGGCAAAGAGGCTGCTGATGCAATTATAGAGGTTTTAAAGATAAAGTAATGGAAGGGTCTAATCCAAACAACAACCCAAGAATTATTGTTATTCAAAAATTATATGGTTACTATTTGAATAAAAGTTCTAATATTGAGATTCAAAAGCATAGATATAAAAAATTTATCAAAGATACCATATCTGGAACCATTGAGAGAGAAGAGCTCCTTCTTGAAAATTTAAAAACGATTTTACAAAAAGAGTTCAACCCAGAAAGAACTGATCTTATTCTTAAGTTAATGATTCTCTCAGCAACTTATGAGCTTATGTTTAGTCACAAAACACCAGTAAATGTAATAGTTAGTGAATATGTTAAAATTTCAGATTTTTTTTTGGAGAGCGCTCATAAAGGCTATTTAAATGCAGTTTTAGACAAAATCTCACAAAATTTAAGAAAAGATAATTAATTATTCTTGCCTTTTATGGTTTTTTTTGGCAATTTCCATTTTTTTAACAAATCATTAGTGGAGATATATCATTGGAAAATTTATTTTTAATTATATTAGCCGGAATTATCGCAGTAATTTATAGTTACTTTTTAAGCAATCAAATAGTTTCATCTAGCCCTGGAAATTCAAAAATGCAAGAAATTGCGGAAGCAATTCAAATTGGTGCTAAAGCATATTTAAATAGACAGTACAAAACTATAGCCATCGTCGGTGTAGTTGTCCTAATTATTATTAGTTATTTTTTTAGTCTACTTGTTGGTTTAGGATATCTGATAGGAGCATTGTTATCTGGTGTTGCTGGCTATATTGGAATGTTAATTTCAGTTAAAGCAAATGTTAGAACAGCTGAAGCATCAAGAAAAAGTTTACAAAGTGGACTTACTATGGCATTTAAATCAGGAGCCATAACTGGACTTTTGGTTGCTGGCTTAGCACTTTTAGCTATCTCTTTATATTACTGGGCTCTTTTGACTTTTAACGTAGATAGTAGAGAATTAATAAATGCTTTAATAGCCCTAGGTTTTGGAGCTTCGCTAATTTCAATTTTTGCAAGATTAGGAGGCGGAATCTTTACAAAAGGAGCTGATGTAGGCGCAGATTTAGTCGGCAAAGTTGAGGCAGGAATTCCGGAAGATGACCCGAGAAACCCAGCTGTGATAGCTGACAATGTAGGAGACAATGTAGGTGATTGCGCTGGTATGGCAGCAGATTTATTTGAAACATATGCAGTAACAATAGTTGCTACCATGGTTTTAAGTTCAATTTTTTTCGTAAGTAATGCGGATATGATGATCTATCCTCTTGCTATAGGCGGTGGATGTATAATCGCTTCAATAATAGGAACATTTTTTGTGAGACTAGGTAAGGGCAAAAACATTATGGGTGCTCTTTATAAAGGTTTTATAGTGACAGCCATTATTTCATTAATCCTACTTTATCCAATTACATCACATGTTATTGGATTAGAAAATATATTTAAAGTAGGTGACAAAAGTTTTTCGGGCATGGACTTATATTACTGTGGAGTTGTAGGTTTAGCAGTAACTGGATTAATTATATGGGTTACTGAATATTATACAGGTACAAATTATAGACCTGTAAAAAGTGTAGCTAAATCTTCGACAACTGGGCATGGAACAAACGTGATTCAGGGATTAGCTGTGTCAATGGAAGCAACAGCATTACCTGCAATAATAATAGTAGCTGGAATAATAATTACTAATCAATTGGCCGGTTTATTTGGAATTGCAATAGCTGTAACAGCTATGTTAGCATTAACCGGAATGGTTGTTGCATTAGATGCTTATGGACCAGTAACAGATAACGCCGGTGGAATAGCTGAGATGTCAAAATTACCAAAAAATGTTAGAAAAACTACAGACGCTTTAGATGCTGTGGGTAATACTACAAAAGCTGTAACTAAAGGCTATGCAATAGGATCAGCTGGTTTGGGCGCATTAGTTTTGTTTGCTGCATACACAGAAGACATTAAATTTTTCTCTAAAGTATCAGGATCACCCTTAGAAGGTATCGATGTTAGTTTTGATTTATCTAATCCATTTGTAGTTATAGGATTATTATTTGGTGGTATGTTACCTTACTTATTTGGTTCAATGGGAATGCAAGCTGTTGGAAGAGCAGGAGGAGCTGTCGTAATAGAGGTAAGAAGACAATTTAAAAAAATTCCTGGAATAATGAAAGGAAAAAGAAAACCTGATTACGGTCGGCTAGTTGATTTGTTAACTAAGGCTGCGATTAAAGAAATGATTATACCATCTTTATTACCTGTACTTTCGCCAATAATTTTATATTTAGTCATTTATTCTATTGGTGGTTTAGAAGCAGCTTTATCTTCGGTTGGAGCAATGCTTTTAGGAGTTATAGTTACAGGTCTTTTTGTTGCAATATCAATGACAGCTGGTGGTGGAGCTTGGGATAATGCTAAAAAATTTATTGAAGATGGAAATTATGGTGGAAAAGGTTCTGAGTCGCATAAAGCAGCTGTGACTGGTGATACAGTCGGTGACCCATATAAAGATACGGCAGGTCCCGCAGTGAACCCAATGATAAAAATTACTAATATTGTTGCTCTATTACTATTAGCTGTAATTTCTCATTAAAATATAATTATTTTTTATTTCTAGGACTATTTGTTCTCATCTTGTTTCTTAAACTAGATAAAAATGAGTCTAGAAAAGTACCTCTTGTTACTACATTGTCTGTAACACTTTTAGAAAATTCATGTTTGTTCATCTTGTTTTTGTCATAAAAAAGTTTTTCCTCTAAAACTCCTAATTTATTAAACTTAACAACCAAAACGTTATTATTTAAAAACTCATCTTTGCCTAACTTATGAACACCACCTCTAATCTTTGTTCTTTCGATATAGAACCAAGTATTTTCATCTTTAATAGATTTAACATGGGGTTGTCCCAAAACATTAATAACATCATTTTTATTACTAATATTTGTTTTAATTAGAGTTTCCCTCTTATCAAGAAAGATTATACCGTGACTTTTTACGACTTTATTATTTTGGCAATTCATTAAAAAAAAAGATAATAATAATAATATTTTAAAATGTTCGCTTCTTATAAAAAACATAGCAATAAACTTTACAATAAATTAGTGGAATTATCACGAAATAAATTCTTCTACAATGAACTTAAATTAAATGATAATTTTGAAACTAGAGTTTTACTTATTTTCTTCCATTTTATTATTGTTTTAAGATTAAAAAAGAGCGAGAAGAACAAGAAAATATTTCAAGAGTCATTTGATAACATTTTTCAAAATATTGAAATTAACATACGAGAATTAGGTTATGGTGATACAAAGGTTAATAACACTATGAAAAATTTAAACAAAATATTTTATGATATTTTATATAAGTTAGATAAAAATGATTTTACATCATTCAAAGAACAGTCAGACTTATTAAACAAATATTTCTTCAATAATAAAAAAATTAATGAACAAAATAACGATAAATTGGCTAAATATATGGATCAATTTAATGATTTTTGTTTTGATTGTAATATCGATAATGTGCTAAACGGTTCTATAGAATTTAAACTTAAATAATTTATCATGGCTGTACCTAAAAGAAAAACATCTACTTCAAGGCGAAACAAAAGAAGATCACATCATCGAATTGTTGGGGCAAATGTCATTGAAGACAAAAAAAGTGGTGAATACAGACTATCTCATCATATAGATCTAAAAACGGGTACGTATAACGGAAAAAAAATTTTAGATAAATAGTCTAAATTTAAAAACCTACATGTTAGATAAAGTTAAAATATCAATTGATGTAATGGGTGGAGACAACTCTCCAAATAAGACACTAGAAGGTTTAAATCTCTTTATAAAAAGAAATCAGAACATAAATGATTATATTTTTTATTTATTTGGAGATGAAACACTTATTAATCAGAAATTAAGTAATTATAAATATCTAAAAAATAATTATAAAATTTTTGATACAAAGATAGTTGTATCAAATGAATTATCTGCCATGTCTTCTATCAAAAAAGGAAAGAATTCAAGTATGTGGAAAGCTATTCAATCACAAATTGATTTATCCGCTGATGTTACTTTGTCAGCCGGAAATACTGGCGTCTTATTAGTTATGTCAAAAATGATTTTAAAAACTCTTGAGAATGTTGATAAACCAGCATTAGCCGGTTTGTGGCCCAATGAAAATAATATGAATATCGTTTTGGATCTAGGAGCAAATGTTGAGTGTAGTGAAAAAAATTTAATAGATTTTTCGGAAATGGGCTCAGCTCTTTTTAAATCACTTTTCCCGAATGAAAAAGCAAAACTCTCATTATTGAATATTGGATCAGAAGAAATTAAAGGTACTGGAATTTTAAAAAGCACTTATGCAAAATTAAAACAACTAGATCAATTTGGCGATTTTGAATTTCGTGGTTATATTGAGGGAAATCATATTACAAAAGGAGACACCAACGTTATTGTAACTGATGGTTTTACTGGAAATGTTGCACTCAAGACTGCCGAAGGAACCGCTGATTTTTTAACTAAGAATTTAAAAAAAGCATTATCTGAAAATTTTTTGTCAAAACTATCAGCAATTTTTTCTTATTTTTCATTAAAAAGATTTAAAGACCGTCTTGATCCAAGAAAATATAATGGAGCAATTTTTTTAGGTTTAACTGGGCCTGTAGTCAAAAGTCATGGAGGCACAGATGGTTTGGGATTTTCTTACTCAGTTGAGCTTTGCTATAAAATTGCAAAAGGAAAACTTATGGATAAGATAAAATCTAACCTTTCGCATACTCAAAATTTAAATGAAGAGATTTAATATAACTAAAGATGAAATACTAAAAACTATTAATAGTTCACTAGGTACCCCTTTATCGCTTTCTGAAAAAATTTTAAATGAAATTTTAAATATAATTGTAGACGGTCTTAACTCTGAAAATATTGTAAAGATAAAAGGTTTTGGAACCTTTAAAACACTGAATAAAAAGTCAAGAATAGGCAGAAATCCCAAAACAGGTCAAATTCACGAAATAGATGCCAGAAAGACAGTTGCTTTTTATCCATCAAAAAATTTCAAAAGAGTGATCAATGAATAGGGATAGAAAAATATATAAGTCAATTGGGGAAGTCTCAAAAGAAATTTCAATTTCAACACACACATTACGTTTCTGGGAAAAAGAGTTTAAACAAATAAAACCGATAACTTTTGATGGCAACAGAAGATACTATACGGAAAAAGATATAGATATATTAAAAATTATTTATGAACTTTTAAAAAAACAAGGATATACAATAATGGGCGCAAAAAAGTTACTAAATCGAAAATCAGATAAACTTGACGAACATTTAGATTTAGATATAAAGAGAAAAAATTTTCAAAGTTCCTTGAAATACAAAGCACAAAGAATTAAGATTATTTTAAATAAAATTAAAGGATTAAAGAATGGCTAAAAAAAGTTCAATTAAAGTTAGATTGGTGCCCGAAGCTAAACCCGATAGTTCCTTTTTCTATTATGCTAAAAAACCTACAAAGGGTGAAAAAGTAAAAGTTAAATTAAAAGTGAAAAAATATAATCCAAGTACTAGAAAGCACGAGTTTTTTGTTGAAAAAAAACTTCCACCTCATAGTAAATAATTTATTTTTTTTTAAAATTCTTATATTCGTACTCTATAAAGCCTTTAATCATTGATTTCCAAATTCTCTTTGTCAAATCTGGATCAATTTTATTTTTAATCGATTTTTTTCTTATGGTTTTATGAATTTCTATAATTCTTTTTTTATCAACAATTTGATTTTTATATTTTTTGTTTTTTAATACTTGATTAACTAGATTTATCCTCTTCTTAATAAATACGAGCAATTTTTCATCCAAAGCATCAAGCTTTTTTCTAAGTTTTGATAGATTATTTTTTTTCATATAGCGACATTTATGTTAATAAAAATTTATAGAATATAATATAACAAATGCAACTAAATGATTTTAGAAAATAATAATTATAAGAATTATGTAAGTTTCTGGCTGCTATCCTTATTAATTTTTTTATCAATAATAATTGTAGTTGGGGGGCTAACAAGACTAACAGACTCAGGTTTATCTATTACTAAGTGGGAGTTATTTACCGGAATTTTACCTCCACTCTCAAATGAATCTTGGTCTGAAGTATTTGCTCTCTATAAACAGATCCCACAGTATAGTCAGTTATTTCCAACTATGACTTTAAGTGAGTTTAAAGTTATTTATTATTGGGAATATATACATCGAATTTTAGGAAGAGTTTTTGGACTTTTATTTTTAATTCCATTTGTTTTTTTTTTGTCAAAAGGAGTATTTAAAAAAGAATTTAATATAAAATTTTCTATTTTATTTTTATTAATACTCTTACAAGGTTTTATTGGCTGGTATATGGTTAAAAGTGGATTAGTAGAAAATACTACTGTAAGTCATTATAGATTAGCTATCCACCTTAATATCGCGCTAATTTTATTTGCATCTATTTTTTGGTATTTTTTAAATATAAAAAATAATCAAAATAAATATTTTTTTCATTTTTTTAAAAATGGTTCTTTATTTAAATTTTTTGTGTTATTAATTTTTATCCAAATTACTTTAGGGGCTTTTACTTCTGGACTAGACGCTGGAAAAATTTACCAAACATGGCCCTCCATGAACAATAACTTTTTTCCAGATGATATAATTTTATCAAATTTATTAAATTCAGATTTCTTTTCAGAACCTTCAATTGTGCAATTTTTACATAGGAATATGGCATATATAATTTTTATATATATTTTAGGATTAACTTTTTATATTTTTTCCAAAAAAATGAAATACTTATATACTCCTTTGACCTACGTATTGGTTATGGTTTGCGTACAAATATTTTTAGGAGTAATTACATTGGTAAGCGGTTTAAATATTATTTATGCTTCCCTTCATCAAATTTCTACCACGCTATTACTAATTACTTCTATTAATTTGAGTTTTGCCTTTAAAAAAGAAGAGTTTGTAATTGACACCGAAAATAAAAACTTGTAATTATGCGCAAGTTTTATGACACCGTTCACAAAAAAAAAAGATTTGAAAAATAATTGGTATATAGTTAATGCTGATAACGTTGTTGTTGGTAGATTAGCTGCATATATCTCAAAATTATTAAGAGGGAAAAATAAACCTCAATACAATCCAAACATAGATAACGGAGATTTTGTAATTGTTACAAATATTGAAAAAATAAAATTTACTGGAAAAAAATTTACTGATAAAAAATATTATAGACATACTGGACACCCTGGCGGAATTAAAGAGACAAAACCTTTTAATCTTAAAGAAAAAAACAAATCACAAGATATTCTTAAATTTGCAGTTAAGAGAATGTTACCAGGTGGACCTTTGGCAAAAAAACAATTAGGAAAACTCAAAATGTATTATGGCGATAAACATCCACACTCAACACAAAATCCTGTTGAAATAAAGTTTTCTCAACTAAATAAAAAAAATTCCTTGAAAACATATGAATAATCCAAACGTAGATATAGCTTCAAAAAAAATTGAAAAAATAAAATTAGATTTCAAAGATAGCAAGTACGCTACTGGTAGAAGAAAAAAATCCATTGCGAGAGTTTGGGTTAAAAAAGGATCTGGAAAAATTTATGTAAACGGAAAGTACATGCAGGATTATTTCAAAAGACCTGTTCACCAAATTTTGGTTGCTAGACCATTAAATGAAATAAATGCATCAGCAGAATACGATGTTAAATGTAGAGTGACAGGTGGAGGCTTATCTGGTCAAGCTGGCGCAATTATACATGGTTTATCAAGAGCCTTAGTAAGTATAGATGGTGGTCTTAAAAAAACCCTAAAAAAAAACAAATTAGTCACTAGAGACTCAAGAAAAGTTGAAAGAAAAAAATACGGTCGTAAAAAAGCCCGGAGAAGTTTCCAATTCTCTAAAAGATAAATCGTTTATTTTCATTAACAATAGAAGTGATATAAGGAAATTATGTCATTAAATAAAATTAATATAGCAGTTGCTGGTGCAACTGGATATGTAGGGCTAGACTTGATAAAAATACTTGCTTCTCATCCGAGAGTAAGCATTAAATATCTTTGTGCCCAAAAAAAAATTGGTAAAAATATTCAATTTTTTGATAAAAGAATTAAAAAAAAATTACCAAAAATATCTAATTTAAAAAATGTAGAATGGAATAAAATTGATGTTCTTTTTTGCTCGTTACCAACTGGGCAATCTCAAATTCTTGCAAAAAAATTAATTAAAAAATATAATTTAAAAATAATTGATCTTTCTGCTGATTTTAGACTATCTAATAAAAAAGATTTTTATAAATTTTATAAATTAAAACATTCTTCTCCCGAATTATTAAAATTTTCAAAATATTCACTTACAGAGTTTGCCAAAAAAGATTTAAAAAAATTTAAAATTATAGCTTGTCCCGGTTGTTATCCTACATCAATACAATTACCAATATTACCGCTTTTAAAAAAGAAACTATTGAATTCAAAAGATATAATAATTGACTCCAAGTCAGGTTATTCAGGTGCTGGAAAAAATCTTAAAAAGAAGTTTACACATAAAAATATTTTTTCCGCAATAAAAGCTTACGGTATATTAAATCACAGACACACAGCTGAACTTGATCAGGAATTTAAAAAGGCAACTAAATCAAAAATACATTATAACTTTACTCCTCATTTAATACCTACTTTTAGAGGAATGTTATCAACAATTTATGTTGAGCCGAAGGAAAGTGTCACAATCAATAAAATTCACAATGAACTTAAAAATTTTCATAAAAAAAATAACTTTGTAAAAATATTACCAATTAACAAAAATTTAGGCACAGAAAATGTAATAAATACAAATTTATGTGAAATTAGTGTTTGCAAATTAAAAGGCAGTAAAAAGATAATGATACTATCTGCAATAGATAATTTAATAAAAGGTGCATCAGGACAAGCAGTTCAAAACATGAATATTATTTATAATTTAAATGAAAAAACTGGTCTTAAATGAAAGTTTTAAAAATTATACTTTTTCTTTTCATAATCCAGTGTGCTGGACCACTTAATAAAGTTGAAAAAGTTTATATATGTGGCGACCACAAGTGTGCAAATAAAGCTGAAGCTGAAGAGTATTTTAATAATAATATCTCTATAGAAATTTATACTATTGATACTAAAAAAGAAGACAACGAATACTTTGATTTAGTTGAATTAAATCTTCTTAAAGATAAGTTAGCAACTAAAAACAAAATTATTGTAAAAGACGAAAAAAAGAAAATAGATGAAAAAATAAAGGAAAGAAAAAAATTGGCTAAGTTAAAAATTAAAGAGATTGAAAAACCAGTTGAAAAAATCAAACAAGATCAAGTAAAATTAAATAATATAAAAAAAACCAAACCAAAAAAACAAAAATCTAAAATAACTTTTATTAGAATATGTAAAAATTTAGAGGAATGTGATATAGACAAAATATCTAAAATAGTTATGGAAATAGGAAAAGAAAAAGACTTTCCTGATATAACTAATTAAATTTTTTATGAAAAAGAAACTAAATATTGCTATTATTGGTTTAGGCAACATAGGTTCCTACCTTTATACTTTTTTAAAACAAAAAAGGAAAATTCTCTCCAAAAAATACCAAGTGGATTTAAATATTGCTTTTATATGTGACAAAAAAAGAAAATTTAAAGTACCAAAAAACAAATGGTTAAAAAATTATTTAGATGCACCCAAAATTAGCAAAATAGACTTAATAGTAGAGTTAATAGGAGGTGCAGAGGGACCAGCAAAAAAATTAGTATTCTCTGCATTAAAGAATAAAAAACATGTTGTTACAGCCAACAAGGCACTTATATCTAAATATGGAAATCAATTAGCAAAAATTGCTGAAAAAAATAAAGTAAATTTAGAATATGAAGCTGCAGTTTGTGGAGGAATTCCTGTCATCAGAAGTATTAAAGACGGTTTGATAACGAATGAAATTAATAAAGTTTATGGAATATTTAATGGAACAACCAACTTTATATTATCATCTATGGATTTTGATAAATTGAATTTTGATTCCGCACTTAAAAAAGCACAGGGTCTCGGTTATGCAGAAAGAAATCCCAATGCAGACTTAGCTGGACTTGATGTTGCTGACAAACTAAGGATACTTTCAGCACTATGTTTTAATAGCGTAATAGATTATAAAAATATTCATATCGAGGGCATAAACAATATAGATCAATTCGATGTTCAATACGCAAATCAACTTGGATACAAAATTAAACTACTTGGCCTAGCAGAAAGAAATAATAAATTTATTGTTCAAAAAGTTTTTCCAGCCCTACTTAAAAATAATTCAAACACAGCTAAAATTAATGGTGTATTAAATAACGTTGTTTTAGAGGGCAAACCAATAGGGAGAGTAGAAATGATAGGCGAGGGTGCTGGTCCGAAAGCAACTGTTTCAGCAATATCATCAGATATTATATCAATAATGAAGGGTGGTATTAAATTACCATTCAACACGCCAATAAATAAAAAAAATAAATATAAATTTAAAGATATTTCAAATGAAAATTACGAAGCTTATTTAAGATTTGATTTGAATTTAAAAAATATGAATTTAGCCCAAAATATAATTGGTAAATTAAAAAAAAAATAGATTTCTTATTCAAAAAATTATAAAAAAAAAGAATACTTTCAATAGACTTTTTTCTTTAATATTAATCACAAAACAATCTAAAAACATGAAACTTAACAGAATGATAAAAATTTTCAAAAATAAAAAAATATATAAGAGTGTAAAATTTATAAGAATCGAAAAAGTTTGAATGACACTTAAAAACATCTACTTGGATCAATTTATTAAAGTAGTAGAAAGAGCTGCATATGGAGCTTCAAAATTTAGAGGAAAAAATGATAAAATTGCAGCTGATCAAGCTGCTGTTGATGAAATGAGAACAGAAATAAATAAAATTAATATTAAAGGAAGGGTTGTTATCGGTGAAGGAGAAATGGATGAAGCCCCAATGTTATTTATTGGTGAAAATGTGGGTACAGGAATTGGTGAAGAAATCGATATAGCAGTAGATCCACTAGAAGGAACAAATTTTACTGCAAAAAATTTACCAAATGCTATTTCAGTACTAGCAGTTACAAGAAAAGGTGACTTATTGTCTGCTCCAGATACATACATGGAGAAAATTGCAGTCGGACCAGATCTTCCAAATAATCTTTTAGATTTAGATAATTCGGTTGAAAAAAATATAAAACTTCTTGCTGAAGCTAAAAATACTCAACCCGATAAACTAACTGCATGCGTTCTTAAAAGAAGCAGACACGAAAGAATTATTCAATCTTTGGAAAAATTGAATGTGAAAATTAATTATATTCAAGATGGAGATGTTACAGGTGTTATCTCTGTTGTTGATAATAATTCAAATACAGATATTTATTTAGGAGTAGGTGGTGGTCCAGAGGGAGTATTAGCTGCCGCAGCACTTGATTGCTTAGGCGGACAAATGCAAACTAGACTTGTTTTAAGCGATGACGCTGAGGTAAAAAGGGCAAAAAAATTGGGGATTACTGATTTAAAAAGAAAGTATAATATTTCCGATATGGTAAAAGGTGATGTCATATTTTGTGCAACAGGAGTTACAGACGGAGATATGTTGAAAGGCATAAACCTAATAAATGATAATGAATTTGAAGCTACTACATTTGCATTACATAAAAGTCAAAAAATATCAAAGATTGTAAAAAATATTATAAAAAAATGAGTACGAGTTCCGTTCTTGGTAAGGATTGGGTTTCAAAAACCTATAACGAAGAGTCTGTTAATTTTTTAAAAGATAATTTAAATTTGAGTGAAATAACATCAAAGCTAATAGCAATTAGAAAGATTAAAGTTGCAGATGTTAATTTATTTTTGAAACCTAAAATTAAAAATTTAATACCAGATCCATTTATATTAAAGGATATGGAAAAAGCTGTTTCCAGAACTGTTGAAAGCATACAAAAAAAAAATAAAATTGGAATATTTGGTGATTATGACGTTGATGGAGCTACATCTTCAGCTTTATTGGGAAATTTTTTTAAATCAATTAATCAAGATGTAGAAATTTATATTCCAGATAGGAAAACTGAAGGTTATGGACCTAGCAAAAAAGGTTTTGAAAAGTTAATTAGAAATGAATCAAAATTAATATTTACTGTAGATTGTGGCACGTTATCTTTTGAGGCTATTAATTATTCTAAAACTAAGAATGTAGATGTATTAGTATTAGACCACCATCAATCAGAGTTAGAACTTCCTGATGCACATTCTATAGTCAATCCAAACAGATACGATGATAATTCGAATCTAAAATATCTTTGTGCTGCAGGAGTATGTTTTATGTTTCTTGTTGCTCTAAATAAAAAATTGAGAGATTTAAAATGGTTCAAAGATAATAATATTAATGAACCAAATTTATTAAATTATTTAGATTTAGTATCTCTCGGAACAGTTTGTGACGTAGTTCCACTAGTTGGACTTAATAGAGCATTTGTTAAGCAAGGTCTAGAAATATTTAAAAAAAAAACAAATTTAGGTATAAAAACTTTAAAAAATATTTGTGGAATTGAGAGCAATATAAATACTTATCACCTAGGGTATATTCTTGGACCTAGAATAAATGCTGGAGGAAGAGTTGGAAAATGTTCTCATGGAGCAAATTTGTTATTAAGTGATAATTCAAAAGAAATATTTAAAATTGCATCTGAACTTGAACTATTTAACAAAGAAAGAAAAATCCTTGAGAATAATATGTTAAATAAAATTGAAAAAAATATTCAAATAAATCAAAGTGAACCAACTATAGTCTTATCCGGACACAATTGGCATGGTGGTATCATTGGTATTATTGCTTCAAGATTAAAAGATAAATATAACAAGCCAACAATTATAATTTCTGTAGAAAACGGACTTGGTAGGGCTTCAGCTAGGTCTGTTTTAGGTTTCGACATAGGTGCTTTAATAATTAAGGCTCACCAAAAAAATATAATTAAAAAAGGTGGTGGCCACAAAATGGCTGGTGGTTTTTCTTTACAAGAAGAAAAAATATCAGAATTTAAAGATTTTATAAATTTAGAATTTTCAAAAATTGAAAAAAAAATTAATAGAACAAATAATCTATTTTACGATTCTAAGATTTCACCATCTGCATTAAATGAAAACTTTTATTCTGAGATTAATCTTCTCTCCCCATTTGGATCAGGAAATCCCGAGCCACGTTTTGTTATTGAAAGCCTTGAATTGTTAAAATCATCGATTGTTGGAGAAAAACACATTAAAACAATCTTTACTGCTCCAGACGGATCAGTAGTTAAATGCGTCACTTTTAATGCTATTAAAACTGATTTAGAGACTTATTTATTAAGAAAAGACAGAAAAAAAATTAATATTTTAGGCAAGTTAAGTCTTAATGAATGGAAAGGTCAAAGAAAAGTAGAGTTTATTATCGATGATATTTCTGTTAATAAGGCTAACATTAATTAGGTCCCATCGTCTAACGGTTAGGACAGATGGTTTTCAATCATCTAATCGGGGTTCGATTCCCCGTGGGACCGCCAAAATATTATGTTTAAAATCGGTATTGTAGAAAATTTTCACAAAGATGGAATAAAACTTTTAGAAGACCATCCAAATTTTGAGTATGAAATTATTGATGATGTCTCAAAAGAAAACCTAATTAAAGAGCTACCAAAATTTGATGGTTTGACTTTACGTGTTGCAAAATTAGGCTCTGATGTTTTAAGCAATTGCAAGAAACTTAAAGTTATTTCTCGTCACGGTGTTGGTTATGATAACGTTGACACTAATCATCTAAAAAAAAATAATATTACTTTACTCATTACTGCTACTGGTAACGCATTAGCTGTTGCAGAGCACGTGATGTACATGATGTTATCATTATCAAAAGGAGTAACTTTATACGATTCTGAGGTGAGATCTGGAAATTTCAAAAAAAATGCAAATAAAATAGAAACATATGAACTCTATAAAAAAGAAATATTAATCGCAGGATTTGGCAGAATTGGAAAAAATTTAATTAAGAGATGTCTTGGTTTTGATATGAAAGTAAATGTTTTTGACCCATTCATTGATGAGAGCACTATTAAGTCTTACGGCGGCAAAAAGGTAGATAATCTTGAAACTGCAATAAAAACATCAGATTTTGTTTCAATACATATGCCTTTAAACGAAAAAACTAAGAATCTTATTGATGCTAAAATATTAAAAACAATGAAAAGTAATGCTATTGTTATTAATACTGCACGGGGTGGAATAGTAAATGAAGTTGATTTAGATAACGCTTTAAAATCAAAAATAATATATGCAGCAGGTTTAGACGTTTTTGAAAAAGAGCCACCAGATTCAAACAACCCTTTGTTAAAAAATAAAAATGTTTTGTTAAGTCCACATTCCGCAACGTTTACAAACGAGTGTAAATCAAGGATGAGTGTTGAAACAGTTCAAAATATAATTGATTTTTTTGAAAATAAAACAAAACCATATATGATAGTAAAATTATGAATAATTTTTTTAATAAATTTAAAAACTATGGTTTATTGGAACTATTAGTATTTTCATCAGCAGTTTATGTTGTTGGTATGTTACTGTGGACTGCGTCGACGAGATCTGCAGTTGAGGAAAAAGCCAATACTGTAAAATCAAACCATAAACAAATTGTTGATTTTATAAATTCAGAAATAAATAATTGTGGTCAAGGTGATGAAAATTTAAATACGGCCTGGGGCGATCCATGTAATGGTGAGTGGTTGTCCGTAAAAGTTATTGAATATATTAATAGTAATATGAAAATGGTAAATCCTTATTCATCAAGCAAAGAAATTTTAAAGCAAGCACAGGATCCCAGACTACAAGCAGAGGGAAAAGCTGGTCAGTCAACTGAGATGGGAGTTATCTTTTTAAGTTCCCAAAATATTAGTTCAGAAGCTGGATCGGAATGGGTTATTGGAACTTGTGTAAAATCTCCATGTGTAGCAGCTGGAAATAACGAACTTACTTCTGTTTATAGATAAAGTTATTTAATGATTTCAAATCCAGCTTTAGTTGCGGTTTTTTTTAAATAAGAATAACCTTTTTTTGCGTACTCAAACGGGTTAGCTTTTTTTGGGTCTTGTTCAGCTTCAACAACTAACCAACTATTATAATCATTTTTTTTTAGTTGGTCTAAAACAGGTTTATAATCTATGCAACCATCACCCGGAACAGTAAAAGCGCCCTCAAGAAACGCGTGTCGAAAACTTAAATTTTTAGATATAGATTTTTTTAAAACACTTTCTCTCATATCTTTGCAATGCACGTGAGCAATTTTTTCTTTAAAATTTTTTATTATTTTTAAATAATCTCCGCCTGCAAATAACATATGCCCAGTATCAATTGTAAGTTTAACTGAGTCATTGGTTTCTTGCATCAATCTGATCGTGTCCTCTTCTGACTGTATAACAGTACCCATATGATGATGATAAGCTAACGGCATTTCTTCGTCCTCAAGTCTTTTTCCAACTTCATTAATTTTTTCGCAATAGGAAATCCAAGTATCATTATCTAGAGTTGGTCTTTTAGATAATGGCTTGTTTTCGTCACCTTGAATTGAGTCGGTTACTTCAGCAAAAACTATACATGGAGCTTTACAGTCTTTAAATAAATTTAATTGACCTCTTATATTTTCCATTTCTTCTTTAACTGTCCGTTTTAATAAATTTGCTCCATACCAGCCAGAACATAATTTAATATCAAATTTATTTAATATTGGAATTAATTCATCTGATGTTCGTGGAAATTTACCCCCTGACTCTACACCAGTAAAACCAGCCTGTCTTGCTTCAGACAAACAGGTTTCAAGAGATGTTTCACCTCCAAGTTCTGGCATATCATCATTACTCCAAGCTATTGGTGCTATTCCTAATTTTACTGACATTTTATTTATATTTGTTAGGATAATGCTAGATATCAGTACTAAAAACAATAAAAATTTATTAAATGAAAATTAATGTTGCATTATTTGGCCTTGGAAGAATTGGTATAATGCATGCTCAAAACTTAAAGATGAATAAAAAATTTAATCTTAAGTATGTATTTGATATCAATAAAAAACTTTCTATAAGAGCTGCGAAAAAACTCAAATCAACATATATTAAAAATCCAAATATTGCGTTCAAAGACAAAAATATAAAAGTAATTTTTATTTCATCTTCGACTTCGACACATATACCTTTAATTTCATTAGCTGCAAAACACAAAAAAATAATCTTTTGTGAAAAACCTTTAGATCTTAATATTCAAAGAGTAGTTAAATGTAGAAAAAAAATTAAAAGATTTAAACCTAAAATACAATTGGGTTTTAATCGGCGTTACGATCCAGGACATTATCATCTAAAAAAATCTCTTTTGGCTGGAAAAATCGGTAAGTTGGAAAAAATAATCATTACAAGCCGTGACCCAGCACCTCCTTCCTTTAATTATTTAAAAAATTCAGGAGGAATATTTAGAGATATGACAATTCATGATTTTGACTTAGCCAGATTTTATCTTGGCAAAGATCCAATTAAAGAAATCTTTGCATCCGCAACCAATTTATCTGACTCAAGATTTAAAAAAATTAAAGATTATGAAATTGCTTCATGTGTTTTAAAATCTAGAAAAGGGGTAATCACAGTTATTAATAACTCTCGACACTGTAAATTTGGATACGATCAAAGAGTAGAAATATTTGGTAATAAAGGAATGTTAATATCAGACAATAAGCGGAAATATAATTTTTTTATAGATAGATACAAAATTGCTTACAAACTTCAATTGAACGATCTATATAACCTTGTAACAAAAAACAAAAAACCAAGATCTACTTTCGATGATGGTGAGAAATCACTTTGTATAGCTAATGCAGCATTTAAATCGTTGAAATTAAAAAAAATTGTTACTATCTAGTAATAATTTTTAAACCTAAGGTTGAAATAAAAAATCCTAACCTTTTCTTTTAATCTTTTTTTTGCTTAAATAAAAATAATTAAAATAACAATATAACGAGGGAAAAATGAGAAAAATATATTTAACATTAGTAGCTTTCCTTTCGTGGATGGCGATGTCTGTTGCATCATTTGCAATCGATGTAATCGTTGTTTCACATGGTCAAGCTAACGATCCTTTTTGGTCGGTTGCTAAAAACGGAGTTGATTCTGCTTGTAAAGATATGAAAATCAAATGTAAGTACACAGCTCCTGGCACATTCGACATGGTCGAAATGGCTAAATTAATTGATAACGCTGTTTCACAAAAACCAAAAGGTATTGTGATCACTTTACCTGACGCTGCGGCTTTAGGAAAATCTGTCAAAGCTGCGATTGCTGCTGGTATACCAGTAGTATCAATGAATTCTGGTTCAGATGACTTCGCTAAGCTAGGTATTAGCGCTCACGTTGGACAAACTGAGTTTGAAGCAGGTGTAGGTGGTGGTCAAAAAATGAAAGCAGCTGGTGGAAAAAAAGCACTGTGCGTTAACCATGAAGTTGGTAACGTAGCACTTGATAGAAGATGCGCTGGTTTCAAAAAAGGTTTTGGTGGTCCAGTAGAAATACTTGGTACATCAAATGACCCAACTGAAATTCAAAAAGCTGTTGCTGCAAAACTAGGTGGAGTAGATACTATTCTAACTTTAGGTGCAGGACTTTCTGGAGAAGCGGCTCTAAAAGCAATCAAATCTGCTGGTAAAACTGGCAGCATTAAACTTGGAACATTTGATATGTCACCAGGAATGCTTAAAGCTGCTGCAGCTGGAGAAGTTGAGTTCTTAATTGACCAACAACAATATCTTCAAGGATATTTGCCTATAGCTATATTTGCTCAGTATATGAGATGGGGAACAATGCCAGCTGGCGTTGTTATGACGGGACCTGGTTTCGTTACACCACAAAATGCTAGCAAAGTAATTAAGTGGGCAGCACAAGGTTATAGATAAAAATAATTTAAAAAGGCCTGGTTTTAAAGCCAGGCCTTTTTTTTTAACAAAAAAAAATAAATATGTCAGTTAAGTCAAAAAGCATTCAAAACAAATCTAAAGATGAAAGATTACGTAAAGTTTCAAATTTAAAAGTTTTATTAAACAGACCTGAACTAGGTGCACTAGGTGGATCAGTCCTTGTATTTATTTTTTTTGGTATCGTTGCAGGTGATACTGGAATGTTTAGTGCATATGGAACGATTAATTTTTTAGAAGTCTCAGCCAATCTTGGAATAATTGCAATTGCTGCAGCACTTTTAATGATAGGTGGAGAATTTGATTTATCAGTTGGATCTATGATTGGTTTTGCTGGCATATGTATAGCGATACCAGCAATTTATTGGGGCTGGCCATTGTGGTCGAGTATTCTGTTTGCTTTCTCCATGGCTGTTCTTGTTGGATATGCAAATGGTATACTAGTTGTCAGAACAGGTTTACCATCCTTTATTGTAACACTTGCAATGCTATTTATTTTACGTGGAGCAACATTAGCTCTAACAAGATTAATTACAGGCAGAACACAGGTTCCCGGTTTAAGAGTGCTGATCGAAAATGATCCAATTGCATGGATTTTTTCTGCAGATGCATTCAAAGGAGTCTTTACATGGCTGGGTTCATTAGGTCTTATAGCGTTAAGACAAGACGGAACACCTTTAGCTACTGGTATTCCTGCATCGGTTTTGTGGTGGGTTGGAATGACAATTTTTGCAACATGGTTATTAATGAAAACAAGATATGGTAACTGGATATTTGCTTCTGGAGGAGACAAGCTTGGTGCTAGAAACGTCGGTGTACCAGTTGGTAGAGTAAAAATTAGTTTATTTATTGGAACAGCAGTGGCAGCAACTATTTATGCTTGTGTTCAAGTATTAGATGCTGGGTCAGCTGATACAATGAGAGGTTTTTTGAAAGAATTAGAAGCAATTGTTGCTGCTGTTGTTGGAGGATGTTTATTAACCGGTGGTTATGGTTCAGCAATTGGTGCAGCGTTTGGCGCTTTAATATTTGGAACAGTTTCAATGGGAATTTATTATACAGATGTAGATACTGATTGGTTTAAAGTCTTTTTAGGAGCAATGATGTTGATTGCTGTTATTTTTAATAATTTTATTAGAAGAAGAGTTACTGAGAATAAATAATGTCAAATAATTTAGTTGAATTTAATAATATAAGTAAATTTTTTGGGTCTGTTATAGCTCTTAAAGATGTAACTATGCATATTAAAAAGGGTCAAATTATGTGTTTACTTGGCGATAATGGTGCTGGCAAATCAACATTAATAAAAACATTATCAGGCGTTCACAAACCAGATGAGGGAGAAATTATAGTTGACGGAAAACAAACCGTATTTGACTCGCCACGAGATGCCTTAGACCTTGGTATAGCAACAGTTTATCAAGATTTAGCTCTTGTATCTTTGATGAGCGTGACTAGAAATTTTTTTATGGGAAGAGAACCAATGAAAGGGTTTGGCCCTTTTAAAACCTTTGATGTTAATAAAGCAAACAGTATAGCTTCAGAAAGAATGGGCCAAATAGGAATTGATGTCAGAGATCCATCGCAGGCTGTCGGCACAATGTCAGGTGGAGAAAGGCAATGTTTGGCAATCTCTAGAGCAATTTACTTTGGTGCAAAAGTTTTAATTCTAGATGAACCAACTTCTGCGCTCGGTGTTCACCAAGCATCGGTAGTTCTAAAATATATTGTAAAAGCAGCTGCCTCTGGTTTAGGGGTTATTCTAATTACACATAACGTTCATCATGCATATCCAGTAGGAAATAGTTTTACAATATTAAATAGAGGTAAAAGCATGGGTACTTTTGACAAAAAAGATCTTTCGAGAGAAAAACTATTAGGTATGATGGCAGGTGGCGAAGAGCTCGATAAGCTTGAAGTAGAACTAAAAGAAATTGATAGAACTAATAAAAATTAATGCAAATTGGAATAGACCTTGGTGCTACTAAAATAGAATATGTTTTATTAGACAATAATAATAAAGAATTAGAAAGAAATAGATCCGAAACACCAAAAGATTTTGGAAAAACAATTATCGTAATAACTGATATTATTGAAAAACTTCAAAAAAAATATAATTCAAAATTTGTAGTTGGTATTTGTCATCCAGGTAATCTTGATAGCACATCCGGGTTAATAAAAAATGCACATAATTCGATGTGGTTAAATGATAAAAGTTTGATAACTGAATTAAAAAAAAAAATTGATAACGATGTATTTTCTGAGAACGACGCAAATTGTTTTAGTTTGTCAGAAGCATTAGATGGAGCAGCAAGGCACTACAATAGTGTATTTGGAATTATTTTAGGTTCTGGTTGCGGGGGTGGTTTGGTAATTAATAAAAAAATTGTCTCAGGAGCAAACGGTCTAGGTGGCGAATGGAGCTTAAATCAAATGCCGTTGAAAGAAATTAAATCCAACATAGATAATAATGGAAAATTTGATTTTTCGCAGAGAATAGAGGGACACCTATCTGGTAAATCAATTGAAAAAAATTTTAATACTTTATTTAAAAAAAAATTAACCGCAAAAGAAATATTTACCAAATATAGAGATAAAGATGCTGATGCATCAAACTTCATTATCAGCTATAAAGAAAACCTAGCAAGAAGTTTAGTAATAATTATTACAACAATTGACCCGGACGCTATAGTTTTTGGCGGTGGTGTATCAAATGAAATTGATTTCTTAGATGAACTTAAAAGTATGTCTGCAAAATTACTGAATGAAAAAAGCCTTAAAACGGTTTTTCTTAAACCAATTTATGGTGACGCAAGCGGCGTAAGAGGAGCTGCATTATTAGGAAGACAAAATCTAATTTAATTATTTAGCTTTAAATCTAAATACAAAGCCGCCGACCAAGAAAAGTTATTAGCCCCTAAACATTCACCAGTTTTGTAATTATAGTATTCATGAAATTTTTTATTTTCCAATAATTCCAAAGTCTTATTTTTAATTAAATTAGAAAATTTTTTATCTTTATCAAGCAAACCTTGATAAACTATCCAATTGGAATTTATCCAAACAGGACCCCTCCAATATCTTGTTTCTTCAAAAGTTTTATCTTTAGGATTAACTGTTGTAAAAAAATATTCATTCTGTGAATTATACTCTTTAAGCTTGTTAATAATTTTATTATTTATATCTTCATTTCGAAGGTTTGCGAACAATACAAAATAATTAGAAATTGCATCTACCTTAATTAAATTGTGGTTCTTAAAATCATAAGAAAAAAAACTGTGTTCTTCATCTTTATAAAATTTTATTAAACTTTCTTCTGACTTTGATATTTTATTCTTAAGATCTGCAAAATCTAAATTAAATTTTTTTGCAACCTCAACAAGATCTTTTGTGGCTCTAATTAGTATTGAATTAAAACCAATATCAATCACGTTAAACATTGAGTCATTTACAATTTTACTTGGATTATATTTATCTTTTTTAAATTGATTTAATAGAGTTATATAACCATCATAATCCTTTTTAAGAGGTCTGTTCGAACTTCTTGAAACATTAAGATCTCTTCTTTCATACTTTAAATTTTTCTCAATTTTAACTTTATCTAATGATGAGTCCCAAATAGGTGAGTTATCAAGTCCACTTTCCCAAGGATGGATAATTGAAACAAGACCTATTTTATTTGTATCTCTGTAATTAAAAAACCAGTCCAAATATTTTTTTAATTTTTTTATTATAGTTTCTACTCTTTTTAACTGACTTTGATTTAATTTATTTTGGTCTACAATTTTTTTAATTATTGTTGCAATTATTGGTGGCTGTGTAATACCGGAAGAGGGTATCTTATTACCACAATCCCATGTTTTATGATTTGGAAAATAACTTTCGTCATTATCATGAAATAGAATGTGAGGTATCATGCCATCATCCCACTGACCTGATATAAGTTTTTCTAATTCTACAATCGCATACTCCAAATTAAAATATGAGTATCCCAATGCTATGAAAGCCGAGTCCCAATTCCACTGTGCAGGATATAATTCATTATTTGTAGGTAGCGTGTAACCAGATCTTCTATTATTTTTTAAAACTTCTTTTGCAATTTCGATTGTTTCTTTCATTAACCCTTAACGCTTCCTGCGGTTAATCCACTTACAAGATATTTTTCAAAATAAACAAAAATCAAAAGAATTGGCAAAGTCACAACAACAGATCCAGCCATTAAATATTGTCTAGGTGTTTCAGCATCTCCAGTTAAATGATTAATTGCTCTAGACAAAGTAAATGATTTTGGATTATCCAAAAACATCAATGAAAATAAAAACTCATTCCACGCGATCATAAAAACATACAATGCTACAGATGCAATTGCTGGTAAACTTAGTGGAATAATAATTTTAGCTATTATACCAAACCAGTTTTGGCCATCTATAAGACCAGCGTCTTCAATTTCTTTTGGAATACTTTTGAAATATCCTTGAAGCATATAAATAGCTACTGGCAGTGTTGTTGCTGTATAAACAATTAAAAGACCTTCAATTGAATTTCTTAATCCCAACTGACTAAAGACGGTGTAAAGAGGTATTACTAAAACAATGGCAGGAAACATATATATAATTAATATTGATGTTGATAAAAAAGTTTTACCAAAAAAGTTTAGCCTAGCTACAGCATAGGCCGCCGGTATTGCAAAGATCAAAGTAATAATTACAGTTCCTATTGAAACTATAGAGCTTGTGAAAATATATCTTCCAAAGTCGTATGTTTTAAAAATTACTAAGTAAGATTTAAATTGGTCAGAAATATTTTTGGTAAAATCAATACTTAAATCTAAAGGATTATACAATAATGCTGCTTGTAATTTAAAACTTGTAACGAACATTAAATAAAATGGAAACAAAATGATAAAAGCAAAAAATACAATCGCAAATAAAGACAAGAAGTCAAAAACGATTTTTTCAGAAACAAAATCTTCTTTAAGATAATTTAAGTTATAATTCTTAACCCTATTTGTAAAAAATAAACTTATTAAAAGAATTCCAACGTTATACCAAATTGGAGCACTTTCATTCATTGCAATGTAAATAAAAGTAAATATTAATGGTAGCACCACTATTTTAATTAAATGATTAATTTTCTTACCAATAAAAACAAGTGATAAACTTAATAATAAGGCTAAAAGAAAATTTATATTGAAATTTATTTCTGTTAACTTAAGTCCTTGAAGAGTTGCCATTATTTTCCAAATTGAACCTACTAACGTCAGAAAAATAGATGATATAAATAAATAAATTAATAATGGTTTATATCTCATTTGCACGCTTCCCGATTAATTTAAAATAAACAATCATAAAAATTATTAATAACATAACTATAACAATTGAAACTGCTGACCCCATTCCTATGTTAGAAACAGCAAAACCTTGTTGGTAAACATTTATTGGCAAAGTTCTTGTTCCTGATGCACCCCCGGTTAAAAGAAAAATGTCTTCAAATTTATTAAAATTCCAAATAAATCTAATCATAAATAAAATAGATAAAATTGCTGTTATCTGTGGCAGAGTAATATTAATAAATTTTCTTAGTGGACCGGCGCCATCAACCTCAGCAGCTTCATACAAATCTTTTGGTACCGCCTGCAATCTCGCAAGAATAAACAAGAAGGCTAGGGGGAAATATCTCCAAATCTCAAACATTATTACTGTAGTTAGTGCCAACCTTAATTTAATGTCAAAACCTAAAAGATTTAGTGTCATATACTTCTGACCTAATAAATTTATCGGCTTATCAATAATTCCAAAGTTAACTAGTAAAGCATTTAAAGTTCCACTATTTGGATCTAACAATAAAGTCCACGTGTATGCTAACGCAACAACAGGTCCAACATATGGAAATAGCAGAATACTTCTCATAAAAGTTCTACCATAAAACTTTTGATTTACTAATTGTGCTGCAAACATACCAAAAATGATTGCACCAACTGTTCCAAAAAAAGTAAAATAAAAAGTAGTTAGTAATAAATCTAAAAATTCATTTTCATTAAAAACCTGTTTGAAGTTTTTTAAAGTAAATTTTGTGGTTAATAAAATATTGTCAGCATCACCAGAAAGCTTGGGTTTTTGAGATCTAATAGTATTTTTATCAATTACATAATTATTAATATTTTGAATAATAATCTCAAAATTTTCTCTATATTTAGCTTCCCAGTTTCCAAAATCACATTTAATTTTTTTTGATTTAAATTCGCATCTTGAGTCAAGATTAACAGGTTCAATGTTTCTTGGTAAATTATCTGAAAATTTAATATTATTAATACCTTCAATTAGTGAACTGTTTCTTAGCCTATAAACTATTTTTAATTTAGTTTTATCTTCAGGAATACTTTTTACTATTTTTTTCGCTCTTGGCTCAGGAATCCTAATATCTTTTAATTGTACTTCTTTAAAACTTATCCAAATATTTGCAAAAATCGGAAATAACACTATAGCGAAAACTAAAAATACCGCTGGTAATAAGAGCGTGTAAGCTGTTCTTTTTTCTATTTTTGATAATGTATCGTTCATATAAAAAGCGGATAATATTATATTACCCGCTTTTTAAAAATATTTTTACTAAAATTTAGCTAATTCAGCGTTGATTTTATCAACTGCTTCATCTGCTGAAATTTGATCATCAATAAATTCTCTTGTGATTCTATTTAAGAATTGTGCATTGATGATTTTTGATGCTCTAGAAAGTTCACCTTCTTTAACACCCCATCTGTTAGCAGTATCTAAACCTGCAACAATGTTATTAATAACATCGCCAGAATAAAGTTCTGTTAAAGGTTTCTTTCTATCAACACCAACAGGAAGTTTACTCCAAGCTTTTGTAAACGCAGCTGGATCACTAGCATTTCCTCTTCTTACAGGAAATTTACCTTCTGGTGCGATAGATAATGTAGCTGTGTAACCTTCATCCATTGAGTATTCGATGAATTTTTTAGCTTCATCAGTATCAGCATCAGCAGTAATACCAAAGTATCTAACATCAGCCCAAGCAGCACCTTTTTTATTATCTGGACCACTAAAGTTTGTAATAAATCCAGTTTTTGATGCTAGTTCTGGTGATGTAGGATCGCTATTTATTGTTGGAGGAGCAGAGTCTCTAAGACCAGCTAATTCATCCATAATAAATGGTGACCAAATAATCATTGGTGTTTTACCAGCAAAGTAAAGTGCTCTAGATTGTTTCCAGAATAATTCTCCTGGAGGGCTCGCTTTAGCAAGCTCTTTGTAAAATATTAAAGCATTTTTAAGTTCTTTACCTTGTTTTTTTGTTCCACCTTTTTTAACAAAATTAACTCCATTAGCTAAAAGCACATGTTCTAGCACTTGGCTCATAAAGTTTTCATCTGTTTTAGTAGCGGCAACGAATCCAAATCTGTCAGCATTAGATAAAGCTTTTACAGCTTTAGAAATGTTTTCATAATTTGTTGGTGGTTGAAGATTAAATTCTTTGAATAAATCTTTTCTGTAAACAACCATCTGTGTCCAGCCATCAACTGGTACAGCAGCGATTTTTCCACCTTTTTTTGCCATGTTAAGTGCACCTGGAGCAAAAGTATCTTTGCCCAAAGATTTAACAACTGCGTTGTTAGCATTAACATCTAATATCCCAGCTTCTGCCCATGGTAATACGTACTGAAGTGTATGATAGATCACATCAGGTAAATCACCTGCAGCTGCTGCAGCTGTCGCTCTTTTTCCAAGATCTTTTTCCTCAACAGGAATTACTTCTACTGCAATACCTGACTTGGCTTCAAAAGCTTTAGCCATTTCTTTTTGCTTTTCCATTCTTGCAGGCTGTACTTCAGTCGTCCAGAAAGTTATTCCAGCGAAGCTAGAGTTAGCCAAAAAGGTAAAAGCAAATAAATAAATTAATATTTTTCTCATTTTTCCCCCATATGAATAATTAATTTAACGTGAAAACCTACCAAAACTGTCGAGAATGTGAACCCTATAAAAAAATTATAGAAGCTATCGAATTTTTACTTTACTTTATTTTTTTAAGAAAAATAAAACTAAATACCCTAAGTTAAACTTGAAGTTGTATGGCTACTATAGAATTAAAAAATATTGAAAAATCTTTTGGTAACAACAAGGTAATTAATAATTTTAATATCAAAATTAGTGATGGCGAATTTATTGTATTAGTAGGTCCTTCTGGATGTGGAAAATCAACATTACTTAGAATGATTTCAGGTTTAGAGTCGGTTGATAAAGGTGAAATACATTTAAATAATAAAATAATTAATAATTTAATTCCCTCAAAAAGAGGAATTGCTATGGTTTTTCAATCCTACGCCTTATACCCACACATGAATGTTTATGAAAACATGTCATTTGGTTTAAAAACAGAAAAACTAAAAAAAAATGAAATTGATAAGAAAGTAAAAGACGCTGCCAAAACTCTTCAAATTGAAGATTTGCTTGAAAGAAAACCCAGACAGCTTTCAGGTGGTCAAAGGCAGAGAGTAGCTATTGGCCGCGCAATAACAAGGAACCCAAAACTTTTCTTATTTGATGAACCACTTTCGAATCTAGATGCAGCACTAAGATCAGAAATGCGTGTTGAAATATCAAAACTACACAAACAACTGAACACTAATATGATCTATGTAACCCATGATCAAATTGAAGCAATGACACTAGCTGATAAAATTGTCATTTTGAATAACGGAAATGTTGAACAGGTTGGAACTCCAGATGAAATTTATAATAATCCAAGCAATATATTTGTAGCTGAATTCATAGGTGTACCAAAAATGAATATTTTGAAGAATGGTATAGAGTCTTTATTAAAGAATTTAAATTTGAAGCCAGAAACGTATTTAGGGATAAGACCGGAACACATCCTTGCAAATGGAAATGGTGAAATAAAACTTGATATAAAAGTCGATCTTATTGAGAATCTAGGTTTTGAAAAAATTATTTATGCAACATTCAAAGGTCAGGAATTAAGAATTAAAACATCTGATAACATTTCACAAAATCTTAAACAAATTTCATTTTCAAAGAATAAAATCTTTTTATTTGATAATAATAAAAAAAGATATCGTATTTAGACTGTTTTATTTCAATATTTTATTGACTTCTTTACTTGAAAATAATTTTGGTATTTGACAAGACGTTTTTATATTTACTCGTTTACCTATTTTTGCTGCGTACATTATTGATTTAATTATGTCTAGTACGTGGAGCGAAAGTTCACCATTACATCTATGTTTTTTTTTATTCTTAATACAATACGCCATCTCTGCTAAACCAACTCCTCTATAATTTGCATTTATTGGCGCTTCGTTAGCCCTGAGACTTTTTTGGCGAATATTTATTTTTCCTAGCGGCATTTTATTTGTTTTATATTCTTTCCAATCACCACCTAGCTTTTTACAAGTATAAACAGATCCACCAAACATATTTGGATCAGGTACAAGAATAGATCCTTTATCTCCGTACAATTCAATATGGTTCCTATGATGTGCAATAACATCAAAAGAAAGGGTAAATCTTATTATTGTTTTATTTTTAAAAAATATTGTTCCAAGATAAGTAGTTGGACAAAGTACTTTGATAGATTTACCTTTTCTAGGGCCAATACCAATTATTCTTCTTTTTTTATTCCACATCAAACTTCCCCACACTTGTTTTGCAGGACCAAGTAAATTAACCAATGCTGTTAAATAATATGGACCCATATCAATAACTGGACCACCTTCCTTTTTTGCAAACCAAGGTTCTGGATTTGGATGATAAGATTGAACACCAGGATAAGCAAAAATAATATTTCCTAAGTTAATTTTACCAATTTGATTTTTTTCTATTAATTCTTTTGATTTTTGATTTCCTCCGCCAAGAAAAGTATCTGGAGCATTACCAATATATAATTTTTTTCTTTTAGCGATTTTTACCAATTCTTTTCCATGTTCAACATCAATTGCCATTGGTTTTTCTGTATAAACATGTTTATTATTCAAAAGTGCTTTCTTTGAAACTTCAAAATGTGCTTTTGGTATTGTAAGGTTTAATATAATTTCAATTTCTTTATCTTTAAGAATATCTTTAACACTTACTGCCTTTATTTTATAAAGAGATGCACATTTTTTTGCAGCCGAATGTTTGATATCGGCACATTTGATAATTCTAAAATTATTAAAGTATTTGTGACCTTTGAAATAAGTTTCGGCTATATGGCCACAACCAATAAGACCGACTTTGAATACTTTTTGCATTTAGGTTAAACACCCTGTCTTTGTTTAGACTTACCTTCAAGATGTTCTTTTAGCGCTTTTTCATTTTCTTTTGTTGAGGTTTTTTGCAATGTAGGGCTTTCCCAATAAGCTGATCCTTCTAACCATTGGTAACCGTCAGTTTTAATAGAAATTACGTAAGTTGATTTAGATTTTTTTGCCCTTACAAAAGCAGCCTCAAGATCACTTACAGAACTTACATTTTCTCCAGTTGCTCCTAAACTTTCAGCATGTTTAGCAAAATCAATATTTTTTAAATTATCAACCTTGGAGCTTTCAAATAAACAATTAAATTCTTTACCACCTTTATAAAGCTGCAAGCGGTTGATAACAGCATGACCTCCATTGTCACAAACAACTATAATTAATTTATGATTTGTAATCACAGAACTATAAATATCAGAATTATATAAAAGATAAGAACCATCACCTACAAATGCAATTACTTCCTTTTTGGGGTTTGCCATTTTAATACCTAACGCTCCTGAAATTTCATAACTCATACAGCTAAAGCCCCATTCAGTTTCATGAGTGTTTAGTTCTCTTGGTCGCCATACTTGAAGAACTTCGCCAACTAAACCGCCTGCTGCTGTCACGGCAATATCAGATGGATCTGATTTTCTATATATTGCTCCAGCTACATGAGCATAAGATGGTAATTTTTGATTTGTAGGACCACTTTCCTTATCTAAATAATTATTCCAAGAATTTAATGCTTCTCTAGATTTTTTATACCAGTCGTCTGGTGCCTTCCAACTACCTAAAGCATTTGAAATATCCAGAAGTGAAACTTTTGCGTCACCAACAACCGATTCCGCCATGTGTTTATTTGCATCAAATCTAGAAACATTTATTGATACTAATTTAAAATTTGGATTTTCAAAATTTGACCAAGACCCAGTTGTAAAGTCAGCTAATTTAGTTCCAACAGCTATTGCCAAATCCGTTTTTTTCATAAAATTATTTGTCGCCTTGCCTCCAAATCCACCAATAGCTCCTAAAAAGTATGGATCATCTCTTTTCATAGTTGAATAGCCCATCACAGTTTGCGCAGTTGGAATATTATGCTTTTTTGCAAATTCACTTAATTCTTTCATCGCATCAGAATAAAAGACGCCTCCACCCGAAATAATAATTGGATTTTTAGATTTTTTAATTATCTCAACAGCTTGCTTTATTTGATAATCATCTGGCCTTGGTCTTCTTATTGTATGAACTTTTTCTTTAAAAAATTCTTCTGGATAATCAAAAACTTCACCCTGTACATCTTGAGATAAAGAAATGCAAGCAGGTCCGCAGTCGGCAGGATCAATCATTGTTTGAATAGCTTGTGGCAAAGTTTGTAAAATTTGTTCGGGCCTAGTTATTCTATCAAAATATCTGGTTACATATTTAAAAGCATCATTTTGTGTAATATTAGGATTGTTGAAATGTTCAACTTGTTGCAATACTGGATCTGGCATCCTATTAGCATATGTATCTCCAGGTAAAAAAAGTATCGGTAATCTATTGCTCATAGCTACTGCAGCAGCTGTTAATAGATTAGTTGAACCAGGACCAACAGAACTTGTGGCTACAAAAATTTGTTTTCTTCTCTTTGCTCTTGCGTAAGCTATTCCCGTTAAAGCCATATTTTGTTCGTGATGACCTCTCCAAGTAGGAAGATCTTTTTGATTTTCCTCTAAAGCCTGTCCTAGACAAGCTACATTTCCATGGCCAAAAATTCCAAAAGCACCTGCAAACAGAGGTAATTTCTTGCCATCAACTAATATTTTTTGCGATATCAGATATTTTACAATAGCGTGGGCACAAGTTAGTTGAATTTTTTTCATAAATTAATTAAACTGAACCCTAGGAAATATTGCACTTTTAAGCAATAAAAATTTAAATAATGTATTCAAAATTTGGTCAATTCATAGACGGAAAATGGCAGCCTTCTGAAAAAAAAGAAACTTACGACGTTATAAACCCAGCAACCGAAGAACTTATTGGCAAGGCATCAAAAGCAACAAAAGCAGATGTTTTAAAAGCACTTAAATCTGCCGAAAAGGGTTTTCAAATTTGGAAGAAAACTCCTGCCTGGAAGAGATCATACAAAATTAGAAAAATAGCCGATTTAATGCGTGAAAGAAAAAAAGAATTAGCAAAATGGTTAGCATTAGAAGTTGGTAAACCATTAGTAGAAGGCGAAGGTGAAGTAGGTGGTGGTGCTGATATTTTTGAATGGAACGCAGAAGAAACTAAAAGAATATTTGGTCAAACAGTTGAAAGCAGATTTGAGGATACTAGAGTTCAAGTTATTTATCAGCCTGTTGGAGTTGTAGCAGCACTTATACCATGGAACTTTCCAATCATATTGGCTTCAAGAAAAATCTCAACAGCACTAGCTGCAGGATGTTCTGTAATTGTAAAACCAGACGTAATAACTCCTGGCGCAGTTATGGAATTAATGAATATTATGAATGATGCAGGTATACCTCCAGGTGTTGTTAATCTTTTATCAGGAGATCCAGAAGAAGTATCAAATGAACTTATCTCCTCGAATATTGTAAAAAAAGTTTCAATAACTGGTTCGACTAGAGTAGGAAAACTAATTTTAAAAAAAGCAGCTGACAAAGTCCAAAGAGTTACAATGGAGCTAAGTGGACACGCGCCTTTTATTGTCTTTGAAGACTCTAATATTGACAAAGTTACTGATATGGCAATTACATCCAAATATAGAAATAATGGTCAAGTATGTATTTCACCAAGCCGTTTTTATATTCATGAGAGTAAAAAAAATGAATTTGCAAAAACATTTGTTGAAAAAACAAAAAAACTTAAACTTGGCGATGGAATGAAAGAGGGCGTTAATCTTGGACCTATTACAACAAAAAAAAGATTAGAAGAAATTGAAAAATTAGTAGAAAAAACAAAAAAAGAAGGCGGAAAAGTTCTTTATGGTGGTAAACGACCAGCAGGATTTAACAAGGGTTATTTTTATGAACCTACTATAATTGATAATGTAAAAGATGATTTTACTGTAATGACAGAAGAACCTTTCGGACCAATAACTGCAATTACAACTTTTAAAAATTTTGATGAAGTTATAAAAAGAGCAAACAAACATGATTGTGGTTTAGCAGGATATGTTTGTACAAATTCTATGGAAAAAGCATTTAAAGCTTCTGAGCAACTAGAAACAGGTGTTGTAGCTGTAAACACCCCGGTAGTTGCCACAGCAGAGACACCTTTCGGCGGTATAAAACAAACTGGCTATGGTCGAGAAGGCGGTTCAGTTGGTATTAAGGATTATCTGAATATTAAATATACTCATCTTGGCCTTTCTGGTTAATTAATGCGAAAAAATAAATTAAAAAAAATCTTTTCTGAAGGAAAAGCTGTAATAAATGGTTGGTTACAAATTCCTAATTCTTTTTCCGCGGAAGTAATGGCTCATCAAAATTGGGACTCTCTAACGATTGATATGCAACATGGTGTAGTTGATTATCCAAATGCATTACAAATGTTACAAGCAATTTCCACCACCGATGTTGTACCAATGGCTAGAGTAAATTGGAATGAGCCTGGCCAAATAATGAAAATTCTTGATGCCGGATCATATGGAGTTATATGTCCAATGGTAAGCAACAGAAAAGAGGCTGAAAAGTTTGTACAAGCGTGCATGTACCCTCCCAAAGGGTATAGAAGTTTTGGACCGATCAGAGGTCTTTTATATGGTGGACCCGATTACGGAAAGTACGCAAATGATGAAATTTTAAAATTTGCAATGATTGAGACTAAAGAAGCTCTAGATAATTTAGACTCTATAATGTCTACACCTGGGCTAAATGGTATTTATATTGGACCAGCAGATCTTAGCTTAGCTATAGGAGAAGAGCCGAGTTTTGACAAACCTGAGGGTGATAAAGTTTATGACACAATTATGAAAATCTTAGAGCACACTAAAAAAAATAATATAATTGCAGGAATACACAACATGAAAGCTGATTATGCTGACAAAATGATAAAAAAAGGTTTTCAACTTGTAACAGTTGGCTCAGATCAAAGATTTATGTCTGCAGGCGCAAAAGAAGTAGTTGGCAAATTTAAAGATATTAAATCTAAAGAGACAAAAGGATATTGAATAAGATGCAACGAAAAATTGCAATACTTCTTCCCTATAAGGATCAATTTATTAAAGATAATGCAGGTTCCGCATCTATTTGGGTGAAAGATTTCTCAAAAAATAGTAGGTATAAAAAAAATACTACTGTTTTTGGTTTTACAAATTATACAAATAAAATCTTTAATAATTTTAAATATTCAAATTTAAAGTTCTCTAAATTTGGTATTCAAAGTAATAATCTTCAATATGTAAATAAATTTATTGATGTTTTAAAAAAAAAAACTTTTTCAATAATAGAAATTCATAATAGACCTTCATATATTCTTCATATTGAAAAATATCTTCCAAATAATAAATACATACTAGTAATTCACAATAATCCACAATCTTTGCGAGGAGCTGTCACACCAAAAGATCGGAAAAAACTAATTAAAATTTGTAGCAAAATTATTTTCGTTAGTAACTGGGTAAAAGAAAAATTTTTTGAAGGTTTAGACATCAAAAACCATGAAATTTGTCAGGTAGTTTATCCTTCAATAAACAAGATTAGTAAACTTCCAAAAAAAGAAAAACTAATAACTTTTGTTGGAAAATTGAATCATTCCAAAGGTTATGACACTTTTGGAAAAGCTATAATTAAAATACTTAAAAAATATAAAGATTGGAAAAGTATTGTGATAGGTGACGAACCTAGAGAAAAATATAATTTTAAACACAATAGATTATTTCATTTAGGATGGATTACTCATGATGAAACAATGAATATATACAAAAAATCTAGTATTTCCGTTGTGCCATCTCATTGGGAAGAACCTTTCGGCAGAACATCATTAGAGGCTGCTTCGAGAGGTTGTGCAACAATTCTGTCAAGAAGGGGTGGTTTGCCCGAAACAATTCCTTATGGAATATACTTAAATCGAATTAATCAAAACGAAATTTTTAAAAAAATTAAACTTTTAATAACAAATAAAAAATTAAGAGAAGATCTTCAAAAAAAATCGCTTAAAAATGTTTTCCATGAAATAAAAAAAAATACAATAACTTTAGATAATTTACGTCATGAAATTATTAATGAAAAAAACATTTTTATTAAAAGAAATTTATCTAACTTAAAAATTTTAAATATATCTAATTTTGGTAACAGACAATTCAACAGACTTTATTATATATCAATAGCAAAAAAACTTGCTAATGGTTTTATCAGAAATGGACATGATGTTATAAATTTAAGTGATAGAGATGTTGGAAAATTTAATAAAAGTTTTAGAGATTTTAAGGGCAAAAGCTACTTAAATACTATGATATATGAAACTGCAAAAAATTATAAACCAGACCTAATTTTACTTGGACATTCTTATGATATTGAGAATGAAACTTTAGAAAGAATTAAAGACTATAGTAAAAATACAGTTATATCTCAGTGGTTTGAAGATCATTTGGCTGATACAGGTCCTGACTTTTCTTTAAATAGGAAAAAGCTGCTTAAATACGATAACTTTATAAAATCAAATTTTATAACTACACATCCATCTACATTAGATTTTTTAAAGAAAAAAGATAATTTTCACTATTTACCAATTCCAGTAGATAAAAATATCGAAAAATTAAAAATATACGAAAATAAAAATCAAATTTGCGATGTTTTTTTTTCAATGAGCCATGGTGTAAATAGAGGAAAATTAAAAAGAGACAAAGTTGACGAAAGACATAATTTTATAACTGACCTAATTACAGAATGTCCCAATATCATTTTTGATATATATGGTTATAAAAATCGTGAACCTGTATGGGCAGAAGACTTTTATAAAGTTATTGTGAATTCTAAAATGGCTCTTAATCTTACTAGAGGTAAGCCACTCAAATATTTAACCAGCAATAGAATTGCATCATTAATTGGAAATGGTCTATTAACTTTTATTGATAAGAAAACTAAGTTAAATAATTTCTTTAACAATAATGAAGTAGTTTTTTATTCGGGTCTTAAGGATTTAGCAGATAAAATTAATTATTATAAATCCAATGAATTATCAAGAATAAAGATAGCAAAAAACGGAAGAAGAAAATATTTTGATCTCTTTGAATGTCAAAAGGTAGCTAATTATATTATTTCTAAATCATTTGATAGAGACATTCCAAAAGTTTTGAAATGGATGGATTGATCAAATGAAAAGAATAAACTCAAAAATTACAAATCTTAAACATGGAATGGGATGTAAAATCATTAAACCAGTAAATATATATGGATCAAAATTTGGAAATAATGTTTTTGTTGGACCTTTTGTTGAGATCCAAAATAATACTTCAATAGGAGATAATACAAGAATACAAAGCCATAGTTTTATTTGTTCAAAAGTCACAATTGGAAAAAATTGTTTTATTGGACATGGCGTCATGTTTACCAACGACGACCTCAAAAAAGGCAAAATAACAAGAAATTCAAAACTTTTCAAAAAAACTAAAATAGGAAATAATGTTGTTATTGGTTCAAATTCAACTTTGTTACCAGTATCAATTACATCAGGAACTGTAATCGGCGCTGGATCAACTGTAACCAAAAATATTAATGTAAAAGGTATTTATGCAGGTTCCCCTGCTAAACTTTTAAGAAAAATTTAAACATGAGAAAATTCAAGGTTTCAATAATTGGTTACGGCTACTGGGGACCAAAATTAGCTAGAAATTTCCAAAATTCAAATTTTTTTAATTTAACTTCAATTATTGATGTATCTAAAAAAAATTTAATCAAAGCAAAAAGAGATTTTCCACTTGCTTATATTGGAAGAGATTATAAACAGTCTTTAAATAAATTAAACATTTCATTAATTGTAATATCAACACCAACTAAAACTCACTTTAAAATTGCAAAATATGCACTAGAAAAAAAAATTAATGTATTAGTTGAAAAACCACTCTCTCTTTCAATTAAAGAAGTTAAAATTCTTGAGAGTCTTGCAAAAAAAAATAAAGTTCTTTTATTTGTAGATTATCCTTTTTTATTTTCTGGTTCTATGAAGTATGTAAAAAAACTAATTGATAATAAAAAATTTGGAAATTTAATTGAAATAGAATCCTTTCGAGAACAAGCTCCAATTAGAAAAGATTGTAATGTAGTATGGGATTTAACAGTACATGATGTTTCAATATTAGATTTTCTCTTAAAGGGAATGCCTTATAAATATGTGTCTCGTAAATTCAAAACAGTAAGTAAAAATCAAGCAGACACTGCATATATAAATTTGTCATATAAAAACAATATTAATGTTTTTTTAAAAAATACCTGGATTTCACCAATAAAAATAAGGCTAATAAAATTAAAATTTAAAAATGCGATTGTTTATTGCGATGAAAACGAACCGATTTATAAAATTAGAATATTCAAAAAAAAGCTACCAAGTAGTAATGAATATAATTTAGAAGTGCCTGATTTAGATTTAAGCGAACCTCTTTCTGTTTTAGTAAATTATATTTATAAGTCTTTAAGTGAAAAAAGAAATATAATATTCAAAAATGACTTAAATTTGAATATAACTAAAATATTAAAGAAATTGAGTTAAGATATGAAATTTACAGATGTTAATCCTTTTAATAAAAAAATTCAAAAAAGAATTAATAAATCAATACTAGATACTGTCAAAAAAAAAGATTTTATTCTAGGAAATAATGTTAATAGATTTGAAAAAAAATTTTCAAATTTGTCAAAATCTAAATATGCAGTGGGATGCGCTACAGGAACGGACGCATTAATACTTGCACTTAAATCATTAAACTTAAAACCAAACCATGAAGTTATTATTCCCGGAATGTCATATATATCAACTGGATTAAGCGCAGCTCTTAATAACAACAAAATTGTATTTGCTGATATTGATAATGATACAGGTTTAATATCTTTAAATAGTGTTAAAAATAAAATTTCGAGGAATACAAAAGTAGTTATACCTGTTAATCTTTACGGTCAGAAAGTCGATATAAAGAAACTTCGTAGAATTGTAGGATCAAATAAATATATTATAGAAGACAGTGCGCAAGCCCATTTTGCTTTTAGCTGTTTTGATTGTAAAAAATCTACATCAACAAAATGTTGTAAAAAAGAGATGAACCATAAATATGCGGATATTTCTTGTTATAGTTTTTATCCTTCAAAAAATCTGGGTGCATACGGAGATGGAGGTATTATAACTACCAATAATAGAAATTTATTTAATAAAATTTATTTTCTTAGAAATTTAGGAACAATTAAAAAAAATGTTCATCAATATGAGGGCTTAAATAGTCGTCTAGACACTTTACAAGCAACTATTTTGCTTGAAAAAGTTAAATTTACTCACTTACATAATGATTATAGAAGAATGGTTTCATCTTTTTACGACAAACAGTTATCGACTATAAAGGAGGTAAAATTAACCTTATCAAAACCAGGATCTTCAAGACATTTGTATGTAATTAGAATAAAAAAAAGAAATAAATTGGCAAAATTCCTATTAAAAAATAAAGTTCCAGTTCAGTATCATTATCCATACAGCTTAAATAAAGCTCCAGCATTAAAAAATAAAATAAAAGAGGTAAAATTATTAAATTCTGAGAACTGGGCTAAAGAATGCTTGAGTTTGCCTTTATACCCTTACATGAAATTGAATGATGCAAAAAAAGTCGTTAGGTTAATCCGGAAATTTTATTCTTAATTATATTCTACGTACTGCTTAATTTCTCTTATATTTGATTTAAGAAGCTTATTTATTTTTAGTTTAATTTTAGACCTGTCATCATTGTTAAAATAAACACCTCTTGCTAATTCGATAAAATCATTATCTAATTTTTTTTTCTTCTCAAGTATTCGAAGTTTATCTTCAATTTCCCACAATTTAGAATTCGTTTGTTTTAATTCATTATATAACTTTTTAATTTCTTCATTAAATTCAATATTTTCTTCTTGTGTTTTTTTTAGAGATTTATACTCTTTTAAGACTTCTTTTTTATCATCTTCATTTTTAATTTTATCAATTTTGATTTCCAAAATTGTTATTTTATCTAGTAGTTCTCCAGCAGATATTTCAGATAAGATTTTCATAACAATATTTTAAATTAATAGTTTTTTATTGGATTCTCTATAGAAATGTATATATATAAATATGGGAATAATAAAAGATTCGCTTACCTTTGACGATGTTACTCTAATTCCTAGTTTTTCGTCGATTTTACCCTCAGAAGCTATAACTGACACTGTCTTAAGCCCTAATTTGAGATTGAAAATACCTTTAATGTCATCAGCAATGGATACTGTTACAGAATCAAAAATGGCCATAGCACTTTCAAAAGCCGGTGGCCTTGGAGTGATCCATAGAAACCTTTCAATTGAGAGTCAGGTAAAAGAGGTAAAAAAGGTAAAAAAAAGCAACTGTATAGTTGGAGCAGCAATAGGTGTTGGTGAAAATGATTTTGAGAGAGCAATAGAGCTTAATAAAGCAAATGTTGATTTATTAATTATAGATACAGCACACGGCCACACCCAAAAAGTTTCTAAAATGATTAAAAAAATAAAAAAAAGAATAAGTAAAGCAAATCTTTGTGCTGGCAATATCGCTACAGGTAAAGCAGCAAAATTTCTGGCTGACAATGGTGTTGATATAGTAAAAGTTGGTATTGGACCTGGATCAATATGTACCACAAGATTGGTTGCAGGCATCGGAGTACCACAATTAAGTGCAATAATGGATGTAAAAAAATCAATGAGAAAATATAAAACAAAAATTATTTCTGACGGTGGTATAAAATTTTCTGGAGATTTAGCAAAAGCTTTAGCAGCAGGCGCTGATTGTATAATGATTGGATCATTGTTTTCTGGCACAGACGAGAGTCCAGGAAAAATAATAAAAATTAAAGGTAAACTTTATAAAAATTTTAGAGGCATGGGTTCTGTGGGAGCAATGTCAGTCGGATCATCTGACAGATATTATCAAAAAAGATACAAAGATATTTCAAAATATGTACCCGAAGGTGTTGAAGGATTGGTCAAATATAAAGGCCAAGTTTCTAAAATTATTTATAATCTTGTAGGAGGATTAAAGTCTTCAATGGGGTATTTAGGATCAAAAAAAATTAAAGATCTACAAAGAAATGGTGAATTTGTCAAAATTACAAAAGCAGGTTTTTACGAAAGTATGGTTCACAATGTTGATCATATAAAACAAAATGGAACCAAGTAATTTACAAAAAATTGTTATAATTGACTTTGGATCTCAATTTACACAACTTGTAGCAAGAAAAATTAGAGAGTTAGGCTCTTATTCTGAAATAATTAACTTTAAAAATATTTTTAAATTAAAAAACGATTCCTCAGTAAAAGGCATAATCCTTTCTGGTGGTCCTTTAAGTATTACTAATGATAAAGGTATCAGTTTAGATAGTTTTTTAATAAAAAAAAAAATACCAATTCTAGGTATATGTTATGGCCATCAAATTCTTGCTAAAAGGTTCGGTGGAAAGATTAAAGTTTCAAAACATCGCGAATTTGGCAAAGCAATATTAAAAGCAAAATCAAATTCTATTTTAACAAAAAATTTTTTTAAAAGTAAAAAAAATGTAGTATGGATGAGTCATCAAGATATTGTTCAAAAACTTCCCAAGGGTTTTAAAACTATAGCATCTAGCCAAAATTCAAAATTTGCTGTTATTGCTAATGACAAGTTAAAATATTACGGTGTTCAATTTCATCCGGAAGTAAGTCATACAGAGAATGGAAAAACATTAATTAAAAATTTTATATTTAATATATGCAAAGTCAAAAAAAATTGGAATTCCAAAAATCAAAAAAAATTATTTATTAGTAATATTGTAGATATTGTTAAAAATGACAAAGTTATTTGCGCATTATCAGGAGGCGTAGATAGTAGTGTTGTTGCTTTGCTTTTGAAAAAAGCTATAGGCAATAATCTTACTTGTATATTTGTTAATACAGGCCTTTTGAGAAAAAATGAGGCAAATGATATAAAAAAAATCTTCAGAAACAAAATTAAGCTAAATTTGGTTTATGTTGATGCATCTAAGATTTTTTTAAAAAAATTAAAAAATATTACAAACCCTGAAAAGAAAAGAAAAATTATAGGAAGTCTATTTATAAAAATTTTTGAAAAATACGCAAAAAAAGTAAAAAATGCTAAATATTTGGCTCAAGGAACTTTGTACCCAGATATGATTGAAAGTAAATCTGTTACAGGAAGTCCATCGTCTAAAATTAAATCACATCATAATGTAGGCGGTTTACCAAAAAATATGAAATTTAAACTTCTTGAACCTCTAAAATATTTATTCAAAGACGAGGTTAGAAAGTTAGGATCTGAACTGTCTCTTGATAAAAATATACTTTTGAGACATCCCTTTCCTGGACCAGGTCTTGCGATAAGAATACCTGGAAAAATTTCAGAGGAAAAAATTAAAATATTACAAGAAGCAGATTATATTTTTATTAATGAATTAAAAAAAGAGAAACTTTATAATAAAATTTGGCAAGCATATGCAGCATTACTTCCGGTAAAAACCGTTGGTGTTATGGGCGATAGTAGAACCTACGAGTATATTTGCTTAATTAGAGCTGTTACTTCCGTTGATGGAATGACAGCTGATTTTTTTTCTTTTGATAAAAATTTTTTAACTAATATTTCAAATAAAATCGTTAATTCTGTAAGAGGTATTAATAGGGTTGTGTTGGATATCTCTTCAAAACCCCCTAGTACAATTGAATTAGAATAGTATTTTCCATTATAAATTGTCTTAATCATAATATGGTTATCTTTGAAATTTAAATACTACATTAAGTGCTAATAAAGGTCATATTAGGTCGCGTGCTGATCAAACTGCTTGATCAAATTAAATTTATAAAACATAATATTTCCCAAATTACATTAGCTTGTAATTTATTGTTAACAATAAATAAGAGAGGATAATAAATGCTAAGAACATTAAAAACTTTGATGTATTTGCTTACGTCAATTGCTCTTCTAGTAAGTTTCGAAACTGGAGCATTTGCAGCAAAGAAATCAAAAACTCTTAAGAAAACTCAGAAGATGGGTTTTGTAAGATGTGGTGTTTCACAAGGTCTTCCAGGATTTTCTAATGCTGATGCATCAGGAAATTGGACGGGTGTTGACGTAGATTTATGCAGAGCTGTTGCTGCTGCAACTCTTGGCGATTCAGGAAAAGTTAAATTTTTTCCTTTAAGCGCTAAAGAAAGATTTACAGCTTTAACATCTGGTGAGATAGACGTCTTATCAAGAAATACTACTTGGACATTATCTAGAGATGCTGACATTGGTTTAACTTTTGTTGGTGTAAACTTTTATGATGGACAAGGTTTCATGGTTAGAAAAAGTTCTGGTATAACATCTGTAAATCAATTTAAAGCAGGTGTATCAGCTTGTACTAACTTAGGTACAACAACAGAGCTTAACATGAGGGACTTCTTTAATTCTAAAGGAATTAAATATGAACCTGTAACTTTTGAAAAAGCTGACGAAGTCGTAGCTGCATACGATGCAGGAAGATGCGATACGTACACTACTGATAAATCTGGTTTAGCAGCTCAAAGAATTAAATTGAGCAAACCAAATGATCATATAGTATTACCAGAAACAATCTCTAAAGAGCCATTAGGACCTGTTGTAAGACAGGGCGATGCTGTTTGGGAAGACATTGTTAGATGGTCACTAAACGTTATGATCGAAGCAGAAGAGTACGGTATAACATCTGCTAATGCTGACAGCATGAAATCTTCAGACAATCCAGCAGTAAAAAGATTAGTTGGAGCTGAAGGTGAATTAGGAGCAGCATTTGGTCTAGATAACGACTGGAGCTTAAGAATTATCAAGCAAGTTGGTAACTACGGTGAAAGCTATAAACGAAATATAGCTGATACTGGAATTTTACCAGACAGAGGTCCAAATCAACTTTGGACTAAAGGTGGTATACTTTACGTCCCACCAGCAAGATAATTGCTAATAATTATTACTAAAAAGAAAGGGCTAGATTTATCTGGCCCTTTTTTTTATACATAGACAATTGATGAATCATAGAATTAAAAGTATTGTACCTCAATTATTAACGCTCCTATTCGTAGTGGCAGTAATTGGTTTTTTTACAATTAATGCTCAATTAAACATGGACGAAAGAGGTATTGATTTTGGCTATGGTTTTTTAAGCCAAGAATCCTCTTTTGATGTCCAGTTTTCTTTAATCGAATATGATGGTTCACATTCCTATGCAAAAGCATATTTAGTTGGACTTTTAAATACAATTTTAGTTTCTGTTTTAGGCATTATTTTCTGTACTATAATTGGTGTTATTGTAGGTATTGCAAGGTTGTCACCAAATTATTTAATAAGAAATACTGCAGCTTGGTATGTTGAATTCTTTAGAAATGTACCTCTGCTATTACAAATTTTTTTCTGGTATTACGCTGCTTTAAGAGCGTTACCTTTACCTGAAAATACAGAACCTCTTTTTGGTGTTACCTATTTAACAGTTAAGGGTTATTATATTCCTCGATTTATCTGGGAAAATTTTGATATTTTAATTTATTCTATTTTAGCAGCAGTAATTTCTATTGTTTTTATTAGAAATTACGCAAGAAAATTACAAGAAGAGAAAGGTCAACAACTTCCAGTTCTTTTAATTTCAGTTGGAATAATATTAATATTTCCGGCAATAACATTTGTGACCGGAATGGTTCAATTGGAAGTTGCATTACCCGTTCTAAAACAATTATCGAAAACCTCTTTCATATATGCAGAAGGTCTAAGCGTTCCACCTGAACTATTGGCACTGGTACTTGCTTTATCTTTGTATACGGCCACATTTGTTGCTGAATGTGTAAGAGCTGGCGTTCAGGGAGTTAGTAAAGGTCAAAAAGAAGCTGCTGCCTCAATAGGTCTAACACCTAATCAAATACTAAAACTTGTTGTAATGCCACAAGCTTTAAGAATAATTATTCCACCAACTACTAATCAATATTTAAATTTGACTAAAAATTCATCATTAGCCGCAGCTATTGCATATCCTGATTTAGTTTTAGTTTTTGCAGGAACTGCACTAATGCAGACAGGCAGGGCAATAGAAATAGTTTCAATAACAATGTTAACTTATTTGACTCTAAGTTTAGCAATATCATTATTAATGAATTGGTATAACAAAAAAATAGCAATTAAAGAAAAGTAAAATGATAAATATTAATATATTAAAACCAACCAGCGCTAATTTTCAAACCTATTTATATATAGGTTCAGGCCTTATTTTAATTAGTATTTTTGATGTTTTTTTAAGAAGTTTTTTTAATCTTAATTTTTCAACTTCTTTACCTGGTATTTTAAATTTCTTTCTGCCGTTAATAATTGGTTTAATTGGATTTCAAATGATAAGGCTTGAATATTCGGGCAATAGAATTGTAGATAAAATTAACCAAAGTGTAAATAACAATACATTCAATGCAGGACTAACACTTGTAATTATATTCCTTACTCTTTTAGTAATACCGCCAGCTTTAAATTGGATGATATTCGAGGCTACTATATCGGGAGATACAAAAGAAGCATGCGCGACTACAGAGGGCGCTTGTTGGACTTATATTAAAGTTTGGTTCAGAAGATTTATGTACGGTATGTACCCAAATGACTTTCATTGGAGAATAAATACGGCATTTATTGCTTTAATTGGTTTTGCATTTGTAGGTTATTTTATGAGAGGCAAATTAAAGAATTATATTACTTTTTATTATGCAATTTTTTATCCAATAATTGCATTTATTATTATTAATTTTTTAATTTCAGGTGGTTCTTTCGGTCTTGAGTGGGTCGAAACTAATGCTTGGGGAGGACTATCTTTAACCTTTATTGTTTCGTTTTTTGGATTAATTTTTTGTTTTCCTCTAGGAATGATTTTAGCTTTAGGAAGAAGATCTGAGCTTCCAGTAATTAGATATATTTCAATTGGATATATAGAGTTTTGGAGAGGCGTTCCATTAATAACAGTTTTATTTATGTCATCTGTAATGTTTCCAATGTTCTTACCGTCAGATGCTTTTGTTGATAAATTGATTAGAGTGATTGCTGCAATAATACTTTTTGAAGCTGCTTATGTAGCAGAAGTTATCAGGGGCGGATTACAAGCATTACCAAGAGGCCAATATGATGCTGCCAAATCTTTAGGAATGAGTTATTGGAAAATGCAAATTTTCGTAATTTTACCACAAGCCTTAAAGTTAGTTATACCTGGAATTGCAAATACATTTTTAGCTTTAGTAAAAGATACACCATTAATATTTGTTGTTGGTTTATCAGAAGTTGTTGGAATGCTTCAAATGGCAAAAACAAATCCTAAATGGCTTGGATATGCTATGGAAGGCTATATTTTTGCCTCTATATTATTCTGGGCAATTTGTTATGCTATGAGTAAATATAGTCAATACTTAGAACTAAAATATAAAACAGATAGGTAAAATGTCAGAATCGATTATACAGATGAAAGAAGTGAATAAGTGGTTCGGTGACTTTCAAGTTTTAAAAGATATAAATCTTGAAGTTAAAGAAAAACAAAAAATAGTAGTTTGTGGCCCATCTGGTTCAGGAAAATCTACTTTAATTAGGTGTATTAACAGACTTGAAGAACATCAAAAAGGTCAAATTATTGTTGATGGAAACGAACTTTCAGAAAAAACTAAAGATATTGAAAAGATTAGAGCTGAGGTAGGAATGGTTTTTCAACAATTTAATTTATTTCCACATCTATCAATTTTAGATAATTGCACATTAGCGCCTATATGGGTTAAGAAAACTCCAAAAAAACAAGCAGAAGAATTTGCAATGAAACAACTAGAACAAGTTCAGATAGCAGACCAAGCTGCAAAATTTCCAGGTCAGCTTTCTGGAGGACAACAACAAAGAGCAGCTTTGGCAAGAGCGTTATGCATGGAACCTAAAATCATGTTATTTGATGAACCTACTTCGGCTTTAGACCCTGAAATGATTAAAGAAGTTTTAGACGCAATGGTAAGTCTCGCAAAAGGTGGTATGACAATGATTGTTGTTACACATGAAATGGGATTTGCTAAAGAAGTTGCTGATGAAGTTGTTTTCATGGATGAGGGAATGATAGTGGAAAGAGCAAAAACTAATGATTTTTTTGCAAATCCCAAAAACGAAAGAACAAAACTTTTCTTAAGTCAAATTCTGTAAATCTTTTTTTAAATAATTCATACGTATGAAAAAACTTTTTTCTATAGCAACTCTAGTATTTTTTTTGATACCATTTTCCCATGTTTTTTCTCACGTTGAACATTATAAGAGTTTAAAGTTATTAAAATATGGGCTTTATTTAAACGATAAATTAATAGGACATCACACCTTTGAATTTAATAAAAAAGGGGAGTTTTTATATGTTCGTGGAGCGGGTAACTTTGTTGTCAACAAATTAGGAGTCTCATTATTTGACTTCAAAACAGTAAGTGAGGAAGTCTATAAAAAAGGTAAGTTAATAAAGTTTTCGTCAAAAACCACGCAAAATAAAAAGCAAAAATTTTGCAACATTAAATTAGAAAATAACAAGCTTATGATTAAAGGGTCTTCTTATAACGGCATAGCAGAGAGTAATTTACCAGTTGGTACATGGTGGAACCATGAGATTATTAAATTTAGTAAACAAATTAGTCCAATCTCAGGAAGACTGCTGCCTCAAAAAGTTAATTTTTTAGGGAAAAAAGATATTATAATAAACGAAAAACCTTTTAAATCTATTCATTTTTATTTTTTATCAGATGATGACCGACCTAATGACCAAAAAAAATTAAATATTAATATTTGGTATGATCAAAAAAGTTTATTATGGATAAAATCAAGTTACGAAAAATTTGGTCTTTGGGAATATAGACTTTTGGAAGTCAAATAAGATGTGCTTTTGATGATACTTGTCAAGAAATATAGCAATAAATTATTGTCTTTTATGGTCTTTTTAACCCCAAAAAAAAAGTTTTTTTTTAGATTTTATCTATTGCCATATTATTTTTTTTCATGTTGAATGATCTTTCTTAGGGATAATTATTAAGGAAGATAAATGGAAGAAACTTTTAATGCACATCTAGGTCGAAAGTTAAGAATGAGAAGATTATCACTAGGTTTGACTCAAACAAAAGTTGCAAACGCGATTAATGTGACTTTTCAACAAATTCAAAAATATGAAAAAGGTACAAATGGGGTTAGTTCCAGCAGATTAATACAATTATCAAATTTTTTAAAAGTACCTATAACATATTTTTTTGAAGATTTTTCTGATAACCTTTATACTGAAAAAAATGCAAATGATAATTCGGATCTAAATTATTCTTTTTTAATAAAAACTTTTTCAAAGCTTGATGAAAATCAAAAAGTAAAAATTTTACAACTCTTAAAAAATACTTCAAATCTAAAAGAGACTGGTTAATCTTGGCTCCTCGGGCAGGACTCGAACCTGCGACCAATTGATTAACAGTCAACTGCTCTACCAACTGAGCTACCGAGGAATAATTTCAACATACTTTATTTTTAATAATTAACAACTAATTTTTAATGCTTTTAAAACAGCCTTTAATGGTAGCATCAAACAATCTTTTCTTGCAATATTACTTTTATTTATTATTACCAAAAATTTGTTCCAATTTCTCTTTAAATCAGATTTTTTTAAAAAGGATTTATTTAAAGATTCATATAAAACTTTTAACTTTTTAGTTTCTTTATTTATTGATACCCTTGAGAGTAAACTTGCTGATGCCTGACAATAAATACACGATTTAGTTTCATATTTAAAATTCATTAACTTGTTATTTTTTACAATTAGATACACATGAATTTCATCTCCACATAATTTACTTTTTAACTTATGTTTGTGTGTATAGTTATCAATATAGTGGAAATTCTTCAAATCTGATGCAATTCTAAGTAATTTTTTGTCCATTTTAAAATATCTTGGAGGCCACGCCCAGAATCGAACTGGGATAAAAGGATTTGCAATCCTCTGCGTAACCATTCCGCCACGTGGCCATATATAGATTAATATAGGTATATATATAAAAATAAAGCTAGAACTTTGCAAATATTATTAATATTTATAACTATGGCACAAAGTAAATATAATCATAAAATTTCAGAAAGCAAAATTTACTCATATTGGGAAAAAAACAAGTTATTCAAACCCAAAAAAAACAAAAAATCCTTTTCAATAGTTATACCTCCTCCAAATATAACTGGAAGTCTACATATGGGACATGCTTTAAATAATTCAATCCAAGATGTTTTGTCCAGGTATTATAGAATGAATAATTATGAAACCTTATGGCAACCAGGCACAGATCATGCTGGTATAGCCACCCAAGCATTAGTTGAAAAAAATCTTAAATCAAAAGGAATTGATAAAAATGAAATAGGAAGAGAAAAATTCATAAAAAAAGTTTGGCAATGGAAAGCCGAATATGGTGGAAAAATAATTAACCAACTTAAAAAACTAGGTTGTTCGTGTGACTGGTCAAGAAATGCATTCACAATGGATAAAAATTTATCGAATTCTGTAATTAAAGTATTTATCGATCTTTATAAAAAAAAACTAATTTTTAAAGCTAAAAAATTAGTTAATTGGGATACAGTTTTAAAGACTGCTATATCCGATCTTGAAGTTGATCAAAAAGAAGTAAATTCAAAATTATATTATATAAATTACAAGATAGAGAACTCAGATGAAACAATTACAATTGCAACTACTAGACCAGAGACCATGCTTGGTGACACAGCTATTGCGGTTAACCCTAAAGATGAAAGATATTTGAATTTAATTAATAAATTTGCGATACTTCCTATAGTTGGAAGAAAACTTAAAATAGTTCAGGATGATTATGCTGATCCACAGCAAGGCAGTGGTGCAGTTAAAATTACACCCGCACATGATTTTAATGACTTTGAAGTAGGTAAAAGACAGAAGCTTAAATCTATAAATATTTTTACTGAAGATGGAAAAATTAATAATAATGCTCCAAATGAATATATAGGTTTAGACAGATTTGAAGCCAGAAAAAAAATAATCGATAAATTAAAAGAATTACAAGTCTTTGAAAAAGAAGAGACTATAAAAAACAAAGTGCCTTATGGAGATAGATCTAATTCTATAATTGAACCTTTTTTAACTGAGCAGTGGTTCTGTGATGCAAAAAAATTATCTATCAAAGCAAAAAAAATAGTAAAAAATAAAAAAACAAATTTCTTCCCATCAAATTGGTCAAAGACATATTTTCAATGGATGAATAATATTGAACCCTGGTGCATTTCACGACAACTTTGGTGGGGACATCAAATCCCAGCATGGTATGGACCAGATAAAAAAATATTTGTTGCAGAAAATCAAAAAAAAGCAGAATTGCAGGCAAAAAAATTTTATAAGAAAAATGTTAATTTAGAAAGGGATCCAGATGTTCTAGATACATGGTTTTCTTCGGGTCTTTGGCCTTTTGCAACATTAGGGTGGCCTTCAAAAAATTACTTTTTAAAAAAATTTTATCCCACGTCAGTTCTAGTAACTGGTTTTGATATCATTTTCTTTTGGGTAGCCAGAATGATGATGTTAGGTATGCAATTTTTAAATAAAGAACCATTCAAAGAAGTTTATGTACATGCGCTTGTGAGAGATGAGAAGGGCCAAAAAATGTCAAAATCAAAAGGAAATGTAATTGATCCTTTGGTTCTTATAGAAAGTTACAGTGCAGATGCTTTAAGATTTACGTTACTATCAATGGCATCACCAGGAAGGGACGTTAAACTCTCTGAACAAAGAGTTAAAGGATATAGAAATTTTTTAACAAAGATATGGAATGTTAATAATTTTCTTAAAGTCAATAAATGTAGTTTTGATGGAGCAATTAAACCCAAAAAATTAAATCTTAATATAAATAAGTGGATTTATAATGAGCTTATTGAAACAAAAAATTTGACAGAAAATTATATTAAAAATTACCGTTTTGATGAAGCAGCAAAAACCATTTATAAATTTGTTTGGAATAGTTATTGCGATTGGTACTTGGAACTCTCTAAAACCATCTTATTTTCGAAAAAAAACAAAGATGTTATAGAAGTAAAAAATACATCTGGTCAAATTTTCAAAGAGATATTAATATTATTACATCCATTTATACCTTTTATAACCGAAGAATTGTGGCTTAAAAATAAGCTTAAAACTAAATCAACTAAATATTTAATGTATGCCAATTGGATTTCTACAAAAAAATTTAAAAAAAACAAAAATATTGAAAATGTAAATGAAATCATTAACATGATATCAAGTATAAGATCGTTTAAAAATGAATTGAACGTTAAACCAGGCTCTTTTGTTGATATTTCAATAGAGAAATTAGACAATAGAAAACAAGCATTATTTTTACAAAATCAAATTATAATTAAAAAATTAGGAAGAGTTAATTCTATCTTTATAAAAGACTTATCAAAACAATCAGCAAATTTAGTAGTATCTGGTGAAATTTTAAAATTATATTTTGACAAAAGTATCGATCTTGATTTGATTAGACAAAATTTATCAAAAAAACAAAGTAAAATTCAACAAGATTTAGATGTTGTCGCTAAAAAATTAAACAATTCTAGCTTTGTAGAACGTGCACCAAAGCATATTGTGGAACAAGAAAAAAATATCTATAATGATTTAAAAATAAACATTGAAAAAATTAATTTTACTTTAAATAGTCTAAAATGAATAAATTTAATAAAAAAAAATTACCAAGTAGACATACATCTTTAGGCGCAGATAAAGCTCCTCAAAGATCCTTTTATTATGCAATGGGTGAAACTGAAAAAGATGTAGCAAAACCTTTCGTTGGTGTTGTTTCTACATGGAACGAAGCTGCTCCGTGTAATATTGCACTAATGAGACAAGCTCAATCAGTTAAAAAGGGCGTCAAATTTTCTGGCGGAACACCAAGAGAATTTTGCACTATAACTGTTACTGATGGTATCGCTATGGGGCATGAAGGAATGAAATCTTCTTTGGTGTCTCGAGATGTTATTGCTGACTCAACAGAGTTAACTGTTAGAGGACATTGTTATGATGCATTAGTAGGAGTTGCCGGTTGTGATAAATCTTTACCAGGCTTAATGATGGCAATGCTTAGACTTAATGTACCAAGTGTGTTCATTTATGGCGGATCGATTCTTCCTGGCAGATATAATGGAAAAGATGTAACAGTTTTAGATGTATTCGAGGGCGTAGGAAAATATTCTTCAGGCAAAATGAGTGAGCATGCACTGAGAAAATTGGAATTAAAAGCTTGTCCTAGTGCTGGAGCATGCGGTGGACAATTTACTGCAAATACTATGGCATGTGTATCTGAGGCTATTGGTTTAGCTTTACCTTATTCTGCAGGAACACCAGCACCATACGGACAGAGGGATAAATATGCTTTGCAAAGTGGTAAGGCAGTAATGAATTTATTAAAAAGAAATATTAGACCAAGAGATATTGTTTCAAGAAAATCTTTAGAGAATGCAGCAACTATAGTTGCGGCCACAGGAGGTTCAACTAACGCAGCGTTGCATTTACCAGCTTTAGCAAATGAAATAGGAATTAAGTTTGATTTAATGGACGTTGCAAAAATTTTTAAAAAAACACCTTATCTCGCAGATTTAAAACCTGGCGGAAGATATGTTGCAAAAGATATGTGGAAAGCCGGGGGTGTTCCTATGCTATTAAAAACTTTGTTAGATGGCGGATATATTCATGGAAACTGTATGACGGTTACAGGTAAAACAATGAAAGAAAATCTTAAAAAAGTTAAATTTAATAGTAAACAAAAGGTTATGAGAAAATATAATAATCCGTTATCAAATGATGGGGGCGTTGTAGGATTGAAAGGTAATCTTGCACCGGACGGAGCAATTGTAAAAGTTGCAGGGTTAAAAAAACTTCAATTTACTGGTAGAGCAAGATGTTTTGATACTGAGGAGTCTGCTTATAAAGCAGTTTTAAAAAGAAAATATAAAGATGGAGATATTATAGTTATCAGATATGAGGGTCCTAAAGGAGGTCCGGGTATGAGAGAAATGCTTCAGACTACTGGAGCAATTTATGGTCAAGGCAAAGGTGAAAAAGTTGCATTAATAACGGATGGAAGATTTTCTGGAGCAACTAGAGGTTTTTGCATTGGACATGTAGGTCCAGAAGCATCGGTAGGAGGTCCAATTGCATTATTGAAAAATGGAGACATAATTCATATAGACGCAAAAAGAGGAACAATTAAAGTTGATCTCTCAAGAAAAGAGTTATCAAAAAGGAAGAAAAATTGGAAACCAAAAAAAATCAATTTTGGAAATGGAACGCTTTGGAAGTATGCACAAACAGTTGGACCAGCCTATTTAGGCGCGTCAACACACCCTGGTGGTAAAGAAGAAGTTAAGTGTTACGCAGATATTTAAATGAAAATTAGACCTGTTATTTTATGTGGTGGAGCAGGAACCAGACTATGGGAAAATAAAAAACACCATCAACCAAAACAATTTATCGACTTTGGTGGTTGGTCTTTAATGCAAAAAACTTTAGAAAGAGTAAAAAATAAAGTTTTTGATTATCCCATAATTAGCACAAATAAGAAATATTTATCTCATGTTAAAAAGTCATTAAAAAAATCAAAAATAAAAAAATATAAAATTATTTTAGAACCAGCTAAAAAAAATACTTCACCAGCTATACTAGCCTCAGCTTTAATTAAAGATATACCTTATAATCAACCCTTAATGTATTTTCCCTCTGATCATCTATTGGAAAAAAATAGTATTTTTGTTAGGGCTATAAGAGGTACGTCTATCCATCTCAATAACAAAAATATTTTCATTTTTGGCATTAAACCTACCAATCCATCAAGCGAGTATGGTTATTTTTATACAAAAAAAATTAAAAATAACTTAAATAAAGTATTAAAATTCATTGAAAAACCGGTCAAATCAAAAGCTAAGTTAGTTATAAAAAAAAAAGGATACTGGAATTCTGGTATGTTTTTTTTAAGAAAAGACTCTTTAATATATAATTTTCAGAAATATGAGCGTAAAACATTTACAAATTGCTTAAATTCAGTTCTTAAATCCAAATACAGAAATAATATTTATTATTTAAATAAATCAGCTTTTAAAAAATGCGCAGAAAAATCTTTTGATTATGCAGTTCTTGAAAAGTCAAAATATATTAATGCTATTAAATTAAGTATACCATGGTCAGATCAGGGAAGTTGGAAAGAGATTTCAAAAATTTATAATAAGAATAAATCAAAGTATTTTAGAAAAAAAAATGTTTTCCGTAGGCCCTGGGGCAGTTACACAAATTTATTTAAAGGTAATAATTTTTTAGTTAAAGAGTTAATCGTCAAACCCAAAGGTATTCTTAGTCTTCAAAAACACTTCCATAGATCTGAACATTGGTTGATAACAAAAGGAAAACCAATGATTACTTTAAATAATAAAAAGATTTTAAAGTCTAAAAACGATTCTGTTTATATTCCAAAAGGCGCTATTCACAGAATAGAAAATCCATTTAATAAAACTGTTAACATTTTAGAAATTCAAAAAGGTTCAATTTTAAAAGAAACTGATATTGTAAGGTACCAGGATATTTATGGGAGAGTTAATTAATCTCTAGTTCAACTGGAGTATGGTCCGAAGGTTTAACTTTTCCACGAGGTTTCTTATTAATATTAATTCTCTTAATATTGTTTAACAAATTATTTGAAACTAAAAAGTGATCTATCCTCAAGCCATTATTCTTTTGCCATGAACCAGCCATGTAGTCCCAAAAAGTATATTCAGTCTTATCTTTATTAAAATAGCGGTAAATATCGTGAAACCCTAAATTCATTAATTCTTGATATTTTTTTCTTATCTCTAATTTAAATAGTGCATCATTCTCATATTTTTTATAATCATAAACATCATTTTTTTCAGGTATTACATTAAAATCTCCTCCAATAATTACATTTTTATTTGTTAATAATAATTTTTTTATTTTTTTTATAAAAGAATTCAACCAATTTAGTTTATATGTGTATTTTTCAGTGTTCACAGGATTTCCATTTGGAACATATATATTAATTAGTTTAATTTTTACAGATTTGTTAATCACATTTGCTGTTATTACTCTAGATTGTTTTTTCGGGTCTTTAATAAAATCAGTTTCAATTTGATTAATTTCTTTTTTACTTATAAATGCAACTCCATTATAACTCTTTTGGCCATATACATAAGAGTTATAACCTAATCTTTCAAAGTCAGTATAAGGAAAGCTTTTATCCTCTGTTTTAATTTCTTGTATCATTAATATATCGGGATTAGATAGTTTGATATAGTCTTTAATATTTAGAATTCTGGCTCTTACAGAATTTACATTCCACGATGTTATTTTCATTAAACAGAAAAAGATAGCCCACAGCCACAAGAAGAGCTAGCTTTTGGGTTAGTTATTGTAAAAGAATTTCCTATTAGTTCTTTTTTAAAATCTACAATTGAACCTTCAATAATCTTTAGCGAATTATTATCTATAACAGTTTGGTCAAAAAGGTTATCATTTGCTTGAACTCTTTCTTCAAATGAAAAATTATACTTAAAACCTGAGCACCCCCCGCCAAGCACAGATATTCTAAAGTATTTTTTTGCGGTATCTTGAGAAATTATTCTACTAATCTCTTTTTTTGCAGTATCTGTAAATTCAATTTTATTAGCCATTTTATTTATAAATCATGTATTATAACTAATTAATACCTTTAATGCAAAAAAACGATTACTCACTATTAGCCACACCTCTGAGATCTAGTGGAAGGATTTACAAAGAAAAAACAAGTAAATTTAGAACGCATTATCAAAGAGACAGAGATAGAATAATACACTCAACAGCCTTTAGAAGATTAAAACACAAAACCCAAGTATTTGTTAATACATCCAGTGATCATTTCAGAACACGAATTACTCATTCAATGGAGGTTTCTCAAATAGCAAGAACTTTAGGTAAAATTTTTAAACTCAACGAGGATTTATGTGAAACATTAAGTTTAGCCCATGATTTAGGCCATCCACCATTTGGCCATGCTGGAGAGAAAGCGTTAGACACTTGCATGAAAAACTTTGGAGGTTTTGATCATAACATTCAAACTTTAAGAATAGTTACCATTTTAGAGAAAAAGTATTATAAATTTAATGGTTTAAATTTGACCTTAGAAACATTAGACGGGTTGATCAAGCATAATGGTCCAATACTGAACAAAGATAAATATGAAAACATTTTAGGTAAAAATATATTTAAAAATAAAATTAATTATATTAAAAGCCCTTCACTAGAGGCGCAACTATCTTCAATATCAGACGATATAGCATATAACAGTCATGATCTTGAGGATGGATTAAACGCAGGTTTTTTTAGTTTAAATGAACTAAAAAATATTCCATTAATATCTGGTATTGTAAGAACACATCTAAGAAAACTTAAAAAAAATAATAAAGATTTAATTTATCGTCAGGTTACTAGAGACCTTATTAACAAATTGGTTAGTGACGTTATCCGTACAACCAGTTTAAATATTAAACGAGAAAAGATTAGATCTATTAAAAATGTATATAAAACAAAGATCAAACTGGTCACTTTTTCTAACGAAATGAGATTATTTGATAAGGAAATAAAACTTTTTCTAAATAAAAAAATGTATAATAACCCAGTTGTTCTAAATAAAACTAAGCAAGGATCAATTATAATAAGTTCCCTTTTTAAAAAAATCAGAGAAAAACCAAGTAAATTTATTAAAATTAATGAGTTAAAAATGTTCACAATAGAGAGACGAATTTGCGATTTTATATCTGGAATGACTGATAGATATGCAATAAATCTATATAAATCATTATAATGAATTTTTTTAATATATATCTGGAAAAAATAAAAAAAAGCACGATTAAAAATAAAAAAAAGCTAGATTTCAAAGAAAATCAAATTTTAAATAAAATTATCGTTGAGACACCTCCTGATAACTTCGACTGTGACCTATCAACAAACATTGCTTTAATACTTGCAAAAAAAACAAACAAAAATCCAAAAATAATTGCAGAAAAAATTAAAGCAATTCTTATTCATGAGATTAAACATTTTTCATCAATTGATATTGCCGGACCAGGTTTTCTTAATATAAAATTATCAAATGAGGCATGGTTTTATGTTATTAAAAATATCGAAAAAAATAAAAAAAACTTTGGTTCTAATAAAAAAAATCATAAATATAATATTGAATTTGTTTCTGCAAACCCTACTGGTCCTTTACATATAGGTCACTGTAGAGGGGCAATATTTGGTGATGTTTTATCAAATCTACTCAAGTTTAACGGAAATAAAGTAACGAAGGAGTTTTATATTAATGACTACGGAAAACAAATAAATGATTTTTCAAAGTCAATCTATTTTAGATTAAAAGAGATAAAATTTAACACAAAGTTCCCAAGTGACGAAACACTTTATCCCGGTAGTTATATTATAGATATTTCAAAGAAAATTTTGAATGATGAACCAGATATTAATCTTGAAAATTTCGATAAAATAAAAAACAAATTAAAGAAACAAGGTCTTAAATATTCTATGGATTTAATAAAATTGGATCTTAAAAATTTAGGTATTACACATGACAAGTTTTTTTCGGAAACTACTTTGGTTAAAAATAAATCAGTTGAAAAAGTTATTAAAATATTAAAGAAGAAGAATTTAATTGAAGAAGGTTATTTAGATCCTCCTAAAGGTGAAGATAATAAAAATTGGAAAAAAGTTAAAAGATTAATTTTCAAGTCTAGTTTATTTGGAGATGACACAAATAGAGCTTTAACTAAAAACGATAATACCTGGACGTATTTCGCTAATGATTTAGCATATCATTCAAACAAAGTTTCTAGAAAATACGATTATCTAATTAATATTCTTGGTGCTGACCATGCTGGATATATTAGAAGAATATCATCAGCTGTTAATGCTCTATCTAAAAAAGAAAATATATTAATTTGTAAAGTCTGTCAGCTTGTTAAGTTAATTAAGAATGGTCAACCTTATAAAATGTCAAAGAGAAAAGGGGATTTTATAGAAATCAAAGATGTATTGAATGAAGTTGGAAAGGACTCACTGCGGTTTATGATGTTAAGTAGAAGTAATGATGCTGAGTTAGATTTTGATTTCAATAAAGTTCTTGAGAAAAATAAAGAAAATCCTGTTTTTTATGTTCAATATTGTTATGCAAGAATAAATTCTTTATATACATCATTAAAAATAAATCCCAAAAGTATGAATAAATTAACTGGCTTAAAATTTAATCCAAATGATTATGAATACAAATTGTTAAGAAAAATAATTGAGTGGCCTAAGATAGTAGAATTGTCAGTAAAAAAACTAGAACCACATCGAATTCCTTTCTATTTATATGAGCTAGTTACAATTTTTCACTCGTATTGGAGTAAAGGAAATGAGGACTCGAAATTCAAATTTATTGTTAATGGAAAAATTAAAAATGAATTAACATTCAAAATTTTTCAACTTATTACTATAATTTTAAAAAATGCAATGCATATACTGGATGTTTCATTACCCAAAAAAATGTGATGATAAATAAAGTATTTTCTATCTTACAATTTTTATTAATAATATTTTTTATATTTTATACCAACTATTACTATTTTTCAGATACAAATATTGATAAAATTTATAAAAATCGGATGAACTTATCGCTTAATTTAAGCAAAAATACAGGCGAATTACCATTACTAAATAACGACACGAATAATATTATCGAATATCAAAATAGTGATGAAAGTATGGAAAAAATAAAAAAAAGATCTTTCTGGAATTTATTGAAGTAAAATGAATAGGAAACCAATTATAACGAGTATTCAAACATACTATTTAACAAAGTCTGAAATAAAACTTTTTAAAAAGGAAAAGCCATGGGGAATAATTTTATTTAAAAGAAATATAAAATCATTTCAACAAGTAAAATTATTAACATATAGTATAAGAAAAATCCTAAAAGATCCTTATTATCCCATTCTGGTAGACGAAGAGGGGGGAGATGTTTCAAGATTTTCAGATTTGATAAATAGCAAAGAATTATCACAAAAATTTTTTGGTAATATATTTGAAAAAAATAAAAATAATGGAAAAAAAATTTATCAATATTACCTTAACTCAACATGCTCTGTGTTAAGAGAGGCTGGAATTAATATAAATACTGTGCCAGTTTTAGATATTTTACATAAAAAAACGGCAAAAATTTTAAAAAATAGGTGTTTTTCCTCAGATAAAAAAAATATAAGAATATTAGGTAAATTATGTGTATCTGTACTAAAGGAAAATAAAATTGGCTCTGTTTCTAAACACATACCTGGACATGGAGCAACAAATATTGACAGTCACAAATCCCGTCCAATAGTTTTAGATAGCATTAAAAAATTAGGACTTAAAGATTTTTTTCCATTTAAAAATATCAACTCTAATTTTGTTATGACTGCCCACATATTATATAAAAAAATTGATCCAAACTTTGTTGCAACACAATCTAAAATTGTCTTGAAAAAAATTATAAGAGATAAAATTAATTTTAAAGGTCTTATAATGTCAGATGATATTGGAATGAAAGCTTTAAAGGGAAACTTGCTTTCTAATGCAAAAAAATCACTACAATCTGGTTGTAATCTTATTTTATATTGCGGCGGCAATACAAACGACTCTTCTCTACTTCTTAAAGGAACAAATAAAATTGATAAATTTACTGTAAAAAAAACACAACAATTTTATCGTTTTTTAAGATAGTATCTATATATGGAATCAAAGAATGATTTAGATATTTTAATTGATATACCAAATTACTCAGGCCCGCTTCAAACCTTACTTGATCTTGCTAAAAACCAAAAAGTTGATCTTAATCAAATCTCAGTTACAGTTTTAGCTGATCACTTTCTTGATTATATAAAAAATTCAAAAAATCTTGATTTAGCATTTGAATATTTAATTATGGCTACATGGTTAGCATACTTAAAATCTAAACTTTTATTACCAGAAGATGAAGATGATGAATTCAAGGCTTCAGACATTGCTGAAAAATTAAAATTACAATTAAAGAAATTGGAACTAATAAGATTACTATCTGATCAACTTCTTAAAAGAGAAATAATTGGAAAATCAATATTTTATAGAGGTATGAAAGGTGGAATTAGATCTATAAATAATACTGTCTACAAAGTAACACTATATGAATTATTAAAAAGTTATTCAGGTATTAAAGTTCAATCGTTATATCAAAAAATAAATATACCTAAACTTCCTGTTATGACAACTCAAGAGGGAATTAAAGAGATAAAAAATAAAATGTCTGAAATTGATGATTGGAAAAAAATTCAAGATTTGATCCCCCAAACTTTTAAAACTTCTATTAATTTTAAAAAAACTGGACTCGCTTCAGTTTTTTCTGCCAGTCTTGAATTAGTGAAAGATGGAGTGGTGAATTTGATGCAAGATAATCTTTTTGATGACATCTATATTAGAACAGCAAAACACACGCCATTAAAATTGAAGGAAAGTAAATCATGACCAAAAACGAAAAAAAAAATAATATTATTAATTTTCCAAAAAAAAAAACTAAAATTGAAAGGGAAGTAGAAGCAATAGTTTTTGCAGCAGATGAACCATTAGATTTAGATACAATAGAAAAAAGAGTTGGATCTACCACAAATATAAAAAAAATTTTAGAAAATCTTCAAAAAGACTATTCTGAAAGAGGAATAAATTTAATATACAAATCAAATAAATGGTCTTTCAGAACAGCAATTGACTTATCAAAACTAATGTCGTTACAAAAATCTACCCAAAAAAAATTATCTAAATCCACAATAGAGACTCTAGCAATTATTGTTTATCATCAACCTGTTACTAGATCTGAAATTGAGTCTATTCGAGGTGTTGCATTTTCCTCTAATACTTTAGAAATTTTACTTGAGCTAGATTGGGTCCGTCCATCTGGTAGAAAAAATGTTCCAGGCAAACCTATTCAATATTCAACTACTGAAAAATTTCTTGAACATTTTAATATTGAAAAATTAACCGATCTTCCAAGTGTTGACGAACTTAGCTCAGCTGGTTTAATAGATGATGCTTCAATTGACTCCTCTATATTCGGAACCAGTAAATTTTTTAAAGAGCAATCTCTCCAGAAAAAAGATGACCTATATAAGGATATAGACAAAGCGATTAAAGACTCACCTAAAAGCGAAGAATAAAGATATTTATTTAATTGGTTTTATTGTATATAATTTAACTTATGGGAATAAGTTTTTGGCAAATAGCTATAGTAGTTGTACTAGTGGTTCTACTGTTCGGTAGAGGAAAAATCTCAAGTTTAATGGGTGATGTTGCTAAGGGAATCAAGAGTTTTAAAAAAGGTATGTCATCTGAAGAAAAAGACGATAAATCAGATTCAGATAAAGATTCAAATTCACAAAGTTAATAAACAATAATGCCACAAATTGGATGGTTCGAAATACTAATTATTGTAGTTGTTGCTATTTTAGTAATTGGTCCTAAAGATTTTCCAAAAGTTTTAAATAAAGTTGGAAGTTGGATTGGCTCAACCAAAAGATATTTTAGCGATATTCAGAAGAAAATGACCAAACTTGAAGATGAAGTAACTCCAGATGATCCAGAAGTAAAATATTCAAAAAATAATGACGAAGGCGTAGAAAAGAAAAATGACAGATAAACCCAAAGAAGGTTCTTTTGTTAGTCATCTTACAGAACTGAGAAGTAGATTAATAAACTCCTTAATCTTTATATTTATAATTTTTATTATTGGATATTTTTTTGCAGAAAATATTTACAATTTTTTAGTTGAGCCATATGCTAATGCAGTTAAAAATGACGGTGTTGAGAGAAGATTAATATTTACTGCATTACATGAGACATTTATTACTTATTTAAAAGTTGCTTTTTTTGCAGCAATTTTTCTTGGCTGCCCTGTTGTTTTAACGCAATTATGGAAATTTGTTGCACCAGGTCTCTATAAAAACGAAAAGAGAGCTTTATTACCATATTTAATAGCTACTCCAATTCTATTCTTGCTCGGAGGAATGTTGATTTATTATTTGGTCATGCCGTTAGCAATTAAGTTTTTTTTATCTTTTGAAACAGTCGGTCAAGGAAATGCTCTTCCAATCCAATTAGAAGCAAAAGTGAATGAATATTTATCTCTTATAATGCGTCTTATCTTTGCTTTTGGTTTAAGTTTCCAGCTTCCAGTTCTGTTAAATTTGTTAGCTCGTGTAGGTGTAATTGATTCGGAATATTTAAAAATAAGAAGAAAATATTTTATTGTCATCATCTTTGCAGCTGCTGCAATACTAACTCCCCCTGATCCTATTACTCAAATAGGTTTAGCAATACCATTGTTAATATTATATGAATTATCTATTATATCAGTAAAACTTACTGAAAAAAATAGAGATAAAGAAAATGCACAATCTTAAATTAATAAGGGAGAATTTAGGCGATTTTAAAGACAAAATTTCTAAAAGAAATACAAAAGTAGATTTTGACGAATTAATACAGTTAGATAAAAAACATAGAGAAATAATAGGTAATAAAGAAAAATTAGAACAACAAAAGAAAATAATCTCCAAATCACAAGACAAAAAACAATTTGAGAAATCAAAAAATATTTCTAACGAGATTAATCAATTAATAATTGAAGAAAAAAAAATTGGTAAAAAAATTTCTCAAATTTTAGATGTAATACCTAATATAGGTTTAGATGACGTTCCAGTTGGTTCTGACGAAAAGTCAAACAAAATTATAAATCTTACTGGTGAAATCCCTAAGTTTTCTTTTAAAGTCCAATCACATTATGATTTAGGTAAAAAAAAAGGTTTACTAGATTTTGATCTAGCATCTAAAACAACAGGTGCTAGATTTGTTTTTTTAAAAGGTAAATTAGCTGAATTAGAAAGAGCAATTTCTAATTTTATGCTCGATGTTCACACAAAAGAATTTGGCTATGAAGAAGTATCACCTCCATTAATTGCATCTGAAAGTACCATGTATGGCACAGGTCAGTTACCTAAATTTGAAAATGATCAATTCCAAATCCAAATGGAGGGTAATCAAAAAAAATATTTAATTCCTACTGCAGAAGTTATATTAACAAATATGTTTAAGGAAAATACTCTTAACATTAAAAATCTGCCAAAAAGATTAGTGGCTTCAACCCCTTGCTTTAGAAAAGAAGCGGGAAGTTACGGGAAAGACACAAAAGGAATGTTGAGACAGCACCAATTTTATAAAGTTGAATTAGTTAGCATAGTTGAACCAAACAAATGTAATGAAGAGTTAAATCGAATGATAAGTTGTGCTGAAGAGATTCTTAAAAGACTAAAACTACCTTACAGACAAGTGTTATTATGTACTGGCGATATGGGTTTTAGTGCTGAAAAAACTATTGATTTAGAAGTATGGATACCATCTGAAAATAAGTTTAGAGAAATTTCAAGTTGTTCATCTTGTGGACAATTTCAGTCAAGACGAATGAGAGCCAAATATAAAGATTCAAAAAATAAATCTGATTTTCTTGGTACACTTAATGGATCTGGTTTAGCTATTGGACGTACTTTAATTGCAATTATGGAGAATTATCAGAAATCAGATGGCACAATTACAATACCTGAAGCTTTGAGGGGGTACATGAAAAACCTAGACAAAATTTAAATATTTAATAAATTAGTTGTTATAATATTATTAATACTATATTTATTTTAAAATTATGAGCTCAAATTTTGCACAATTTATACCTTTAATACTAATTTTTGTTATATTTTATTTTTTCTTAATTAGACCCCAGCAAAAAAGAGTTAGAGAACATAAAGATATGGTAAAGAATTTAAAAAGGGGAGATGAAGTAATTACTTCTGGTGGAATTATAGGAAAAGTAGATAGAGTTTATGAGGATGATAAATTAGAAATAGAGATTTCAGACGGCGTAAAAGTTAATGTGATAAAGAATACAGTTCAAAGCCATTTAAAAAAAGAAATTAAAAAATAATTTTTTGTGTTAAACTTTTCAAATTCGAAAGTTCTTTCAATATATATAACGTTTATTTTAATAAGTATTTTTTCACTTACTAATTTTTTAAATTTTGAAAGTCCTTTTTTAAAAAAAAAAGTTAATCTTGGTTTGGATTTGCAAGGTGGATCTTACTTGCTTTTAGAAGTTGATAGTAGTGCATTAGAAAAAAGACGTTTACAGTCGAAAGTAATATTACTTAAAAAAGCACTTAATAAGAGTTTAATTAAATTTGATAATTTTAGTATAAATGATGACTCGATTAAATTTACAACCGAGGAAAAAAACTTTAAAGAATTTGAAAAAATATTTAATCTTAAGGGTTCTAATGAAATTAATACCTTTTTGGACAAATATAATTCATTCGAATTAGACTACACAATAAAGAATAATTTAATTAGTATATATTTATCTAAATATGGTATTATTAATCTTCGTTCAGCTGCTGTAGACCAATCCATAGAAATTGTTAGAAGACGTATTGATGAAATAGGTACCAAAGAACCATCTATACTTAAAAGAGGAAATAATCGTATTTTGGTAGAGCTACCTGGTATTAAGGATCCAGAAAGAATAAAAGAATTGCTTGGAAAAACAGCAGAGTTGTCATTTAGATTAGTTACTAAAGATAATGTCGAATTTGGCAGTGAAAAATTTATTATTACTGATACCCAAGAAGAAATATCTGTAAGCAAAAGAATTATTTTAAGCGGAGAAAACTTGATTGATGCTCAGCCAAAATTTGACAATTTAAATAATCAACCCATTGTTTCTTTTTCATTGGATAGATTGGGCTCGCAAAGATTTGGTAGGGTAACCAGTGATAATATTGGTAAAAGATTAGCTATAATTCTCGACAACGAGGCAATAAGCGCACCAGTTATTCAAGATTCGATTACCGGTGGAAATGGAACGATATCTGGTAATTTTACTTTTCAAACAGCTACTGATTTGGCTTTACTCTTGAGATCAGGTGCATTGCCTACACCATTAAATGTTGTTGAAGAAAGAACTGTTGGACCGGATTTAGGAAAAGATTCTATTGAAGCAGGTATTGTTTCGTTAATAATCGGCTTTCTTCTCGTTGTTTTATTTATGTCATTTAAATATAAACTTTTTGGTATAATTGCTAATATCTCATTAATTTCTAATCTTTTAATGTTGATGGGTATTTTAACATTATTAGAAGCAACCTTAACATTACCGGGTATTGCAGGTATAATTCTTACTGTAGGAATGGCCGTTGATGCAAATGTACTAATTTTTGAACGTATTAAAGAAGAATTAAAGGGTGAAAATTCTAATATTCAGGCATTTGACTCTGGTTTTAAAAAGTCGATAGTAACAATTCTTGATGCAAATATAACTACATTAATTGCTTCAATAATCTTATTTATATTTGGATCGGGTCCTGTAAAAGGTTTTGCTGTAACACTATCTATTGGATTAGTTACAACACTATTTTCTGCATATTTTATATCAAGACATCTTACATCCAGAATCGTTTTTAAAAATAGAGATAACAAAATTACAATATGATTAATAACTATAATTTTGAACAAAAATTTAAATTAGCAAACATCACATCAATGATTCTAGTTCTATTAAGCATTTTGATGATTTTGTTTAAAGGTTTAAACTTTGGAATTGACTTTAAAGGTGGAACATTAATGGAATTGAGATGTGACTCAACCAATATCCAAATTAGTGATGTGCGATCATCTTTTAATCAGCTTGATCTGGGAGACATTAATGTTAAGGAGTTTGGAAAAAAAGGAGACTTTCTTATTAAGTTTGAGAGAAAAAGTTTTGACGATAAAATTAGTATTAAAACTATCAAAGAAAAGGTTTCAAATGAACTTCAAGGAAATGTTGATTTTAGAAGAGTAGAAAATGTTGGTCCCAAGGTTAGCAAAGAACTTTTGGAGTCAGGTCTTTTAGCAATATCTTTGGCATTAGCAGCAATGTTATTTTATATTTGGGTAAGATTTGAATGGCAATTCAGCATAGGATCAATAATTGCAATTTTTCACGATGTTTTGATTACGATTGGCTTATTCTCTTTATTATCACTCGAAATAAACTTATCAATTGTTGCAGCTGTCCTAACTATAGTGGGATATTCCATGAATGATACTGTAGTAATCTATGATCGTATCCGTGAAAACTTAATAAAATATTCTAGTTTAAAAATTGGTGAAATTTCAAATAAATCAATAAATGAAACTTTATCTAGAACAATTATAACTTCATCAACTACTTTATTAGCTTTAATTTCAATCTTTATTCTTGGTGGTGAAATTTTAAAAGGCTTCTCACTTGCAATGATTATTGGAGTTGTTATTGGTACTTATTCATCAATTTTTGTAGCTAGTCCAATACTAAAGTATTTTAATGTATCTTTTAAAACTATTTCAAAGGAAAAAGAAAATAATTAATAAAGGTTTTGAGCTATAACCATCGTCAACAACATTGGTAATGATAGTAACGTGTTAACTCTAGATGTAATGACAGCTGTTTTTGCATGTTTTGGTTTATCTTCTGCAGGACATTCAACTAAACCTAAAACTTTTTTCTGATTTGGCCAAATTATAAACCAGACATTAAAAGCCATTATTATTCCTAACCACATACCAATACCGATAGCAGTATTTTTTCCACCACTTCCAATTCCAAGTATCATTGCATCATGCACATACCCATTTAAATATGCAACGATCAAACCAGTTATAATTGTTGCTAAAGCAGCCCATCGAAAATAAAATAAAACAGCAGGCGCAATAATTTTTGTAATTGCGGGTTTTTGCTCATCTGTAAATTTAGGCATGTTTGGTATTTGAACAAAATTTAAATACCACAGTAACCCAATCCACATAATTCCAACTACTACATGTAAATATCTAAATAACCAACTCCAAAACAGTCTATCAAATGCCCAGTCTCCGCCAGCAAAAAAAAGTCCAGCAAATAATAAAACAGCCAATATAGCCGAAAGATGAACAGTTTTTGATAGTGATTGTAAAATATTAACCATAATTTATTATAGCATAAAATTTAAAGTTCACGCCGTTTTTTTCATTTTATTGTTAATAAGATTTTTAAGAAATTTTCCAGTATAACTGCCCTCAATCTGCATTATCTTTTCAGGAGGACCTTCAGCAATGATTTTTCCACCATCTGAACCACCTTCTGGACCCATATCAACTATCCAATCTGCTGTTTTAATCACGTCTAAGTTATGCTCAATAACGATAACGGTATTACCAGTATTTACAAAAGCTTTTAATATCTCAAGTAGTTTTTTTATATCATGTGAATGCAAACCTGTTGTTGGTTCATCTAGTATGTAAAGCGTCCTACCAGTAGATCTCTTGGACAATTCTTTAGCCAACTTGATTCTTTGGGCCTCGCCACCAGAAAGTGTTGTGGCTTGCTGTCCAATTTTTATATAGCCTAAACCCACATGTTTTAATGTAAGTAATTTTGAGTAAATATTTGGTATATTTTCAAAAAACACACAACCTTCTTCTACAGTCATGTCTAAAACTTCTGCTATATTCTTATTTTTAAATTTTATTTCCAAAGTTTCTCGATTGTATCTAGTGCCTTTGCAAGCATCACAAGGAATGTATACATCTGGTAAAAAGTGCATTTCATAAGTTATTACTCCATCGCCTTCACAGGTTTCACATCTTCCACCTCTCACGTTGAATGAGTATCTTCCCGGTTTATAACCTCTTGTTTTAGACTCAGGTAAACTTGCAAACCAATCTCTAATTGGACCAAACGCCCCTGTATAGGTTGCCGGGTTTGATCTTGGAGTTCTACCAATTGGTGATTGGTCGATGTCAATAACTTTGTCAATTAATTCAGTACCTTTATAATTTTTAAAAGATTTAGGTAATTTTCTTGATTTATTATTATTAAGTAACAAATTAAGAGCATTAAATAATGTTTGTAAAACTAATGTTGACTTACCACTTCCAGAAACTCCTGTAACACAAGTGAAAGTTCCAATTGGTACTTTTAAATCTACTTTTTGCAAATTATTTCCGCTAGCACCTAATATTTCTAAGAACCTTCCATTTTTTGCTGTTTTTCTTTTTGTTGGTACTTCAATTATTTTGTTTCCAGATAAATAATTTCCTGTAATACTTTCTTTTGTGTCAATAATTTTTTTAAGAGGACCTTCCGCTGTAATTTTACCACCATTAACTCCTGCTTCAGGACCCAGATCAATTATATGATCTGCACTTTCCATGGTTTCAACATCATGTTCGACAACAATTACTGTATTACCCAAATCTCTTAATCTTTTTAGAGCTGCTATAAGTTTTTTATTATCTCTTTGATGTAAACCTATAGATGGTTCATCTAAAACATACAAAACACCAGTTAAACCAGATCCTATTTGTGAAGCTAATCTAATTCTTTGTGACTCTCCTCCTGATAATGTTCCAGATTCTCTGGATAAAGTTAAATAATTCAAACCAACATTAAGTAAAAAGTTCAATCTCTCATTTATTTCTTTTAAAATATGTTGTGCAATTTTTTTATCTCTTAAAGTAAGAATTTTGTCTAAATCGTCAAACCATTTTTGAGCGTCTTCAATTGAAAAGCGTGTTACCTCACTAATATTTAATTTGTTAACCTTTACACAAAGAGCCTCATCTTTTAATCTCATCCCTTTGCATTTATCACAACTTGTTTCACTTTGATATTGAGATATTTCTTCTCTTTTCCAATCGCTATCTGTTTCTAAATATCTTCTCTCTAAATTATTAATTACACCTTCAAAAGTCTTCTTAGTATCGTATTTATCATAACCATCATCATAATGAAATTTTATTTCATCCTCGTCAGATCCGTATAAAATTATATCTTGAATTTTTTTAGATAATTTTTTCCATTTAGTATCTAAATCAAACTTATAATGCTTTGCTATTGAGGATAATGTTTGAGCATAATACATAGATGTTGATTTTGCCCATGGTTCAATACATCCATCTGCAATACTTTTATTTTTATCTGATATCACTAAATTTGGGTCCACATTAAGATTATGACCAATGCCCTCACATTCTTCACACGCACCAAATGGGCTATTAAATGAAAAAAGTCTTGGTTCTATTTCCTCGATAGTAAAACCACTTTCAGGGCAAGAAAATTTTGATGAAAATGTTATACTTTCTTTCTTTCTAAATTTCTTAGGAATGGTCTCATTTTCATATTCAGCAATTAGCAACCCATCAGAAAGTTTCAGTGCTGTTTCTATGCTGTCAGCTAATCTGTTACCTAATTTTGAATTTAAAACTATTCGATCAACTACTATAGATATATCGTGTTTTACTTTTTTATTTAAGTTTGGAAAGTCATCAATATCATAGTACTCACCATCAACTTTAATCTTTTGAAACCCTCTTTTTTTATAGTTTATAATATCTTTTTTGTATTCACCCTTTCTACCTCTTACAACGGGTGATAAAAGAAAAATAGTTGAACTCTTAGGTAGTGCTTTTACTTTATCTACCATGTCACTCACTGATTGAGAAACTATAGGTTTTCCGGTGAAAGGCGAGTAAGGTATTCCAATTCTTGCATATAGTACCCTCATATAGTCATAAATTTCTGTCACAGTTGCTACAGTGGATCTTGGATTTTTAGGAGCATTTTTCTGTTCTATTGATATAGCTGGACTAAGGCCTTCAATCAGATCTACATTTGGCTTTTTCATTTTGTCTAAAAACTGTCTTGCGTATGCTGATAAACTTTCTACATATCTTCTTTGACCTTCGGCATATATCGTATCGAATGCTAACGACGACTTACCAGACCCTGAGAGGCCGGTAATAACCACTAATTTATCTTTTGGAATTTCTAAAGAGATGTTTTTTAAATTGTGCTCTTTAGCCCCTTTAATCAATATCTTTTTCAACATCTTTTACACACCTTAAAACAGAATGAGCTTATATTTACAATGTAAATATGCTATAAAGTTTTATCAGTATAATAAATCTAAATTATTATGTCGGGAAGTTTAAACAAGGTACAACTAATAGGAAGATTGGGGGCGGACCCAGAAATCAAGCAAATGGTTAATGGAAAAAACGTCGCAAGGTTGAGTATTGCTACTAGTCAGTCCTGGAAAGATAAATCTACTGGCGAACGAAAAGAAAAAACTGAATGGCATAGAGTTGTAATTTTCAATGAAGGTCTAGTAAATATTGTACAACAATATTTAAAAAAAGGTGCAAACGTTTATCTAGAAGGCCAGTTAAGTACAAGAAAATGGAGAGATGAAAAATTAGGGCAAGACAAATATTCTACAGAGGTTGTTTTGCAAGGTTTTAATTCATCCCTAACGATGTTAGGAGGCAATAATCAGTCAACGAAAAATTCTGAAAATAGTCAAGATAAAAGCAATTTGCCAAACGATCAAATTTCACAAGAAAATTCAGATCTCGATGATGAAATACCGTTTTAGTTAAATGGAAAAAATTGAGATAAAAAATAATTCTTTACCAAAATCTATTTTAGTTCATCAAGAAATGAGCTCATCATATTTATCATATGCTATGAGCGTAATTGTAAGTAGGGCACTACCCGATGTAAGAGATGGTCTTAAACCGGTTCACAGAAGAATTATTTACGCAATGTACAAAGGTGGTTACGATTGGAGCAAACCATTTAGGAAATCTGCCCGTATAGTAGGAGATGTTATTGGTAAATATCACCCACATGGAGATCAGGCTGTTTATGATGCACTTGTAAGACTAGTCCAAGAATTTTCAATGAGTTTACCTCTGATACAAGGACAAGGAAATTTTGGATCTATTGATGGCGATCCACCAGCTGCAATGAGATATACAGAAACCAAACTTTCAAAAGTTTCTCAATTTTTAACTGATGGTATTGAAAAAAATACAATAGATTATCGAAATAACTATGACGATACAGAAAAAGAACCTGTAGTACTTCCGTCCCAATATCCAAATCTTTTAGTAAATGGTGCCGGAGGTATTGCCGTTGGTATGGCAACAAGTATTCCTCCACATAATTTAGGTGAAGTGATTAATGGAACAATAGATTTTATTAAAAATAGAGATATTACAATCTCTCAATTGATGAAACTTATTCCAGGCCCAGATTTTCCAACTGGCGGCATAATTATTGGTAAAGACATTATAAAACAAGGATACAATAAAGGACGTGGATCATTCAAAATTAGAGGAGAAATAGACGAAGAAGCTCTTAAAAACGGGAAAACGCGATTAATTATTAAATCTATACCATATCAAGTTAACAAATCTGTTTTAAATGAAAAAATTGCTGATCTTTCAAGAGAAAAAAAAATTGAGGGAGTAAGTGATATAAGAGATGAGTCTAATCGAGACGGAATTAGAGTTGTCGTAGATTTAAGAAGAGGCGTTGAGCCCGAAACAATTAAAAGACAACTGTATAAACTTACATCTATAGAATCTTCTTTTGGCTTTAACACTTTAGCGATCGTAAATGGAAGACCAAAAGTTCTAAATCTTAAAGAGTTTATTTCTGAATTTGTAGATTTTAGGGAAAAAACTGTTGTAAGAAGAATAAAATTTGATTTGAAAAAAACTGAGGAAAGAGCGCACATTCTCATCGGTATTGCCACTGCTGTAGAAAATATTGATGCGATAATAAAGATTATCAAATCATCTAAAGATACTGATACTGCCAAAAGGAATTTACTCAGTAAAAAATGGACAATCAAAAAAAGTGTTAAATTAATTTCTCTAATTGAAAAAAAACAATCTATTACTAAATACCAGCTAAGCAAGAAACAAGTAGAGTCAATTTTAGAATTAAGATTACAAAAACTGACAGCTTTTGGAATAACGGAAATTGAAACTGAGATAAAAAAACTTTCTGAGCAGATTATACATTTTAATAAATTATTAAAATCAAAAAAAGAATTATTTAATTTGATTATAAAAGAATTAGAGGAAATAAAGTCAAAATTTTCTGTTGAAAGAAGAACAAAAATTATTGATGCGGTGCTAAACTACAATATTGAGGAAACTATTCAAAAAGAGTCTGTTGTTATTAATATAACAAATAAAGGTTATATTAAAAGAGGGTCCCTTGCCGCTGTAAAAACACAAAAAAGAGGAGGGAAGGGTAAAACTGGAATTACAACAAGAGAGGAAGATTTTGTTGTAAGAATTTTATCAGGAAATTCACATAGTCATGTTTTATTTTTTTCTTCTCAAGGTTTGGCTTATAAGCTTAAAGCATGGAAAATACCAAAAGGTAGCTTAAATTCTAAGGGCAAGTCATTATTTAATCTTTTGCCTTTAAAAACAAATCAATCAATAACTTCTACAATGTTATTACCCGAAAATGACGAGGAATGGAAAAATTTATTTGTTGTCTTTGCAACATCAAGTGGAAAAGTTAGAAAAAATTCATTAGCTGATTTTTTAAATATTAATGCAAGCGGAAAGATAGCAATGAAACTGGAAGAAAATGACAAAATAATAGGTGTTGAAAAGTGCAGAGAAGATCAAGATATTATTTTAGGTTCTAAAAATGGTAAATGTATTCGTTTTATGTCTAAAAAGTTAAGATTATTTAAAGGTAGATCGTCAAAAGGCATAAAAGGAATTGATTTATCAGAAAATGACTCAGTTATGTCCCTTTCAATAGTTGATAATAATAAAGAAACTCAATCAATAATTAAAAAAAATGGAAGCAAAAAAGAAAATTTAGATAAATTTATTTTATCTATAACCAAAAATGGTTACGGAAAACGTACTTCCTATCATGACTTTAGAGTTACTAATAGAGGAGGCAAGGGGATAATAGGCATAATCAATTCATCTAGGAACGGTAATGTTACATCAACATTAGTAGTAGAAAATGAAGATGAAATTATATTATCTACTGACAAAGGAAGAGTTATAAGATGTCCAGTTAAAGAAATTAGAATTGCAGGTAGAAATACTCAAGGTGTAAGAATAATAAAACTATCTGGTGAAGAAAAGGTTGTTTCTGCCATAAAGATAGATAATAATATTTCTTAATGATTAGAACAGGTATATACCCCGGTACTTTCGACCCAATAACTTTTGGTCATATCGATATAATTAAAAAATCACTAAAAATTGTTGATAAACTTATTGTAGCTATTTCCGATTCCTCTGACAAAGATTACTTATTTTCAACAGACGAAAGAATCGAAATTTTAAAAAAGTCACTATTTAAAGATTTAAAATTTAAAAAAAACAAAATCAAAATAGTATCTTTTCAAACACTTACTGTTAAACTATGTAAAAAGTTCAATGCATCAATTATAATACGGGGATTAAGAGCCGTATCAGATTTTGAATATGAATTTCAACTCGCAGGAATGAATAAAAAACTTGATGATAAAATTGAAACTATTTTTTTGATGTCAAATATAGAAAATGAAATTATTTCATCAAAATTTGTTAAAGAAATTGGTTATTTGAAAGGAGATCTAAAAAAATTTGTATCTAACTCTGTTATAAAAGCAATTAAAGATAAACTTGAATGAAAAAATTTATTTTAATATTTGTAATAACCGTTTTTACAAATTTTAAATTAATGGCTATGGAAAATAAAATTATAATTAAACTGGAACATGGTGATGTTGAAATTGAACTTTTCACTGAAAATGCTCCAAATCATGTAGAAAGAATCTTAACTCTATCGAAAAATAAGGAATATGATGGAGTTGTATTTCATCGAGTAATTGATGGCTTCATGGCTCAAACCGGCGATGTTGAATTTGGAAATACTAATAAAAAAGGTTTTAATTTAGAAAGAGCCGGAACCGGGTCTTCATCATTGCCTGATTTAAAATCTGAATTTAACAACATCCCTCATGAAAGAGGAACGGTATCAATGGCCAGATCTTCAAATCCCAACAGCGGTAACAGTCAATTTTTTATTTGTCTCGAAGCAGCGCCACACCTTGATCGTCAATATTCTGTTTTCGGAAAAGTAGTAAAGGGCATGGAGTTTGTCGACAAAATAAAAAAAGGAGATGGTCCTAACGGATCAGTATCTGATCCCGATAAGATTATAAGTATAACTATTAAAAAATAGTTAATGAATTCAAAAAAATTCTTTTTTGAATTAATAAAATCCAAAAACAATTATAGGCTCGGTAAAATTCATACTAAAAGAGGAATAATAAATACTCCTGCATTTATGCCAGTTGGTACACTGGGGACGATAAAAAGTATTTTTACAGATGATATTTTAAAGACAGGTACAGAAGTAATATTAGGAAATACTTACCATTTATTTTTAAGACCAGGCATTGAAATTCTTAACAAATTTGGTGGATTACACAAATATATGAATTGGCAAAAACCTATTCTTACTGACTCTGGAGGTTTTCAAATAATGTCATTATCAAAATTTACTAAAATTGATAAAGAAAAAGGAGCATTTTTCTCTTCCCATATTGATGGTAAAAAATTTTTATTAAGTCCTGAAAAAAGTATAGAAATTCAAAAAAAAATTAATTCAGATATTTTAATGGTTTTAGATGAATGTCCAAAACTAACGGTTGACAAAAAAATTATATCCAGTGCAATTGATATATCTACGCATTGGGCAAAGAGATCTAAAATTGCTTTTGGAAAATCCAGTACAAAAGCGCTTTTTGGTATAGTGCAGGGTGGTATCTTTAAGGATCTGCGCCATGAAAGTTTAGAAAAATTAATTGATATAAATTTTGATGGTTATGCTATGGGCGGATTAGCTGTTGGAGAAACGCAAGATCAAATGTTAAAAACTTTAGAAGACACAACATATCTAATGCCAAAAAATAAACCGAGATATTTAATGGGCGTAGGTACTCCTTCAGACATTGTTGGTGCAGTTAAAAATGGAATTGATATGTTTGATTGTGTTATGCCAACAAGATCAGGCAGAACAGGTTTAGCATTTACCTGGGAAGGAAAAATAAATTTAAGAAATAGTAAATTTAAAAATGATAAGAGTCCCCTTGATAGAAAATGTAAAATTAATAATTTAAACAAATATTCAAAAAGCTATTTAAATCATCTTATAAATACTAATGAGATATTAGCATCTATGTTGATTTCACTACATAATGTTAATTTTTATCAAGAATTCATGAAAAAAATCAGAGAGTCGATTAAAACTGGGACATTTGAAGCCTTTTACAAAAAAAATATAAACAAGTATAACTAATAATTACCAATTGAAATTTATCTTTTTTTATATATAAAAAGAGTTTCTTTTACGGGCCGTTAGCTCAGTTGGTAGAGCACTTCCCTTTTAAGGAAGGTGTCGTTGGTTCGAATCCAACACGGCTCACCACTTAATTAAGTTTTTAATGGTGGGTACTCCAAAATTACTTTTGGTATCCACTTGTTTAGACTTATAATTCTATTGTCACTTGAAGGATGGGTGCTCATAAACTGTGGTGGTTCTTTTCCTTTATTAGCTTCTTTCATTCGTTCCCATAAATTAACAGCCTCTTTTATATTATACCCAGATAAAGACGAGAAAATTAAACCAAGATAATCAGCTTCACTTTCTTGTTTTCTTCCAAATGGATTCATAATACCAAGCTGAAGAACATCCATTCCTGTTGCTCTACCAACTGTATTACGTGTTTGAGATATTTTACCACCTGTAAAAATATCAGCTATTTGGGTTGTAACGTTTACCGCCATGGCTGCACTCATTCTTTCAACAGAGTGTTTTGCCACAGCATGCGCAATTTCATGTCCCATCACTGCAGCTAGACCATTAATATTCTTTGTAACATCTAGTATACCCGTATAAACTGCTATTTTTCCTCCGGGCATACACCACGCATTTTTAACTTTCTTATTATCAATCAAAATATACTCCCAGTCAAAATTTCTTGTTGGATCTTTTAAATTTTGATTTTTAAAAAAAATTGATACAGATTTAGATATTTTTTCTCCAATATCTACAACATTATTTAAATCTTTACCTTTAGTGATCAACTTAATCTTTTTTGAATTCTTTAATTTTTCATAGGCTTTTGCAGCTTGTGCGTTGATTGTGCTTTCAGGATATATTGTTAGTTGTCTTCTGTCGGTTATTGGCACTGTAGCACAAGAAGATGTTAAAAAACCACAACAAGTACATCCAAATAGCTCAAGAAATTTACGTCTATTTATGTTATACAATTTCTTCATTGCCGAATCTTAACAAAAAAAAATTGATTTGTATTTGAAAGAATATTGAAATGGCAAAAAATAAACCAAAAAAATCCATATTATCCTCACTTCGTAATAATTTTATTGCGGGAGTAGTAGTTCTTATACCTATAGGTATAACCTTATATCTAACCGTATTTATAATAAACATATCATCAAAGTTAATACCAAAAGAAATTAATCCTAATCATTATTTACCTTACAATATACCAGGTTTAGAAATATTAATCGCAGTACTTTTAATTACTATTATCGGATGGATTTCTTTATCATTTATCGGAAAAAGACTTTTTAATTTTTTTGAAACTATACTTAACAAAATACCTATTATAAGAACAATATATTCAGCTGTCGAACAATTAATCGAAACTTTCACAAGTAGCAAATCAGATAAAAAAACTGTAGTTTTAGTTGAATACCCAAGAAAAGGAGTTTACGCAGTAGGTTTTGCTACGAAGGAAAATACTGGTGAAATTCGAAAAAAGGCTGGGAAAGAACTTCTAAATGTTTTTGTTCCAACTACGCCAAATCCAACAAGCGGTTTTTTACTTATGTTTCCCAAAGATGAAGTTATTTTTTTAGACCTGACTTTTGAAGAAGCATCGAAGTTTATTGTTTCTGCTGGAAGTTTTAACCCTTAATCTTAAATCTTATTTATTTAATTTCATTTATAATATCTGCTTTATCATATAATTTTATTAACGTTTCGTACTTTTTAAGTGAATTAGAATTGAAAGTATTTATTTTATTCTCAGCTGATAAAAATAAATCTTTATGGTGAACAGGATCTGCGAATTTGAAGTTTTTAACACCACTCTGTTGAAAACCTAATAAATCTCCATGGCCTCTTATTTTTAAATCTTCCTCGGCTATTATAAAACCATTATTTGTTTCTCTAAGAATTTTTAAACGTTTCTTCGCATTAACACTCAAATTTTTTTTATACATCAGAATACAATACGACACTGAATTACCTCTTCCAACTCTACCCCGTAATTGATGAAGCTGTGATAAACCAAATTTATTAGAATCCTCTATTATAATTATATTTGCATCTGGAAAATTTATACCCACTTCGATTATTGTGGTGCTTACTAAAATTTTAATTTTTTTGTTTATAAAAGAATTTAAAACTTTGTTTCTTTGTTCGATACTCATGTTTCCGTGTATAAGACCAGCATTATTTGGAAATAATTTATTTATATCATCAAACTTATTTTTAGCAGATGAAAAATTGAGTTTTTTTGATTGCTCTATTAATGGGCAAACCCAAAAAATTTGATAGTTTAATTTAATTTGTTTTTTTATTAATGGAATTATTTCATTGAGTTTACTTTCTGGTTTAATTAGTGTTACTATATCCTTCCTATACTTTGGTTTTTCATTCAATATTGATATATCCATATCGCCAAAAAAAGATAGCATCATAGTTCTTGGTATTGGTGTTGCAGACATTGTTAAAACATCGCAATTATCACCTCCCTTTTTAGCAAGTTTTATTCTCTGTTTTACTCCAAATTTATGTTGTTCATCAATAATTATAAAACCTAGATTAGAAAACTTTATTTTTTTTTGAAAAAGAGAATGTGTTCCAAATAAAAAATTAATATTCCCGTCACTTATACTGTTTATAATTTTATTTTTTTCAGTACCTACAATTTTGCTTGTGAGTAGACCTATATTTATATTAGTTTTTTTAAATAGATTTATTGCGAGATCATAATGTTGTTTTGCTAGTATTTCAGTAGGAGCCATAAAAGCAACTTGAAAATTATCCTCAAGAACTTTTGCTGCCGCAATTAAAGCCAATATTGTTTTACCCGAACCAACATCGCCCTGTAACAACCTAAACATCCTTGTCTCTGATCTTAAATCTTTATCAATTTCTGATAATATTTTATTTTGACCACTTGTTAACTCAAAACTAAAATTTTCTTTGATAATATCTGATAATTTATTTTTATAAATTTTTTTTCTTTTTTTCTTTACTTTAACTACCTTTCTAGCCGAATATAATGTAAGTAAATTAGATAGTATCTCATCATATACAAGTCTTCTAAAGTCATTTGAAAATATGTCTAAATTACCTTGTGGGTTATGTAATCTATTTAATGTTGATTTTAAATTTTCAAAATTATTACTTTTTAAGAACTTTTTATCATGCCATTCAAAATCATCATCAATTTTTGTAATAACATTCTCAATTAGTTTTCTATAATTCTTTTCCAAAAGTCCCTCTGTCATTGAATACTTTGGAAAAATTTTGGCTATTTCTTCAACTTGATTTACGGGCTTAATATATGTGGGGTTTGTAATTTGATAGTTATTTTTATAATAATTTATTTTGCCACTTATA
>CACGJO010000006.1 GCA_902573425.1 uncultured Pelagibacteraceae bacterium
TTATATTTTAACGAAATTAAACCTCTATTTAAAAAAATTAATATTAACAATCAAAATTTAAAACTTGTTAAAAATGGTAAATTTAAAATTAAAAATTTAAATTTAAATTTAGATGAAAATTTTAATTTAAAAGATAACTATAAAATTAATGGAGATTTAAATTCTTTTAATATAAAAATTAATGATAAATATGAAATCATCAATTTAATTTCAACTTTTTCCTATACCCAAGGATCTTTATTCTTTACTGATACAAGTTGGAAATTAACCAATAAAAAAAATCAAAATAGTGAATTCTTTAATGGTAAAATTGATATTGTTCAAAAAAAAAATATTCAAGAAGCAAATATAAATTTTGAAGTCAAAAATTTACAAAATTTACTAAATATTCCTATAATGAATTATGATTTTTCACAAGCTGATTCTCAAAAAGTAAATTCTAAGTTAATTATTAATAGAAAAAAAGAAATTTTATTGAGCGATGTATCTATATCAGATAAAAATAACAAATTTTTTATTAAAGATTTAAGTCTTGATCAAAATTTGAATTTGATTAATTTTAATCAAATTTCAATTAAAACAAACATAGATAACAAATTAAATAATGATTTTACCATCCTAAATAAAGAAAATATATTTATCAAAGGTAAAGTTTTTGATGCAAAAAACCTTTTAAAAGAATTAAGCCGGGAAAATGAAAAAAATGTATTTCTAAATAAAATATCTAAAGATATAGAAATAGATTTGAAAAAAATCTTAAAAGGCACAAGTTTTCCAGTCAGTAAATTTCGCTTGGTTGGAAAAATCAATAAAGGTTCTTTTGAAAAAATTTCAGCGAAAAGTGATTTTGGAGAAAATGAACATTTAGATATTTCTTTAAAAAAAAAGCCAAATACTAATGATAAAATATTAGAAGTTTATTCAGATATAGCCGTCCCTTTGTTGAGTGACTTCAAATTTTTTCAAGGTCTTGAGGGGGGTGATTTAAATTTCACATCTACTTTTGGTAATGAAACTTCAACAAGTAATTTAACAATTAATAATTTTAAATTAAACGAGGCACCTGCTTTGGCAAAAATATTATCACTAGCTGATTTAAAAGGTCTAACAGACACTTTAAAGGGAGATGGTATCAGTTTTGATATTTTATCAGCACAATATAACTCAGATTCATCTTTAATGAAAATTGATGAGATTTTTATGATTGGTCCATCCATTTCCATATTAATTGATGGTTATGTAGAAAAAAAAAGTGGCCTAGTAAGTTTAAGAGGCACACTTGTTCCTGCAAAAACTTTAAATAATTTAATCTCAAAAATACCAGTTGTCGGTGATATTCTAATCGGAAAAAAAGTTGGTGAAGGTGTGTTTGGTATTAGTTTTAAAGTTAAAGGATTGCCTAACGATCTTAAAACCACAGTAAATCCAATCAAAACACTAACACCCCGATTTATTACAAGAGCTCTAGAAAATTCAAAGAGAAAATAAATTAAATAATTTTAACCTTAATATGGTTTTTCTTTCCAATAGATAATTTAATAAAGTTATTTTCTTGAACGTCTTCTATGTTGACAATTTTTTTTTCATCATTAACTGTAACATCGTTTATTTTAACCCCATTATTTTTCAAAATTCTTCTTACCTCACTTTTAGATTGAGCTAAATTATTTTGGAAAATAAGTTCTATAATATTAATACCTTGTCTAATAATTTTTTTTTCAATTTTTTTTTCAGGTATATTTTTACCCAATCCTCCCCTTACAAAGGTTTCTTTGGCAGTTTCAGCACTATCTTTTGCAGCTTTGGATCCGTGTAGAATAGTAGTTGCTTTATTTGCTAACAAAATTTTCAATTTATTAATATCTTTTTCATTTTCAATTTGCATTGTTAAATTGTCGATATCATCTTCTGTAAAAAATTTTAAAAATTTCTTCACATCTTCGTCAGATGTATTTCTCCAAAATTGCCAATATTCATATGCTGAGAAAATTTTTTCATCTAACCATACAGCACCTTTTTCAGTTTTACCCATTTTTGCTCCTGAGGACAAAGTTATTAGCGGTGTGGTTAAACCAAAGGCATTTTTTTGAGTAATCCTTCTTATTAGATCAACACCATTGACTATATTTCCCCACTGATCAGAACCACCTAATTGCAAAACACAATCGTACTTTTTGATGAGTTGATAGAAATCATATGCTTGCAAAATCATATAATTGAACTCTGTGTAACTTAAAGATTGCTCTCTATCCAACCTAAGTTTTACACTGTCAAAAGTAAGCATTTTATTTATTGTGAAATGTTTCCCAACATCTCTCAGAAAGTCAATATATTTAAGTTTACCAAGCCAATCATAGTTATTGACAAAAATTGGTTTAGTTTTTTTATTTTTTGAATGAAGTAGTTTTTCAAAAATCTTTTTAATACTTTTTATATTATTTTTAATTTCTTTTTCTTTTAAAATTTTTCTAGTCGAGTCTTTCCCTGATGGATCTCCAATTAATGTTGTTCCTCCACCTAACAAAACAATTGGCTGATGCCCATATTTTTGGAGCAACCTTAAAATCATAATTTGCAACAAGCTTCCAACATGAAGACTTGGTGCTGTAGTATCAAATCCTATATATGCTTTAATAGTTTTTTGATTTAAAATTTTTTTTAAGCCCTCCAAATCAGTACACTGATTAAGGAAACCCCTCGAATTCATCTCTGATAAAAAGGTGTTTTTCATACAACTTTATGCTTAGAGTCTACTATTATACAAAAATAACTATAAATAAATATAAATATGAATAAAGAATATACATCTTTGGGTTTAATGAGCGGAACATCTGGAGATGGTGTTGATGCTTCAATAATAAAATCTGATGGGTTATCTAAATATGAAGTAATTCTAAACAAATATTACGAATATGACCAAGAAATTTACCAGAATATTCATTTACTAAAAGAAAAAATAAATTCCTCAAAAGATTTAAAAAATTATTCTGAAGATATTAAAAATCTTGAAAGAAAAATTACTATGTTTCATGCTAAAGTCACAAACGAGATCTTAAAAAAAAATGACATTGATCTCGTTGGTTTTCATGGACAAACTATTTTACACAATTCAGAAGAACGAATTTCACGACAACTTGGTGATGGAAATTTACTATCTCAATTAACAAAAAAAAATATTATTTATGATTTTAGACAAAACGATATAAAAAATGGAGGGGAAGGAGCACCATTAACACCTATTTTTCATCAATTAATTTTAAAACAAAATAAAATAGATGTTCCTTCCTGTGTTCTTAATATTGGTGGTATTTCAAATATTACAGTTGTTGGAAATTATTATCCTTTCGATTTTACTAGTAGAGACATAGGGCCCGGAAACTGTTTGATAGATTCTTGGGTAAGAAAAAATTCAAATCAAAAATTTGATAAAGATGGAAAACTTGCTTCGATTGGCAAAACCAATGAAATTATACTTGAGCAAGCCCAAGAACTTTATTCAAATAGGCCTAATCAAAAAACATTGTCATTAGATGTTAATGACTTTGATGTTTCTTTTGCAAGAGGATTGTCTTTAGAAGATGGAGCTGCAACTTTAACAGACTTTACTGGAAGAATCATAGGTGCAGCTTTATTTACACTTATATCCGACGTAAGAGAAAAATTTTTCAAGGTTTTAGTTTGTGGGGGTGGAAGAAAAAACAAAACTCTATTAAATAAAATTAAAAATAGAACTCTAAAAAATCTTGTGCTTCAACCGATAGATGATTATGGTATCGATGGAGATTTTGTGGAGTCCCAGGCATTTGCTTATCTTGCTATTAGATCTTTAATAAATGAACCAATATCTTTTCCAGACACAACTGGTTGTTCAAAACCCTCAACCGGCGGCAAAATAATTAAATTTAAATAAGTTCTGTGCTCTTTTTTACGTATGCATTAATTGCAATTTTTAACTCTTCCTCTTTATTTGAAAAAAAATGATTAGAATTTTTTATTTCAGAAAAATCAACTTCTATTCCTTTTTGGTTTTTCAATCTATTATTTAGTTCATTAATACTTTCTTTTGATACCAGCTCATCTTTTTCACCATAAATTACTTGACCTGATGTTGGACATGGGGCTAAAAAAGTAAAGTCGTAAACATTTGGTTGTGGTGCTATCGAAATAAATTTTGTAACCTCAGGTCGCCTCATTATTAATTGCATACATATCAAAGAACCAAATGAAAATCCTGATACCCAACACTGACTATAATCTTGATTTTCTCTTTCTATCCAATCAAGGGCAGACGCAGCATCAGAAAGTTCACCTTGTCCATTATCAAATGTTCCTTCACTTTTGCCGACACCTCTAAAATTTAATTTTAAAACGGAAAAACCGTTTTTGACAAAAACATTAAAAGTTTCTTGAACAACTCTGTTATTCATTGTTCCTCCGTATTGTGGATGAGGATGCAAAACAATTGCAATAGGAGATCCTTTTTTTGTATTTTTATAATATTTAGCCTCTAGTCTTCCGGATGGTCCTGGCAAAAAAACTTCAATACTTTTCTGTTTCATAATTAATAATGATAATTAGTTTCAAAAAAAAAATAGATTTATAACACGTTTTATGAGCGACAAATTATTTTTTTTATCAAGTTGACTATTTTAGTAGGAATAACTAAAAAACTTAAGTAAACGGAGGTAAAAAATGAAATTAACATCTAAAGGCAGATATGCAGTAATGGCTATGGCAGATCTAGCTTCAAATCAGAATTCAAAACCGGTTTCTTTAGTTGATATATCCTTAAGACAAAATATATCCTTATCTTATTTGGAGCAATTGTTTTCAAAATTGAAAAGTGAAAAGTTAGTAAAGAGTGCCCGGGGATCTTACGGAGGTTATTTGTTAGATAAGAGTCCAAAAGATATTAAATTATTAAATATTATTACCGCTGTAGATGAAGAAGTAAAAACCCTTAAATGCAAAAGAGACTCAAAAAAAGGTTGTAATGGTAAAAACACAAAGTGCATAACTCATAATCTTTGGGATAATTTAGAAAACCACATAAATAGTTTTTTTGACAAAATTAACTTAGAAGATTTAGTAGAAAAAAAAATTTAAATATAAATTAAATGAAAAATCAAAGTATAAATACAAATCAAGAATATAAATATGGTTTTACAACGGATATTGAAAATATTCGAGCACCAAAAGGTTTAAACGAGAATTCAATAAAATTTATTTCTAAAATGAAAAAAGAACCGCAATGGATGTTAGACTGGAGACTGAAAGCATATAGCAGATTAAAAAATTTAAAAGAACCAAATTGGCAGAAACCTAAATATCCCAAAATAAATTACCAAGATTTGTATTATTATTCAGCACCAAAGAGTGCATCAAATAAACCAAAAAGTTTAGATGAAGTGGATCCCAAGCTGCTTGAAACATATAAAAAACTTGGAATTCCATTAAATGAACAAAAGAAATTGGCCGGTGTTGCTGTAGATGCAGTTTTTGACTCAGTTTCTGTGGCGACAACTTATAAAGAAGAATTAACAAAAAAAGGAATTATTTTTTGTTCAATATCTGAGGCAATACAAAAACATCCAGATTTAGTAAAAAAATATATTGGTTCTGTAATACCAATTACAGACCATTATTTTGCAACCCTAAATTCAGCAGTTTTCACAGATGGTTCTTTTGTTTACATTCCTCCGAATGTGAGATGTCCAATGGAGCTTTCGACTTATTTTAGAATCAATGCTTCAGAAACAGGTCAATTCGAAAGAACATTAATAATTGCAGATAAAGGTAGTTATGTAAGTTACCTTGAAGGTTGTACAGCACCAATGCGTGATGAAAATCAATTACACGCTGCTAATGTAGAGTTGATAGCTTTGGATGATGCCGAAATTAAATATTCTACAGTTCAAAATTGGTATCCAGGTGATAAAGATGGTGTAGGTGGAATATATAACTTTGTAACTAAAAGAGGAGCTTGTCGAGGTAAAAATTCAAAAATTTCATGGACACAGGTTGAAACAGGTTCTGCCATTACATGGAAATATCCAAGCTGTATTCTACAAGGAGACAATTCTGTTGGAGAATTTTATTCAATAGCTATTACTAATAATCACCAAAAAGCAGACACTGGTACAAAGATGATACATCTTGGAAAAAACACAAAAAGTAAAATTATTTCAAAAGGAATTTCAGCTGGTAAAGCTGACAACACTTACAGAGGTTTAGTTGATATATCCAGAAAAGCGAAAAACTCAAGAAATTATACTCAATGTGATTCACTTCTAATGGGAAATAAATGTGGAGCACATACTGTTCCGTACATTAAAAATAAAAATTCATCTTCAACAGTTGAGCATGAGGCGACCACATCTAAAATAAATGAGGAACAATTATATTATTGTAATCAAAGAGGACTTAACCAAGAAGAGGCAGTGAGTCTAATAGTAAATGGCTTCTGCAAAGAAGTTTTACAACAATTACCAATGGAATTTGCTGTGGAAGCTCAAAAATTAGTGGGTATTAGTTTGGAAGGAAGTGTAGGTTAATGGAAAATAGATTTCATTTAGCTATACCCGCAGGTGACTTGGACAAAGCAATAAAATTTTATTGTGATACTTTAGGCTGTAGTAGAGGTAATGCAGAATTTAAATATCCAGATGCCTGGGCCGATATTAATTTTTGGGGAAATGAATTAACATTGCATGCAACAGATCCTAATAAAAAAAATGTAAGTGAGAGACATAACGTAGATATGGGTAATGTTACTGTCCCACATTTTGGAGTTCATTTAGATGGAGAGACTTTTAAAAATTTAAAAGAACGACTTATTAGTAAAAAAATTAAGTTTATAGATCCGCCATATATAAGGTTTGAAGGTGAAGATATTGAACAAGAGACCATGTTCTTAGAAGACCCAAACGGAAATTGTATGGAAATCAAAACTATGAAAAATCCTAATACATTATTTAAATAGTAAAATGAAACTAGATATTAAGCTAAACGAATACAAAAATAATATTGAGTCTTTAAAGGCTATAGAAAGTTTAGAAGTATATAGATGGCTTATTTCGTTAGGCGAAAAATTAAATGATGACCCTCTTAGTGAAGAAAGACGAACAATAAAAAATAAAGTAAAAAGTTGTCAGTTTGAATTATTCGTAGATTATGAAAGTGGACGCTTTAAATCTTGGAGTAAGGCCATGGTCTCAGCTGGGTATGCTTATATTTTAATAGATATTTTCAACTCTTTACCAATTGAGGAAGCAAAAAAAATTACAATAGACGATTTTAAGAAAATTAAAATGGACGAGTTACTGACTATGAGTAGAAAAACCGGATTCTATGAAATGATAGAAATTATGATAGGTAAATTAAAAAATGTTGGAAATTAAAAATCTTAAAGCATCGATTAACAACAGGAGTATTTTAAAAGGTTTAAATTTAAAAATAAATCCTGGAGAAGTTCACGCGATTATGGGTCCAAATGGTTCTGGCAAAAGTACTTTAGCAAATATTTTGTCTGGAAAAACCGGTTATGAAATAACGGGTGAATTAAAATATCAAGGCAAAGATCTTAAAGATATACCTGTAGAAGAAAGAGCACAAAAAGGAATTTTTTTGGCATTTCAATATCCGTTAGAAATTCCCGGTGTAAATACAAATAATTTTCTTAAAACTTCTTTAAACACGATTAGAAAAGCAAGGGGCCAAAAAGAAATCGATACAATTAATTTTTTAAAATTAGTCAAGGAAAAATCTAAGGAATTAGGTATTGATGAAAAGATCCTTTCCAGGCAACTAAATGTAGGTTTTTCAGGAGGCGAAAAGAAAAAAAATGAAATACTACAAATGAAAATTTTAGATCCAAATTTAGTTGTTCTAGATGAGACAGACTCTGGATTGGATATTGACGCACTAAAAACTATTGCTGATGGTGTTAATACATCAAGAAATAAAGAAAAAGCTTTTTTAGTTATAACTCATTATCAAAGACTTCTTGATTATATCAAGCCAGATCATGTCCACGTTTTGTCAGATGGAAAAATAATCAAATCTGGAACTAGAGAGCTTGCACTAGAGTTAGAAAAAAAAGGTTATAAAAAAATTAATTAAATGCTTGAAAATTTCAAAATCGATTCTAACGAAATTGATAAAATAAAACATATAAACAACGATGATAAAAATTTTAGGATCGAAAATTTAAATTTATTTAATAACACAGGTTTTCCAGGTAAAAAAGAGGAAGATTGGAAGTTTTCAGATACTAGAGCAATATTTTCAAAAAACTTTGGAAAGTTGAGTTTAGGTAATTCAAATTCTAAAGAGACAGATATTAAATTAATAAAAGATTTTGATCATAATTATATGTTTTTAGTAAATGGTAAACTAATTAAAAGTGATTTTAAATTTGAAGATAAAAGCAAAATAAAAATATCTAATTACCATGAAGAGAAATTTTCTGAAAAAAAAAGTGAAAATCCATTTATTTGTTTAAACCATGCTTTATCAAATAGTGGATATTATTTAGAAATTAAAGAGGGATATAAATTTGAAAAAGTATTAGTAATTTATAATCTTTTTACAAAAGATCTTTCGAACCAAATACTCAATAATAAAAACAAAATAGTTGTCAAAAAAAATTCAGAACTACACACTATTAATTACACAATAAATCGATCAAAAAATAAATTTATAAATAATTCTTATGACAATACAATACTTTTTGAGAACTCTAAATATAAAAATATTTGTATTCAAGCAGATAAAAGTGACGGGTACTTTCATAGATTTTCAAACAATAAACTAAAATCTGATTCTAATTTTTCAAGCTTTATTTTTTCTTCTGGTTTAAAATTTTATAAGCAGGATATTAATGTTGATTTAGAGGGTGAAAATTCTGAATGTGATATTAAAGCAGCACTTTTTTTAGATAACGATGAACACCAAGAAATTAAAACCAAAATTAATCATCTAGTTCCTAATTGTAAAAGTTATCAAAAAATAAAAAATGTTTTAGACTCAGAGGGCAAAGGAATTTATCAAGGAAAAATTTATGTTAAAGATATTGCTCAAAAAACAAATGCATATCAATTGAGTAAAGCATTACTTTTAGATGATAATTCTGAATTCAATTCTAAACCAGAACTTGAAATTTATGCTGATGACGTAAAATGCTCTCACGGTTCAACATCAGGAAGTATTGACGAGAATTCAATACATTATTTAATGACAAGAGGATTGACCAAGAAGGAAGCAATTCAACTTTTAATCAATGGATTTCTTAATGAAATAGTCAGTGAAATTAAAAGTTCTTCCATAAGAAAATTTGTTGAAAATAAAATAGAACTTCAAATACATGGATACTAAAGAGATAAAATCTAAATTCCCAATTTTTAAAAATAAAGTAAACGGTAAACAGCTGGTTTATCTTGATAGCGCTAATTCATCACAAAAACCGAAAACTGTGATTGATCGAATTTCAAAATTTTATTCTAAAGAATTTTCAAATGTAGGTAGAAGCGTACATTCATTAGCAGTAACAGCGACAAACCGTTTTGAAGAAACGAGAGACCTTATGAAAAAATATATCAATGCAAAATACAGAGAGGAAATTATTTTTACAAAAAATGCAACAGAAGCTATTAATTTAGTTGCATCCACTTATGGTGAAAAATTTATTGAAAGTGGAGATGAAATTTTAATAACAGAATTAGAACATCACGCAAATTATGTTCCATGGCACTTTATCAGAGAAAAGAAAGGAGCAATTATTAAGTTTGCTAAGTGCAATGACAAGGGAGAAGTTGATATTGATGAGATTAAAAAATTAATTACCAATAAAACAAAAATTATTGCCATAACTCATATATCAAATGTAACTGGAGCTATAATGCCAATTAAAAAGATCGTTGATCTTGCAAGCCAGAAAAAAATCCCTGTTTTAGTAGATGGTTGCCAAGGTGCACCGCATGTAAAAGTAGACATGCAAGAATTAGGTTGTGATTTTTATGCAATCTCATGTCACAAAATGTATGGACCCACAGGTGTTGGTATTCTTTATGCTAAAAAAAAATGGGTTGATGCTTTACCCCCATACCAGGGTGGTGGCGGCATGATAGAGGAAGTTAAAAAGAATAATATTACATTTCCAGGCAGTCCAACGAAATTTGAGGCTGGAACATTACAAACTGCAGAGGTAGTTGGGTTTTCTGAGTCTATAAAATTTATAAAAGATGTTGGAATTAAAAATATTATGAAGCATGAAAAAGAAATCTTAGAATATGGTTTAGAAAAAATTAAAAAAAATAATTCTGTAAAAATTATTGGTGAACCAAAAAATAGAGGATCAATAATTTCCTTTACAATTAAAGGAATTCACCCGCATGATATAGCTACCATATTAGACGAAGATGGTGTTGCAATAAGAGCTGGACATCACTGTTGTCAAATTCTACATGATAAAATGGGACTTGCAGCATCAGCCAGAGCATCTTTGGGTATTTATAATTCAAAAGAGGATATAGATATCTTAAGTAACGCAATAAAAAAATGTAATAAGATATTTAATAATTAAATGGACATTAAGGAATTATATCAAGAGATAATCTTGGATCATGGAAAAAATCCGAGAAATAAAAATATATGTAAGGATTTTAATAAAGATGCCAAAGGTCACAACCCACTTTGCGGTGATAAAGTTCATATTTATTTAAAGTTGGACAATGAAAAGAAATTAGAAAATATTTCTTTTGAAGGCGAAGGTTGTGCAATATCAATGGCATCTGCATCTATAATGACTGAGATAATTAAAGGAAAACAATTTAATATAGCTAAAAAAATTCAAGAAGATTTTTTAAATATGATTAAAGAAGGTTCAAAACTTAACATGAACAGTCTCACTGATACTGAAAATATGACCATGATGTCACTATCTGGTGTTAAGAGATTTCCAATGAGAGTTAAATGTGCTACTTTAGCATGGCATACATTTATAGAAGCAGTTGAAGGTAATAAAAAAATAGTAAATACAGAAAATTAATAAATGGACGATTTAAAACAAAAAATTATTAAAGAAATAAAAAAAGTCTACGATCCTGAAATACCAGTAAATATTTACGAGCTGGGCCTAATATACAAGATAGATATTGATAAAAAAAATAATGTTAAGGTAGATATGACTTTAACAACACCTAATTGCCCTGTAGCTGATAGTTTGCCAAAACAGGTAAAGGAATATATAATGAGTGTTAAGGGCGTTTCTGATGTTAAATTGAATTTAGTTTGGGACCCACCATGGGACAAATCAAAAATGTCAGAAGCTGCCAAATTAGAATTAAATTTATGAGCCAACAAGTAATTAAATTAAGCGACAACGCAGCGAATAGAATAAAAGAGATAATGTCAAAAGCTGACAACACAGCTATTGGAGTTAGAGTAGGAGTTAAATCTGGTGGATGTGCAGGAATGTCTTATATGATGGAGTATGCGAAAGAAGTAAAGAATAACGAAGAAGTTATTGAGGATAAAGGGGTAAAAGTTTTTATTGATGCTAATGCAGTAATGTACCTTTTAGGAACCGAAATGGACTATAAGAAAGATAAATTTTCCTCACAATTTGTATTTATAAATCCTAACGAGACTGAACGTTGTGGTTGTGGAGAATCATTTAAGGTATAGTGATTCTATGAGAGATACTAAACATCTTGAAAGCTTTGCAAGACAAAGAGTTGAAAAAGAGAAAGAAAAAACTCTTTTTAAAAATAAAATCAAAGCTGTTCATAAAGGCGCTAATGGTACCTTTGAATACACAATAAAAGAGGGTATCAATAAGGGCAAAATAGCTGACGATAGAATTTTAAAAAAGTAATTTGAAATCTATTTAGGAAGCTTCGTAGCACCAGTTTCTTGGTGAACTATCTTTCCGTCCTTAAATTTGTAATAAGACATAACTGCTTCTTTATTACCATCATTATAACTTGTATAGGCGTGCATAAATCCAACTTCATTATTCTCAAAAAGAATTCTATGTTTATCTATCTTAACATCTTTCATTCCAACCCATTTAACCACATCATCTTTAGACAAAGTCTTTCCAGATGAGTGCATCAAGAATTTAAAATCATCATGCATAACTTCTTTAGCACCATTTGTATCGCCTTCATTTATTATTTTAACCAATTTTTCTATTATAGACATCGTGTTTATTTAACCTTGGTAAATAGTTCTAGATAGTTTTTCTATCTTTTCTTTTGAACCGGGAATTAGATCGTAAGTAGATTTATTACACTCACTATTCTTTTTTTTATTAAAAGGTTTACCGTAAACTTTATCTACATAAATATTCATTCCTTTATTGATTTCGTCATTTTTAATACCTTCTTTGTTAAGGTATTCCCTGATTACTTTAGATGCGGCTAAAGCTATCTCAATATCCTTAACCTCTACTGTATCTGCTGGTAATACGGCAGTAGCAGTATAATGACCAAGACATTCTATTGTATTTTCTTTTTGTGCTTTGGTTATATGACCAGCTGCAAAAGATGATATTATTACTGAGCTAGCTAGTATTAGTGATATAAAAATTTTTTTCATATAAAAAACTTACTCCTTTATTTCAAATAATTGTTTAAAAAATTGTCACACCTTAAATATATTCACTTTTAACAGCTGTAGTACATTTGAAACTCCATTGGATGTGGAGTGTGCTCAAAATTATAAATTTCTTCATATTTAAGAGCGATGTAAGCATCTATTTGATCATCAGTGAAAACATTTCCTTGAGTTAAAAATTTTCTATCTTTGTCTAAGCTCTCCATAGCTTCTCTTAAAGAACCGCAAACTGTTGGAATTTTTTTAACTTCAGACTCACTTAAAGCATACAAATCTTTATCCAAAGATTTACCTGGATCGATTTTATTCTTAATTCCATCAAGACCAGCCATTAATAATGCAGAAAATGTTAAGTATGGGTTTCCAGCTGCATCAGGGAAACGAACTTCGCATCTAGCAGCTTTTTTACTTTGTGTAATTGGAATTCTACATGAAGCAGATCTGTTTCTTGCTGAGTATGCCAATAATACAGGCGCTTCAAAGCCTGGTATTAATCTTTTATAACTATTAGTTGTTGCATTAGAGAAAGCATTTATCGCTCTAGCGTGTTTTAATATTCCTCCGATATAGTGCAATGCTGTATCGGATAAACCTGCGTATTTATTTCCAGAAAATACCGCTGTACTTCCTTTCCATATTGATTGGTGACAGTGCATTCCAGAACCATTGTCACCTTTTACGGGTTTAGGCATAAAAGTTGCTGTCTTACCAAAGGAATGTGTAACCATGTGAACTGCGTACTTATAAAGCTGAAGATTATCTGCTTGATCAACTAATGTTCCAAAATACATTCCAAGTTCATGTTGGCTCGGAGCAACTTCATGGTGATGTTTTTCAACTTTAATTCCCATGTCCTTCATTGCTTTTAAATATTCACTTCTCATATCCTGGGCACTATCAACAGGCGGAACTGGGAAATAACCACCTTTAATACCTGGTCTGTGACCCATATTTCCATTTTCATATTTTTTTCCAGTGTTATATGGACCTTCAGAACTATCAATTTGAAATCCTGTATGATTCATATCGTTTGAATATCTAACATCATCAAAAACAAAAAATTCAGGTTCTGGTCCGAAGTAGGCTTTATCTCCTACACCAGTTTTCTTTAAATATCCTTCTGCTTTTTTTGCTGTACCCCTTGGATCCCTTTCGTAAGGATCTTTTTTTATCGCATCAAGAATGTCACAAAATATATTAAGTGTATTGTGTGTAGTAAAAGGGTCTACGACTGTTCTTGATAAATCTGGTTTTAAAATCATGTCGGACTCATTAATTGCTTTCCATCCAGCAATAGATGAACCATCAAAGAAAACTCCTTCGTTTAACATATCTTCATCAACTATTGTTGCATCCATAGTTACATGTTGAAGTTTTCCTCTTGGGTCTGTGAATCTTAGATCTACGTATTCGATCTCTTTATCTTTTATAATCTTCCTTACTGAACTAGCGCTCATAAATCCCTTTCAAATTGTTTAAAAAAACGTTTTACATTACCAAATTTTTACACTTCAAGTAGACAAAAAAAATATATGGCTGCTATGCGTTTTTTACATTATACAATTCCTAATTGAATGAAATTCATTAAAAATTCCCCTAAAATTTGGATAAAAAAATTTCCTTGGAAAAAAAAGTCTAGCAACAAATATTCAAGAGGCAGAGTGCTTATTCTTGGAGGTCAAAAGAACATGATTGGAGCAACAATTCTTGCCGCTGAAGCCTGCTTAAGGGTTGGCGTTGGGTCAGTCAAAATTATTTGTACTAAAGAAACTATACAAGTTTTATCGATAAAATTTCCATCTGCTCTTAAAATTGAAATTAATAATATTTCATATCTAAAGAGTTTTCTTAAAAAAGAGCGCAAAACAACATCAGTCGCATTAGTGGGTCCAGGCGCAGGAAACAACACAAAAACAATGAAATTTACTGAGGAAATTTTGAAACATATAAAATATGTAATTTTAGATGCTGACGCTTTAAATTCTTTTAAAAACAAAACAAAAAAACTTTTAAAATATTTAGATAAATATAGGCTCATTACTCCTCATAAAGCTGAATTTCACAGACTTTTTCCAACAATCAAAAAGAGTTTGGAAAACAAGGAAAAAGTTTTAAAATTTTTAAAGTTATGTGAGTCAAATATATTACTTAAAGGAAATACAACATTGATAGGTTCAAATAAAAAAATTATAAAAAATTCACACTCTTCAAGTGAATTAGCTGTTATTGGTTCAGGAGATGTTTTAGCAGGTATAATTGCAAGTCTTGTCGGAGACAACAAGATGTCAATGATAGAGGCTGCTGCTGCCGGAGCTTGGTTACATGGAGATATTGCAAAAAAAAATGGCAGAGGTTTAATTTCTGAGGATTTAATTAAAGGTATACCATTTGCATTAAAAAGATTAAAAAGATGAGCGAATTATTAAATAAAGAAACAGTAAAAAGAGTAGAGAAGTCCCTAAGAGATTTTGATAAAAATCTAAAAATTATTGCTTTAGATGAAACTGCACGAACTGCAAAAGATGCTGCAAGTAGTTTAAAATGTGAATTAGGCGCCATTGTAAAGAGCTTAGTGTTTAAAGCCGAAGGTGAATTTTTGGTTTGCTTAGTATCAGGTGATAAAAAATGCTCACTAAATAAACTCAAGAAAATTTTAAACAAAAAAGATATTGCCATGGCAAACCCCAATGAGGTTAAAGATCATACTGGGTTTTCAATAGGTGGTGTTGCACCAACAGGCTATTTAAAAAAATTAAATACTATTATAGATAAATCTTTAAATAGATTTAATTATGTATATGGTGCTGCAGGTCATCCTGATTGTGTATTTAAAATTACCTATTCAGAATTAGTAGAACTTACAAACGGAAAAGAAGCAGAAATAATTGAATGAAAGAACCAAAAACTATTGATGTATTGTTATTAATTTTATTAGGAGCAATTTGGGGATCTGCTTTTTTTAATATTAAAATAGCTACTTATACATATGATCCTGTAACTTTAGTTTTTCTAAGGGTATTTTTTGCATTAGTTGCTTTAAGTCTCTACTGTTTTTACAAAAAAATTAAAATTTTAGCTTTTTCAAATAATTGGAAAATGTACGCCATCGTTGGGTTAACAAATATTACAATACCATTTTTACTTATTGCTTATGGCACAAATGTAGTCGACAGTTATTTATCTGCGATTTTAATGAGCACAACGCCTTTAAGTGGAACTTTACTAGCCCATTTTTTTACAAAAAACGAAAAGTTGAATATATTCAAATCAATAGGGGTCTTAATTGGTTTTTTAGGTATTGTTTTTTTATTTTTTGATAAATTAGTTATTAGTGAAAGTAATTTATTTTACGTTTTAGTTATTCTTTGCGGGTCAACTTTTTATGTAGTTGGAGGTATTTTAACATTAAAATTTTTGAAAAACGATGGTAACGAGAATGTTTCAACGTCCACAATTTTGTGGTCATTTATTTTTCTTATACCTTTTTGCTTATATCAGGAACCTTGGGCAAATCTAAAACCTTCGATGGAGTCTACTGCTGCATTAATTTATTTAGGCGTGTTTCCAACAGGTGTAGCTTGGTTACTCAGATTTCATATATTAACCAAAGTTGGAATGGTTTTTCAAACTCAAGTTGCTTATCTAATTCCAATTTTTGGTGTTTTTTTTGGATATATAATTATGGATGAGAAAATAACTTGGAAGGTTTTGGTATCTCTTATAATTATTATTTCTGGAATATTTATGGTAAAAAGGGGAAATAAAGGGATTCAAGAATAAAATGCCAAACAGCTCAGCTTCATTAAGTCTTTTATCTGTAATATCTTTGTTAAGTTTTTTTGTAGTTCTATTAACAAATAAATTTTCTTATAAAATTAATAATGGAGCTTTATTAGACGAGGATTTTGAAAAACCTCAGGCTTTTCATCAATATCCAACCGCAAGAAGTGGAGGCTTAGCTTCTTTTATATCATTAGGTTTATTTTTTACTCTTTATTATTTTTTATTTCAAAAAATTTTACTAGACTATTTGGTCTTAACTATTGTGATGTTTTTTTTGGGCTTTTTAGAGGATTTAAAATTAAGTTTAAGAGCAATTTACAGACTGCTAATAATGTCAATTTTATTATATTTTTTCATATATTTTTTCTCAATAAATATTATTTCTCTTGATCTTAATTTTTTAAATTTATTGATGAAAAATTGGTTTTTTTCATCATTTTTTATCTTAATTTGTTTTTTATTTATAATTAATGGAGCTAATCTTGTAGATGGTTTTAATGGGCTTTTAACAATTCACCTTCTTATAATAAATTTTATACTTTTATATATAAATTTAAACAACGGAAACCAGGACCTGGCAATGGTTATAACTGCTCAGATTGTTGTTTTGATATCTTTTCTACTTTTCAACTTTCCTAAAGCAACCATGTTTTTGGGAGATAGTGGTTCATATTTATTTGGTTCGTTATTAGCTTTTAACGTAATAAACACAAATAATTTAAATCCTCAGATTTCATCTTTCTTTTTTTGTATACTTTTATTTTACTTATTTTTTGAGGTTTTCTTCTCTTTTTTCAGAAAATTATATTCAAAAAAATCACCCCTGAAACCAGACAGATCACATCTGCATATGTTAACTTACAGTTTTTTAGCCAATTCTTTGAAGTTTAAAGACTCTAATTATTTAAATTCACTCTTAATAAATATAATTTATACATCTTTAATTTTACCAACAGTTTTTTTCCAGGATAATGGTTTAATTTGTAAATATTGGTTTTTTTCATTATTAATTCTTTATATTGTCTTCTATTCACTACTTTATAGTTTCGCAAAAAAGCAATAGTTGTTATAAACTTTTGTTATAAAATTAATTTAATGGGCAAGTGGCGGAATTGGTATACGCGCTAGTCTTAGGAACTAGTGCCGCAAGGCTTAAGAGTTCGAGTCTCTTCTTGCCCACCAATATTTATGAAAGTAAAAGTAAATTCTAAAAAAGGTTTTAAAACTATATTATCAGTTTTAGTTGATAAAAAAACTATACAGAAAAAACTAGACGAAAAACTTAATGAGCTTCAAAACAAAGTACAATTAAAAGGTTTTAGACCAGGAAAAGTTCCAACTAATATTATTAAAAATCAATTTGGAAAAGCAGTTTATGGCGAAGTAATAGACGGTATTTTAAAAGAAACATCATCTAAAGCCATTGAAGATAATAAAATCAAAGTAGCTGGCCAACCAAAAATTGATCTGAAAACATTTGGAGAGGGAAAGGATTTAGATTATACAATTGAATTAGAAACCTTACCAGAAATTAAAGTAAAACCACTAAACATAATCAAGGCAACCGAATACAACATTGAAATTGAAAAAAATATTATTGATAAAAGAATCACTGAAATTGCTAAAAGTCAGCAAAATTTTGAAGATAAAAATGAAAATGGAAAAACAGAAAAAGGAGACATGGTTATTTTTGATTATGAAGGTAAAATTGATGGAAAAGATTTTGAGGGAAACAAGGGAAAAAATGTTCAATTAATTTTAGGTAGAGACCTTTTTATAAAAGGTTTTGATGACCAGCTTTTAGGAGTAAAAAAAAATGAAAGCAAAACAGTAACTGTTAATCTTCCACAAAATTTTCCAAAAAAAGAATTAGTAAATAAAAAAACAAATTTTGATTGTAAAATTATTAATATAAAAAAACCTATTGATACCAAAATTAATGACGATTTTGCAAAAAAAATGGGTGCTAAAAATTTAGAGGATCTGAAAAGTTTAATTACAAAGCAAATTTCAAATGAATATAAAAATAGTTTAAATATAATTACAAAAAAAAACATTCTAGAACAATTGGAAAAATCTCACTCAATGGAGTTACCACCAAACTTAGTTGATCAAGAGGCGAAATTATTAACCAAAAATCAAAAAAAAGAAGATGAACAAAAAAATAAAGAAAAAAATACTAAACTGGCAAAATCAAGAATAAAAGTTGGATTATTACTAAATGAAATTGCTCAATCCAATAATTTAAAAATAGATGAGAATGAAATTAAAAATGAAATACAAAAACAAATTAAAACTATGCCTGGTCAAGAAAAAATGGTAATGGATTATTATCAAAAAAACCCAAGCGCTGTTTCAAGTTTAAGAGGAGCTTTATATGAAGAAAAAATATTAGATCTAATTAAAAATAAAATTACACTTAATAAAAAAAATGTGACCACCAAAGAAGCTGAAGATATATTAAAATCTCATACCCATGATCACGATAATAAGGGTGATAAAGAAAAAAACGTTAAAAAATCAAAAATTAAAAAAAAAAGTAAAAAGAAATAGCTTAAAGCCGTTTTAAATTGTATAACCCTTACTGTTATGATTCGTAAAATAGAAGAACAATTAAATAATCTCGTTCCAATGGTTGTAGAGCAAACAACTAAAGGCGAGAGAGCTTTTGATATTTATTCAAGATTATTAAAAGAAAGAATTGTTTTTTTAGTGGGTGGCGTAAACGATACGGTAGCCTCCCTGGTCACAGCACAACTTTTGTTTCTAGAGTCCGAAAATCCAAAAAAAGAAATTTTTTTTTATATTAATAGCCCTGGTGGATTAGTTACTTCAGGCTTAGGTATTTATGATACCATGCAATATATTAAATCACCTGTTTCAACACTTTGCATAGGCCAAGCATCGTCAATGGGATCTTTTTTATTATCTGCCGGTGAAAAGGGAAAGAGATTTTCCTTACCAAATTCAAGAATAATGGTGCACCAACCGTCAGCAGGATTTCAGGGTCAAGCTACCGATATTCAAATTCATGCAAAAGAAATTTTGGCTTTAAAAGAGAGATTAAATAAAATTTATTCTAAACATACGGGTAAATCTGTTAAGGAAATTTCCCAAGCCTTAGAAAGAGATAATTTTATGACTCCAGAAGAGGCTAAAGATTTCGGACTAATAGATTCTGTAGTTGAAAAAAGAAAATAATACACAATATATAGATTAGCATTCAACTTCTACTTGCCTTGTTAAACACATAGATTTAAAATTATGTTAGTGATTCGTTATGACAGAAAAAAATAATAAAAATATACTTTATTGCTCTTTTTGTGGAAAGAGCCAACACGAAGTCAAAAAACTTATCGCAGGACCAACTGTATTTATTTGCGATGAATGTGTTGAATTATGTATGGATATTATTAAAGAAGAAAATAAGAGTTCTTTAATAAAACACCAAGAAGGTGTTCCAACGCCAAGAGAAATTTGTAAAATATTAGATGATTATGTAATTGGACAGACTCACGCTAAAGAAGTTTTATCAGTTGCTGTTCATAATCATTACAAAAGATTAAGCCACGAAAATAAGTCTAACAAAGACGTCGAGTTATCCAAATCCAATATACTTTTAGTTGGACCAACAGGTTGTGGGAAAACTCTATTAGCACAAACTCTTGCTAGAATTTTGGATGTACCTTTTACAATGGCAGATGCAACAACTTTAACAGAGGCTGGTTATGTTGGAGAAGATGTAGAAAATATAATTTTAAAACTTTTACAAGCAGCCGATTATAATGTTGAAAAAGCCCAAAAAGGAATCGTTTATATCGATGAAGTTGATAAAATAAGCAGAAAATCAGAAAACCCATCAATAACAAGAGATGTTTCGGGTGAAGGGGTACAACAAGCTTTGTTAAAAATAATGGAAGGTACTATTGCAAGTGTTCCACCACAAGGTGGTAGAAAACATCCTCAGCAAGAATTTTTACAAGTTGATACTACAAACATACTTTTTATTTGTGGTGGAGCCTTTGCGGGATTAGATAAAGTTATTGAAAATAGGGGTAAAGGAACTTCTATTGGTTTTGGTGCTAAAGTAAAAAGCAATGAGGACTCAACAATTTCTGAAATTATAAAAAAATTAGAACCAGAAGATTTAATTAAATATGGTCTAATACCAGAATTTATTGGTAGGATGCCAATTATAGCTACTTTAAAAGAATTAGATGAAAAATCTTTGGTAAAAATTTTAAAGGAACCAAAAAACTCTTTGCTAAAACAATACAAAAGGCTTTTTGAGTTTGAAGATGTAAAATTAGAATTTAGAGATGATGCTTTGATAGAAATATCTAAAAAAGCAATTAGCAAGAAAACAGGAGCTAGAGGTTTAAGGTCTATATTAGAGTCTCTATTACTAAAAACAATGTTTTCTCTGCCAGATATGGAGAATGTAGAATCAGTCACAGTTGATAAATCAGTAGTTAAGGGCAAATCTGAGCCAATAATTACTTATTCGAAAGCCAAATCCACATCTGTGGCTTAAATTTCACTTGAAATAACTGCTTTTAATATCCATATTAAAAATATGAGTCTTGAAAATTTCAAACCATTACTACCCCTTAGAGATATAGTTATATTTCCGTCCACAGTAGTACCTCTTTTTGTTGGAAGAAAAAAATCTATTAAAGCTCTTGAAGAGGTTATGAAATCAGATAAATCAATAGTTCTAGTTGCTCAAAAAAATTCTGAAGTAGACGATCCCAAAGAACAAGATATTTATTCTTATGGATGTCTTAGTAAAATTCTACAATTACTCAAACTCCCCGATGGAACAGTAAAAGTTTTAGTTGAAGGTATTGAGAGAGTAAAAATCAAATCAATAAAAAATGAAGAAAAAAAATATTTAAATTGTGAAATTGAAATAGTTTCAACTGTTGGTGACACGGATCAAAGCAAGGTTTTAGCGACAAGCTTAATTAAAAAATTTGAAAAGTTGTCAAATTTAAGCAAAAAAGATTTGGGTGATTTCACAAAAAACCTTAAATCTTTATCTAAAACGTCAGATATATCAGATAATATCTCATCTAATCTAAATGTTTCAATTTTTGAAAAGCAAAAATTATTAGAAATTTTTGATATTACGAAAAGGTTAGAAAGAATTTACGAAATTATTGAAAAAGAGACTAGCGTAATAAGTATGGAGAAAAAAATAAGAGGTAGAGTTAAAAACCAAATGGAGAAAACTCAAAGAGAATACTATTTAAATGAACAGCTGAAAGCCATACAAAAAGAATTAGGAGAAATCGAAGAAGGTAAGGACGAAGTTTCAAGTCTAAGTAGCTCAATTTTAAAAGCTAAAATGACAAAAGAGGCACAATCAAAATGCTTATCTGAATTAAAGAAATTAAAATCCATGAGTCCAATGTCTGCAGAGGCAACTGTAGTAAGAAATTATCTTGATTGGATGATCGATCTACCCTGGAGTAATAAAAGCAAAATTATTAAAGATTTAAAATCTGCGCAACAAATTTTAGATGAAGATCATTATGGTTTAGATAAAGTTAAAGAGAGAATTATTGAGTTTTTGGCAGTTCAAAAAAGGATAGAAAAATTAAAAGGCCCAATACTTTGTTTAGTAGGCCCTCCAGGAGTTGGTAAAACCTCTTTAGGAAAATCTATAGCAAGAGCTACAGGAAGAAAATTTGTAAGAATATCTTTAGGCGGTGTTAGAGATGAAGCAGAAATTAGAGGCCACAGAAGAACCTATATAGGCTCTCTCCCTGGAAAAATTATTCAAATGATGAAAAAAGCAGGGACCAAAAATCCTTTATTTTTATTAGACGAAATTGACAAAGTTGGAAGCGATTATAGAGGTGACCCGTCTTCTGCTTTACTGGAGGCATTAGATCCAGAGCAAAATAAACAATTTAACGATCACTATCTTGAAGTTGATTATGATTTATCTGATGTAATGTTTGTCACAACAGCAAACACTCTAAACATTTTACCTCCCTTGCTTGACAGAATGGAAATAATAAGAATACCTGGTTATACAGAAGATGAAAAAACTAATATTGCTCAAAAATATTTAATTCCTAAACAGAGTAAAGATAACGGGTTGAAAGACAATGAATGGAAAATATCTGAGAAAGTTATAAAAAAAATTATAAGAGATTATACAAGAGAATCTGGCGTAAGAAATTTAGAGAGGGAAATTTCAAAAATTGCTAGAAAGACAGTTAAAAAAATAGATTCAAGTGAAAAAATAGAGAAAGAATTATTAGAAAAAGATGTAAATAGCTTTCTTGGAGTAAAGAAATACAATTATGGTGAGATCGAAAGTGAAAATAAAATTGGAGTTTCAACCGGTCTTGCTTGGACTGAAGTTGGCGGAGAAATACTTAAAATAGAGTCAGTCAACATGCCTGGCAAAGGAAAAATGCAAATAACAGGTAAGCTTGGTGAAGTTATGCAGGAGTCAGTAAAAGCAGCAAAATCTTTTGTTAGATATAAGTCTGTAGAATTTGGAATAGTGCCACCGCTTTTTGAAAAAAAAGATTTCCATATCCACGTGCCTGAAGGAGCTACCCCCAAAGATGGTCCATCTGCTGGTATTGCTATAGTGACTTCTATAATATCTTCAATAACTGGAATCCCAGTTAATAAAGATGTAGCAATGACAGGTGAAGTTACCTTAAGAGGAAACGTTCTTCAAATCGGAGGTTTAAAGGAAAAATTATTAGCAGCACATAGAGCTGGTATTAAAAAGGTTTTAATTCCATTCGATAATCAAAAGGATTTAATTGAAATCCCCGAAACAATAAGAAATAGTATTGAAATAGTAAGTGTAAAAACTGTCGAAGAAGTGCTTAAACATGCACTCACAAAAGAACTCAAGCCAGTTAAATGGGTAGAAATAGATCAAGTTTCAAATAAAAATAAAGAAAAATCAGAAGTTACAAGCGCTCATTAATTGTTTAAGATCACTAAACAAACACATTTACATCGATAATAAAAAAAATGAAAAAAATAGTCATTACTGGCGGTATTGGATATATCGGAACCGAAATATGCAAAATCTACTCTGGTGAAAGTTGGAACAATCAAATCACAGTAATCGATAACCGATTTATATCTGAGAGAGTGAATCAATTAAGAAAATGGAATATGAACTTTATTCACGCGGATATTAGAAAAATAGATGAAGTTAAAAAGTATTTAAATGAAGCTGACATCGTTCACCATTTAGCGGGAGTTACTGATGTTCCTAGAACTGAATTAGAATTAAATGAGGAAAAAGATAAAGAGTTAAGAGATATTGCTAAAAAAGGAACAGAAGTTGTGCTGTCAGAAACATCACAAAACTGCAAAATTATATTTCCATCGACGCATGTTGTTTTTGAGGGGAAACAAGATTTAATAAAAGACATTAGGGAAGACTTTGAAAAATTACCAATATTACCATATGCAAAAAGCAAAGATGATAATGAAGAACAAATTAAAAAATCTGGAAAAAATTATATAATTCTAAGACTTGCCTCTGTGTATGGATATTCAAGTGACACTATGAGATTAAATATAATGCCAAATTTATTTGCCAAGATTGCATCACAAAATGGAACAATTAGACTTTTTGGTGGTGGAAAACAACTAAAAGCCCTTGTTCCATTAATTGATACTGCGAGATGTTTTAAATTTATGGAAGAAAAAGACGAAATTCAGAAAGAAATTTTTAATGTTTCGAAAGATTCAATTACAGTCGAAGATGTAGCAAGTCTTTGTAAAAAAATAAATTCTAAATTAGAAATAATCAAAACGAATGATAAAATTCCAAATCCAGGTTATTCTTTATCTAATCAGAAACTTTTAAAAACTGGTTTTAAATTCCTTTATTCTTTAGAAGAAAGTTTAAAGGAAATGATATTTAAGTGGTCAAATCAAATTTTTATTAAAGATTTAGAGTATGTTAAAGATGGTGAAAATGAATATGTTGATCCAAGAGGCAAAATCAGCAATCATGAACTTACTGAACCAATAAACTTAATAGGTCTCATTCACTCAAAAAAAGGTACCATGAGAGCAAATCACTATCATCCACAACAAGAACAAAAATGTTTATTTACTAATGGTCAAATTATTGAAGTTTTTCAGGATTTATTAAATCCAAATTCACCAAAAATAACGCAAGTTGTTAATGAGGGACAATTATCTGTAATAAAACCAAATGTTGCCCACACTATGGTATTTTCAAAAGATACAACTTTTTTAAATTTAGTTAGGGGAGAACGAGACCATGACAATTATGGTATTACTCATACAATAAAACATAATATTGTTAGTGAAAAAGAGAAAAAATTATTATTAGATAGTTATAAATTCAGTTGCAGATGTTGCGGTGAAACCAAGTTAAAAAGAGTTGTGTCATTAGGTTATCAACCTTTAGCGAATAATTTACTTAAGAATAAAAATGAAGAATGTGAACTATATCCTTTAGAATTAAATTATTGTCCAAAATGCCATAACTGTCAATTATCAGTTTCTGTTGATCCAAAAAAGATGTTTTCTAATTATTTATATACCTCATCTACATCTCAATCATTTAGAAAACATTTCGAGGATGCAGCAAAACATTACGCAAAAGAGTTTAAATTGTCACCAAAAAAGTCATATATAATCGATATTGGTAGTAACGATGGAGTAGCTCTCAAACCATTTAAAGATTTAGGTTTTAAAAAAATTCTGGGCGTTGAACCTGCTAAAAATCTATCAAAACTTGCAAATAAAAATGGAATTAAAACAGTAAACTGTTTTTTAAGTCTAAAAAATTTAAAAAAAATTAAAAAAAATGCCGATGTTATTCTAGCATCAAATGTATTTGCCCATTCAGATAATTTAAAAGAAATGGCTGATTGTATGCTCAAACTTTTGAGTAACAAAGGAAATATAGTAATCGAAGTTCAGTACCTATTAAATACACTTCAAGATCTTACATTTGATAATATTTATCATGAACACTACAATTATTGGTCACTTACTTCATTGGTTAACTTTTTCGATCAGTTTAAAGCAAAAATCGTTAAAGCCGAGAGAATAGATACGCATGGTGGATCTCTTAGAATTTTTATAAAAAAAGATAAAAAAGCAAAAATTGATAAAAGTGTAAGCAATCTATTAAAAGAAGAAGAAAAGTTTGGTTTAAAAAAATATAAAACTTATCAAGAATTCGGCGAAAAGATTTATAAAATCAAAAACAACGTTAAAAAAAATATTGTAAAATTAAGGAACAATAATAAGAGATTAATTGGCTACGGATCTCCAGCAAAAGCCACAACAGCACTTAATTTTTTTGGCGTTTCAGAAGAGATAGAGTTTATAGTTGAGGATAATAAACTTAAACATGGAAAGTATATACCTGGCGTTAAAATTCCAATTGTTAGCAAAGATAAAGTGTCTGATAATAACAGCACGGTTCTCGTATTAGCCTGGAACTTTTTTGAAGATATAAAAAATAATAATAATCAATTATCAAGCAACTTCGTAAGTATTAAAGATTTAGAGCAATAGCTTTACTTTTTAAGAAATTTTTCTGCTTCTAATATAATCTTTTCTGTATCTGATGGAATGTCATCTTTATTTTTTTTAGTTTTAACTTCATCATTTAATATCAACACTTTACTTTCATTATTATTAAAATTTTTTTTTGTTGATGTTTTTTTGTTATTTAAAATTTCATCTACAGCTACCAATATATCTTGAATTTCAAATTTATTATTCATTTAACAAATTACTTTTATAAAGTTTTTTAAAAAAATTAATACTTCTAGGGTTTGCAAGTGCTTGTAAATTTTCAATTTTATTTCCATGAATAGCTTTTTTTACAGCTAACTCAACAATTTTACCACTTTTTGTTCTTGGTATTTCATCAATCATAATTACTTTATGAGGTACGTGTTTTGGAGAACAATCTTTTTTAATTTTTTTCTTAATGAAATTAATGTCTGAATCGCTCAATTTATTTTTATTATTCATTACAACAAAAAGTAAAATTTTAACATCATCATCTTTCTCCTGCCCGACTACAAGACTTTCACGAATAAAATTAATTTTTTCTACCTGTCTGTATATTTCAGCAGTTCCTATTCTTACTCCACCAGGGTTCAATGTAGCATCTGACCTTCCATAAATTATAAAACCTCCATTTTTGGTCTTTTGAATAAAGTCTCCATGGTGCCAAATATTTTTATATTTTGTAAAATATGCATTTTTAAACTTTTTATTTTTTGGGTCGTTCCAAAACTTAATTGGCATTGTTGGAAATGGTTTTTTTATTACCAATTCTCCTTTTTTGTTTTTTGAAACCTTTTTTCCATTTTCATCAAAAATATCCACATCGATTCCTAAACTTTCACCCTGAATTTCACCGGCATACACTTTTGAAAAAATATTTCCAAGAACTAAGCATCCAACAACGTCTGTACCACCACTTATAGATGTCAAATGAACATCTTTTTTAATGTTTTTATAAACATACTCAAAACACTCTTTAACAAGTGGTGAGCCTGTTGAAGCTATAATTTTTAACTCAGGTAATTTTAATTTATTAAAATTAAAATTTTCTTTTTTTAGAAAATCAATGTATTTAGCACTGACCCCAAATAAATTGATATTTTCTCTGGAGCAAAACTTTATTAAAGAGTCCTTAGAGGGATAAGTTGGTGATCCGTCGTATAAAAATAGACTTGATCCAGACGAAAGTGCTCCCACCAACCAATTCCACATCATCCAGCCAGTAGTCGTATAATAAAAAACTTTAAAATTATTTTTAATATTACAGTGTAAGGAGAACTCTTTATTATGTTCAATAAGAACGTTCCCAGCGCCATGAGTAATGCATTTGGGCGCTCCAGTAGTTCCACTTGAGTACAAGATATAAAGAGGATGGTTAAAATCAAATTTTTTAAAAGTATTATCAATTGGAGAACTTTTAATAACACTATAAAAATCAATATACTTAGGATTTATTTTTTTTTTAAATTTATCTGAGTATGGAAAAACTATAATTTTTCTTATAGATTTAATTTTTTTTAAAATATTTGGTATTTTTTTAATTATATTAATCTTTTTTCCATTATAAAAATAATAATCACAAGTAATCAAAACTTTGGGTTTTATTTGATTAAATCTATCAATAACACCGTCAGTTCCAAAATCAGGAGAGCAAGAAGACCAAACCAGTCCATTTTTAGAAGAAGCTAAAAAAGAAACAACAGCTTCTATTGTATTAGGGACATACGCTGCAACTCTTTCTTTCTCCTTTAATCCAATTCTATTAAAATAAGCTGATAACTTACAAACGTTCTTAAACAAATCATTCCACTTAATATTTTTTTTAATACCAGACTCAGAAAAAAAATTTAAAGCTATTTCGCTGTTTCTTTTAGACAAAAGATTTTCAGCATAATTTAATTTAGAATCTGGAAAAAAATTATTTTTATAAAATACTTTATTTCTTTTGATGATTTTTTTTCCTTTAATTCCCTTTATTTTAGTAAAGTTCCAAACTTCTGACCAGAAAACCTCAGGTTTTTTTACAGACCATTTCCATAGATCGTTAAAATTTTCTTTTTTTTTGTATAGTTTTTTTTTATTTAATATTTTACAAAAATTATAAAGATTTGACTTTTTTCTTAGAGCTTCATTTGCTTCCCACAATGAAGACTGTTTCTTTTTCATTAAACTTACCTAAAAAAATCTAAAATGAGTATTTTAAATATCTCTAAAGACTCAAAAAAATGATCGATATAAGGCTCAAGAACAGGAAACTTTCTTCCAATTCTGCTTCTCTCAAAGTTTAAAATTCCTATAAAAAAAATTGATAAAATTGAATAGGTGATAATATAATTGAAAAAACCAAATCCCGGTTTTTCGATAGTTTTTGATTTCGGTTGTTTCTGAATTTTTGTTGTTGTTTTTACCTTTTTGACTTTACTAGTAAGACCTTTATCTACAGCATATTTCTCAATTGAGGTTCCCCATTTTTCTTGCATATATTCTTTTGAATACGGTGCAGGACCTTTACGTTTTTGAGTTTTTTTCTTTGGAGCTGCTTTAATAACTATTGGTGATGTTTTAACAATTCCTGGAGTTTGCTTTAATGGATATTGTGTCCATTTTTTTTCACAAAAGCCGCACTGGACCAATCTACCAGTTGCTGGTATTGAACCATCTGGGAGATTAAATTTCTTTTCACCACAAACGCAAGTTATAATCATATAATTGAATAATACTGCTATTTATAAAAATTACACTAGAAATTAAATACTTTTTTACTTTACAAATTTAATGTTGTATATCTCGGATCGACTGATTAATGGGGCGGTTAGCTCAGTTGGTAGAGCATCTCGTTTACACCGAGAGGGTCATAGGTTCGAGTCCTTTACCGCCCACCAGTGGGGGTGTAGCTCAGTTTGGTTAGAGCGCCTGCCTGTCACGCAGGAGGTCGCGGGTTCGAGTCCCGTCACTCCCGCCACTATTGATAATCGTTTTCAGTTAAATAATTGATAAATGTGAATATCTGTCACTGTACACTTTTGATTAAGTTGATATATATAATCTCATTAAGATTAATATAAGAATCCCCAAACTAAAGTATTGGGGTAGATATTGATAAAACATGCTATTTGAATTTTTAACAGATTACTTATCTATAATAATATTCGTATTTATTGCTTTAGCTTTAAGCATTGGTTTTATTGCTATTAATTACGTGGCATCTCCAAAAAATCCAGATCCAGAAAAGCTATCAGCTTACGAGTGTGGGTTTAGTCCCTTCAGCGACTCGAGAATTAAGTTTGATGTCAGGTTCTATTTAGTTGCAATTTTGTTCATCATTTTTGATTTAGAAATCGCTTTTTTATTCCCATGGGCGGTTTCTTTGGGAAATATTGGTTTACTTGGATTTTATTCAATGATGGCATTTTTATTTATACTTACGGTTGGATTTGTTTATGAGTGGAAGAAAGGGGCATTAGAATGGGAATAAATTTATTTAATCAAAAGAGTAGACAAGACAGTATTCCTGACGAGTTTAAAGAAATTGCAAAAGATTTTAGCGAAAAAGGTTTTATAACGACCTCATCTGAAAATTTAATAAATTGGGCTAGAACAGGATCACTTCATTGGATGACTTTTGGTTTAGCTTGTTGCGCTGTTGAAATGATGCAGACATCGATGCCAAGATACGATTTAGAAAGATTTGGAGCAGCTCCACGAGCTTCTCCAAGGCAATCAGATGTTATGATTGTTGCGGGCACGCTAACAAATAAAATGGCAGCACCACTAAGAAAAGTTTATGACCAAATGCCCGAACCAAGATATGTCATATCTATGGGTAGCTGTGCTAATGGTGGTGGCTATTACCATTACTCATATTCAGTAGTGAGAGGATGTGATAGAATTGTTCCAGTTGATATTTATGTTCCTGGATGTCCTCCTTCTGCTGAAGCTTTGTTGTACGGAATTCTTCAACTACAAAAAAAAATAAGAAGAGAAGGCACTCAAAAGAGATAAACCCATAATGAATCTTGCTGAACTAAACAATTTGTTAAACTCAGAACTGACTTCCAAAATTAAAGAGTCAAAGGAAGAAAATGGCGAACTTTTAATAAACGTAGAGCTCACAAACATCTACTCGACAATATTATTTTTAAAAACTGATAGTAAATGTAAATTTAGACAGTTGATTGATATTTTAGCTGTAGATTTTCCAGGTGAGGAAGACAGATTTAAAATATATTATCTTTTATTAAGTCATGAAAACAACATAAGAATAAAAATTGTTAGCCAAATCCAAATTGACAGCAAAGTTCCCTCAATTACTAAAATTTATCCATCTGCAAATTGGATGGAAAGAGAAGTATTTGACATGTACGGAATTAAATTTAAAAATCATCCAGATCTAAGAAGAATTTTAACAGATTACAATTTTAAAGGCTTTCCATTAAGGAAAGATTTCCCTCTGACAGGCTTTAACGAGGTCAGATATAGCGAAAAAGATAAAAAAGTTATTTATGAACCAGTAAAGCTTGAACAAAACTATAGAAATTTTGATTTTAGCAGCCCGTGGGAAGGAACTAAATACATTAAAGAGGTTAAAGAAAAAGTTAAAAATGACTAAACAAAAAAAAACAATGAATTTAAATTTTGGTCCACAGCATCCTGCCGCACACGGGGTTCTTAGACTTATACTTGAACTTGACGGGGAGGTCGTTGAAAAAGTTGATCCACATATAGGATTGTTACATAGAGGTACAGAAAAATTAATCGAACATAAAACATACACCCAAGCGCTCCCTTATTTTGATAGACTAGATTATGTGGCACCAATGAACCAAGAACATGCATTCGCATTAGCAACTGAAAAATTATTAAAAATAGAAGTTCCAATTAGAGCTCAGTATCTAAGAGTAATATTTTGCGAAATTGGAAGAATTTTAAGTCACCTGCTAAATATTACTACTCAAGCCTTAGACGTAGGAGCTCTCACTCCATCACTATGGGGTTTTGAGGAAAGAGAAACGCTTATGACTTTTTACGAAAGAGCTTCAGGTTCTAGATTACACGCTAATTATTTTAGAACAGGCGGGGTTCATCAAGATATTACAAACGATCTTTTAAATGATATAGGCATATTCTCTGAGAAATTTCCTAAAGTAATCGATGATCTTGAAAATCTGCTTACAGACAATAGAATTTTTAAGCAAAGAAACGTCGATATTGGAATTGTAACAAAAGAAGATGCTCTATCTCATAGTTTTTCAGGGGTAATGTTGAGAGGATCTGGAGTAGCTTGGGATTTAAGAAAATCACAACCCTATGAATGTTATAAAAATTTAGATTTTAAAATACCTGTAGGAAAGAATGGAGATTGTTATGACAGATATTTATGTAGAATTGAAGAAATGCGTGAAAGCGTAAAAATTATTAAACAATGTTTAAAACAAATACCCAAAGGTCCAATCAAAACAGTAGATGGAAAAATTTCACCACCTAAAAAAGAAGATTTAAAAGAGTCAATGGAAGCTCTTATTCATCATTTTAAATTGTTTACCGAGGGATACAGGGTTCCAAAGGGAGAAGTGTATAGTTCTGTGGAGGCTCCAAAAGGAGAATTTGGCGTATATTTAATATCAGATGGATCAAACAAACCTTATAGATGTAAAATACGAGCTCCAGGATTCTCACATCTACAAGCAATAGATTATTTAACTAAAGGACATATGTTGGCGGACGTGCCTGCAGTTTTAGGATCTTTAGATATAGTTTTTGGCGAGGTAGATAGATGAGTGTAAAAAAAGTATACGACAAGCAGCCCGATACATTTGAGTTCACAAAAGAAAATTTGGTTTTAGCTGAAAATATTTTAAATAAATATCCTAAAGAAAGAAAAAAAAGTGCTGTTATGCCCTTACTTTATTTAGCTCAAAATCAAAATGATAATTGGATACCTTTGGCAGCACTAAAGTACATAGGTAAATTTTTATCAATGCCATACATAAATGTTTATGAAATAGCTACGTTTTATTCAATGTATAATCTAAGCCCAGTAGGTAAATATTTTGTTCAGGTTTGTACAACAACACCGTGTCTATTAAGAGGTGCAAATGAAATTGTTAAAGCCTGTCAAAAAAAGATATCTAAAAATGAAAATACAATTTCTGAAAACGGCATGTGTTCTTGGACCGAAGTTGAGTGTTTAGGAGCTTGTGTTAATGCACCAATGATGCAGGTAAATAGAGATTACTATGAAGATTTAAGCAAAAATAATATAGAAAAAATACTCGACTCATTTATGCAAGACGACCCTATAAAACCTGGCTCGTTTAGAAATAGAAAAAGTAGCGCCCCTGAAAACAATAAAATTAATGGGAATGGAATAAATAATGCTTAAGCAAGAAGACAGAATTTTTAAAAATTTATATAACGATCTAGGATCTAGTTTAAATGACTCTTTTAAAAGGGATGATTGGTCAAATACGAAAGAATTAATTTCTAAAGGCAAAGAGTGGATAATTAATGAAGTTAAACTTTCTGAACTAAGGGGTAGAGGAGGAGCTGGTTTTCCAACTGGCGTTAAGTGGTCATTTGCTCCAAAAAAAGTAGGCTCAAGACCACATTACCTAATTATCAATGCCGATGAATCAGAACCAGGCACATGTAAGGATAGAGATATAATGAGGTTTGAACCACAAAAATTAATCGAGGGCTGTTTAATAACTGCTTACGCAGTCAATGCACACAAATGTTATATTTATATTCGTGGCGAATATACAAAAGAGGGAGAGTATTTACAAAAAGCCATAGACGAAGCATATGAAAAAAATTTAATTGGAAAGAATGCGTGCAATTCTGGTTGGGATTTGGACATTTATATTCATTATGGAGCCGGGGCATATATATGCGGAGAAGAAACCGCGTTGTTAGAAAGTCTTGAGGGAAACAAGGGTCAGCCTAGACTTAAACCACCTTTTCCAGCTTTAGTTGGATTATACGGCTGTCCAACAATTGTAAATAATGTTGAGACTATTGCTGTGGTTCCAACAATTCTAAGGAGAGGAGCAAAATGGTTTGCTTCTTTGGGAAGACCTAAGAATACTGGTACTAAAATATTTTGCATATCAGGGAATGTAAATAAACCGTGCAACGTAGAAGAAGAAATGGGTATATCATTAAAAGATTTAATCGAAAAGCACGCAGGTGGAGTGATTGGCGGATGGGAAAATTTACAAGCTGTCATTCCTGGAGGATCTTCGATGCCTCTAATACCAAAAGCATCATGCGATACACTTAAAATGGATTTTGACTCGTTGGTTGCTGAAAAGAGTGGATTAGGAACAGCTGGTGTTATTGTTATTAATAAAGATCAAGATATTTTAAAATGCATGGCAAGGATCGCCAGATTTTATAAACATGAAAGCTGCGGTCAATGTACTCCTTGTAGAGAAGGCTCTGGTTGGATGTGGAGAATTTTAGAAAGAGCAGCAAAAGGTGAAGCTACACATAAAGATATTGATTTGCTATCAGATGTTACCAAACAAATTGAGGGTCACACCATTTGTGCTTTTGGTGAAGGTTCTGCTTGGCCGGTACAAGGTCTACTTAGACACTTTAGAAAAGAAATAGATAAAAGATGTTATTCTGAACCAATTATTAAAAAAAGAAAAAATATTCCGTATTTAGTTGATCAACATTTATTAGAAAAATAAATATGCCAAAAATTACAGTAAATAATAAAGAGATTGAGTTTGAAAATGGGATGACCGTTTTGCAGGCATGTGAACTTGCTGGCGCTGAAATTCCAAGATTTTGCTACCACGAGCGTTTATCAATAGCGGGAAATTGTAGAATGTGTTTAGTTGAAATGGAAAAATCTTCAAAACCAATTGCCTCTTGCGCAATGCCAGCTACTGAAGGAATGAAAATTAAAACTAACACTGAGAAAGTCGAAAAGGCTAGAAAAGGAGTTATGGAATTCTTATTAGCCAATCATCCTTTAGATTGTCCTGTGTGTGACCAGGGTGGAGAATGTGATTTACAAGATCAGTCACTTTATTATGGTTTCGATAAATCAAGATTCAAAGAGAATAAAAGAAAAGTTAAAGACAAGTATATGGGTCCATTAATTAAAACAATAATGACAAGGTGTATTCACTGCACTAGATGCGTAAGATTTGCAACAGAGGTTGCAGGAGTAACAGAGATAGGAGCGATTGGTAGAGGAGAGAACATGGAAATTACAACTTTCCTAGAAAAATCTATGGAGTCTGAACTCTCAGCTAATGTCATCGATCTATGTCCGGTTGGTGCACTAACTTCAAAACCTTATGCATTTGAAGCTAGACCGTGGGAGTTAAAAAAGACAGAAACTATAGATGTAATGGATGCAGTAGGTTCAAACATAAGAGTTGATACCTACGGATGGGAAGTAAAGCGGGTTTTGCCGAGATTAAATGAAGAAATAAACGAGGAATGGATTTCAGACAAAACAAGATATGCATGTGATGGTTTACTAAAACAAAGGATAGACAAACCTTTTAAAAGAGAAAACGGTAAATTAATCGAATGTTCTTGGGATGAAGCCTTAAATATAGTTGGTTCAAAAATAAAAGAGACAGATAAAAATCAAATAGGTTTTCATGCTGGCGACATGTTAAGTATGGAAACAATTAATTCTTTAAAAGAGCTTGCAAAAAAACTAAGTATTCCAAATTACGAGTTTAGAGAGAAACCTTTTTATTTAAATTCTGATAATAAGATGAATTATATTTTTAATTCATCAATCAAAGGAATTGAAAAGTCTGACTGTATAGTGCTTATAGGCACAAACCCGAGACATGAGGCAACAATGTTGAATGCTAGAATTCGAAAAGCATTCGTAACAAAGAAAATACCTATAATTTCTTTTGGCGATCCAGGCGATCTTACTTATGATTATACTAATGCAGGAAATTCAACCGAAGATATAAAAAAACTATTAAACAAAGAAAATGAAACCAGTAAAATACTTCTTAATTCAAAAAAACCAATCATAATTATTGGGGAATCTGCGCTAGAACTTGATTCAGCAAAGTTTATTTTACAAGGTATCAAAAAATTTTTGAAAGAAAATAATTTTATAAATGAGAACTGGAACGCATTTAATATTCTTCTACAAAATGCCTCTTCAGTGGGTGCGATTGATCTAGGTTTTTTTGAAAAAAATAATAGTTTTAACTTTTTTAACAAACTTAAAAATAACGAATTTAAACTATTATATTTTATAGGTTCAGATAATCTAGATTTTATAAAATCAAATGAATTTATTATTTATCAAGGTAGCCATGGAGATAGAATGGCTCAAATCGCAGATGTGATATTGCCAAGTCCGGCTTACACTGAACAGAATGGTTTATTCATAAATTTAGAAGGAAGACTTCAAAAATCAAATAAATCAACATATCCACCTGGATCATCCAAAGAGGACTGGAAGATATTCAATTTAATTTTAAATAATCTAAAAGAAGATGAAATATTCAAAAATTTTGTGGAACTTAGAACTGATACTATTTCAAAAATTAAAAATCACACAGATTTTGATCTTTTACCAAAAAAAACTATTCAGGATTTAAAATTTGAGTCGGGATCATTTATAAATGAGTCAATCTATGTGAATGAAATAGATTATTATTTTAGCAACTCAATAGCTAGATCATCTAAAACAATGAGTGATTGTAGGGCCGCAAGATCAAAGAAACTTAATAAAATTACAGGAAGTTAATATATGGAAACTTTTCTACAAATATATAATGAGACATATAAAATTTTATTATTACTAGTTCCGATATTAGTATCTGTCGCATTAATCGTTTGGTTTGACAGGCGAGTATGGGGTTTTGTACAAAAAAGAAAAGGGCCTAATGTAGTTGGTCCGTTTGGTTTATTTCAAACATTAGCAGATGCACTAAAATATATTTTTAAAGAAATTATAATTCCTGCTAGTGCAAATAAAATTGTTTTTATTTTAGCACCAATAATAACAATGACACTTGCTTTATCAGCCTGGGCTGTAATTCCATTAAGTGATAAGATGGTCATTGCAGACATTAATGTTGGTATACTTTATATTTTTGCAATTTCATCATTGAGCGTGTATGGAATTATTATGGGAGGTTGGGCTTCGAACTCCAAATATCCTTTTCTAGGAGCAATTAGATCTGCAGCCCAAATGGTATCTTACGAAGTTTCAATAGGGATAATAATAATTAATGTTTTACTTTGTGTAGGTTCTTTAAATTTAAAAGATATTGTAATGGCCCAACAAAATCTTTGGTTTGTAGTTCCACTATTTCCTATGTTTGTTGTATATTTTATATCTGCTTTAGCTGAAACTAATCGACCACCATTTGATTTACCTGAGGCTGAAGCAGAGCTAGTAGCTGGTTATCAAACCGAATATTCTGGAATGATGTATGCAATGTTTTGGCTTGGTGAGTATGCGAACATATTATTGTTGTGTGCCTTAGGTTCTATTCTCTTTTTAGGTGGTTGGTTATCACCAGTTGATATTTATCCTCTAAATGCAATACCAGGTATATTCTGGATGATATTTAAAATTTTAATATTATTTTTTATGTTTGCTTTAATAAAAGCAATTGTTCCAAGATATAGATACGATCAATTAATGAGACTAGGTTGGAAAATATTTCTTCCATTCTCTTTAGTATACGTTGTTCTTACAGCAAGTTTTTTGGTTTATTTTGATTTATTACCTAAATAAGGATTTGAAATGAAATTAAATAGATTTTTTAAAATTATTTTTTTATCAGAATTTATCAAAGGTATTTTTATTGCCATAAAAGAGATTTTTAGTAAAAAGAAAACAATTAATTATCCTTTCGAAAAAGGAAAAATAAGTCCTAGATTTAGAGGCGAACACGCTCTCAGAAGATACCCAAATGGAGAAGAAAGATGCATTGCATGTAAGTTGTGCGAGGCTGTCTGTCCAGCTCAAGCAATTACTATTGAAAATGAAGAGCGAAGTGATGGAAGCAGAAAAACAACAAGATACGATATTGATATGCTCAAATGTATCTATTGTGGCTTATGTGAAGAGTCATGTCCAGTTGATGCAATCGTCCAGGGACCAAACTTTGAATTTTCAACAGAAACACGAGAAGAACTTTATTACAATAAAGAAAAACTTCTAGAAAACGGAGATAGATGGGAGTCGGTTCTAGCAGAAAACATAAAACTGGATAAACCTTATAGGTAATTTAATGATTGCTCATGCATTATTTTTTTATTTTTTTTCAATTATAGCAATCGTATCAGCAATTTTCGTAATAGTTTCTAGAAATACAGTTCACGCAGTATTTTTTTTAATATTAGACTTCATTTCTATAGCATGCTTATTCATTATGATTGGGGCAGAATTTTTAGGTATGATGATGCTCATCGTTTATGTTGGTGCTGTAGCTGTTCTTTTTCTATTTGTTGTTATGTTAATGAATGTGACAGAACAAAAATTATCTTGGTTTAGAGGAACTAAAAAGACAGGACATATACCAGTTGGACTTATTATTGGAACAGTAATTCTATTAGAACTTATTGTTATTGTGGGTGGTTGGAGATATAGAGACTCATTTTCTGAAACTGAGTTTTTATCCTTTAATAGCGAATTTACAAATACCCACATGATTGGAAATGTAATGTATACAGATTTTATACATTTGTTTCAGATATCTGGAATAATACTATTATTAGCTATGATTGGTGCAATTGTTTTAACTTATAGAAAAAGAGAGGGAGTTAAAACACAAAGCTACATTAAACAAATTTCTAGAGAGAGAGAAGACTCTGTTCAACTTAAAGATGTTGAATTTGATAAAGGAGTGAAACTTGATGATTGAAATTGGTTTAGGACATTATTTAACCTTAGGCGCTATAATTTTTTCATTAGGCACCCTCGGCATATTCTTGAATAGAAAAAATGTTATAGTTATCTTAATGTCAGTAGAACTAATTCTTTTAGCGGTAAATATAAATCTAGTTTCGTTTTCAATTTATCTTCAAGATATTACAGGGCAGATTTTTACAATGCTCATACTTACTGTAGCAGCTGCAGAAGCTGCAATAGGTTTAGCTATCATTGTATCTTACTATAGAAATAAAGGATCAATCAGGGTTGAAGAAATTGATGAGATGAAAGGTTAAATGGAATACGCAATTTTATTTTTACCATTAATAGGGGCTTTACTAGGTTATGTTATTAAAGCATTTGGAGATATCTACTCAGAGATAGTCACAACTTTATTTGTCTCGGCAGCTGCAATTCTCTCAATAATTTTATTTTATAATGGAATTATTTATGAGGACTACGGGAATTACAAAATTTATCAGTGGATAGCATCAGGAAAATTTGTAGTTAACGCATCAATTAATATTGATCCTCTTTCAAGTATAATGCTTGTAGTCGTGTCAGTTGTCTCTGCTTTGGTTCATATTTACTCAATTGGATATATGTCCCATGATCCTGATAAACCTCGGTTCATGTGTTATTTATCTTTGTTCACTTTCGCGATGTTTACATTGGTAGTATCAGATAATTTTTTACAATTATTTTTTGGTTGGGAAGGGGTTGGTTTATGTTCATATCTGCTAATTGGATTTTGGCATAAAAAAAATTCAGCTAACAATGCAGCTATTAAAGCATTTATTGTAAATAGAATAGGTGATTTTGGTTTTGCAATTGGAATATTCTTAATATTTATATTTTTTGGCACCTTAAATTATGAGGAAGTATTTACATTAGCTCCAAATTTTGCAGATACAGAAATTAATTTTTTAGGGTTAGAAGTTAATTTAATAACTGTTACCTGTTTATTTCTATTCATTGGTGCGATGGGTAAATCAGCTCAATTTTTTTTACACACATGGCTACCAGACGCAATGGAAGGACCTACACCAGTATCAGCTTTAATTCACGCTGCAACAATGGTTACTGCAGGTGTTTTTTTAGTAGTTAGATGTTCACCAATTTTTGAATACTCTCAAGTAGCTTTAAATTTTGTGGCTATTGTTGGAATGATCACAGCACTTTTTGCAGCATCTGTTGCTATCGTGCAAAATGATATTAAAAAAATAATTGCATATTCAACTTGTAGTCAGCTTGGGTATATGTTTTTTGCTGCAGGTGTTGGTGCATATCACGTTGCAATTTTTCATTTGTTTACTCATGCTTTTTTTAAAGCCTTGTTGTTCTTAGGATCGGGGTCTGTAATTCATTCATTAAATGATGAGCAAGATGTTAGAAATATGGGTGACCTTTGGAAAAAAATGCCAGTTACTTGGCTCGCTATGGTTGTTGGAACACTAGCCTTAACTGGTTTCCCTTTTCTCTCTGGTTTTTATTCAAAAGATGCAATTATAGAATTTGCTTTTTTAAAAGGAACTAATGTTGGATATTTTGCAGCTGGAATTGGTATTATGACAGCTGTTTTAACGGCTCTATATTCATGGAGATTAATTTTTAAAACTTTTCACGGAAAATTTAACAATAAAAATTTATCAAAATCAGAAATTCATGAGTCAGGATTGACTATTACCATTCCTCTTTTACTACTGGTAGTTGGTTCAATCTTTTCAGGTTTTTTATTTAAAGAATTTTTAATAGGACATGATTATAATAATTTTTGGAGAGATTCTATTCTAATTCTTGAAAAATTTGATCATTCAGGTATTCCTCTTTGGCTTTTATTAATAACACCTTTCTTTGTTACAATTCTTATTCCTGTTTCCTTTTATTTATATATTAAAAAAACAAATGTTTTGGATGGATTTGTCTTAAAATATAAATCTTTATATTACTTTCTTTTAAACAAATGGTATTTTGATGAATTGTATAATCAGATTATAATAAAGCCTACAAAATTTATAGGATCTTTTTTTTGGGAAAAGGGTGATATCAAAATAATCGACAGATTAGGTCCTGACGGTATATCTAAAATAATTAAAATTATATCTAACAAATCAAGCAAATTTCAAAGTGGTTATATTTATGATTATGCATTCATAATGTTAATTGGACTTTCTTTGCTTTTAACTTTTTTCATATTCTATTAATGAACTTTCCAATTTTATCAGCTATAACTTTTATTCCTATAATAGGTGCATTATTTATTTTTTTAACAAGAAGTGAAAAAGATGAAAAAAATTCCGGTGCAATATATATTTCAATATTTACTAGCATTGTTAATTTTTTCATAACTTTATTTGTTTGGTACTCTATTGACAAAACAACTTCTGACTTTCAATTTATTGAAGAATACAATTGGATAAGTGGCTTTATTAAGTTTAAATTTGGTATAGATGGGATATCAATTTTATTTATTTTACTAACTGCTTTTATAATTCCTATTTGTATTTTTTCCTGTATTAACAGCGTTAAAACTCGTATCAAAGAATTTTTAATAGCACTTCTTGTTTTAGAAACTTTTATTATAGGGGTTTTCTGTTCCTTAGATCTGGTTATTTTTTATCTATTTTTTGAAGCAGGTTTGATACCAATGTTTTTAATTATTGGTATTTGGGGAGGACCAAGAAAGGTTTACTCAGCATTTAAATTTTTCTTATTTACACTTTTAGGTTCAGTTTTAATGTTGGTTGCAATAATAGCAATTTATTGGATATCTGGCACAACAGATATAACTGAGATTTATCAAATGGGAATACCATCAGAATACCAATATTTATTATGGTTAGCATTTTTTAGTTCATTTGCAGTTAAATTACCAATGTGGCCAGTTCACACCTGGCTTCCAGATGCTCATGTTGAAGCACCAACAGCTGGGTCAGTGGTATTAGCTGCAATTTTGCTAAAAATGGGCGGATATGGTTTTATTAGATTTTCAGTTGGTATGTTTCCAGTAGCTTCAGAATATTTTACACCTCTAATTTTTTCCTTAAGTGTAATAGCTGTAATTTACACATCTCTAATAGCCTTAATGCAAAAAGATATGAAAAAATTGATAGCGTATTCATCTGTTGCACATATGGGATATGTAACAATAGGAATTTTTACTTTTAATAAACAAGGTATTGAAGGAAGCATTGTGCAAATGTTTAGTCATGGTTTAATTTCTGCCGCTCTTTTTTTAAGTGTTGGGGTTCTTTATGACAGAACACATTCAAGGCTAATAAAAACATATGGTGGTATAGCAAATTTCATGCCCAAATATTCATTTCTTTTTATGATCTTTGTTTTAGGTACACTAGGTTTACCCGGTACAAGCGGTTTTGTTGGAGAGTTTTTAGTTTTAGTGGGAGTCTTTAAAGTAAATTATTTAGTCGCAATCCTTGCAAGTATCGGAGTTATATTGGCTGCAGCATATATTTTATGGCTTTATAAAAGAGTAGTTTTTGGAAAAATGGAGAATGTTCAATTAAAAAAGATAAAAGATGTAAATTTATCAGAAGCAGTAATTTTAGGAGTATTAAGTGCCGCTGTTTTATTTTTTGGATTTTATCCAGACCCGTTATTTCAAACTGTAAATGTATCAGTCGATAATTTAATTAATAACTATAATACAGATATTCAACAAAATATAACATTAAAAAAATAAATGCTTGATTTAAATTTTATAATTCCTGAAATTTTTTTAACTCTATCAATATTAGTTTTTGTATTAATTGGAGTATTTGTTAAGAATAGTTTTGAAATTATTTACAAACTTTCACTATTATTAATATTTTTACTAATTGTAATTATCTTCAGTAATAATGACGAATATTCTAAAATTTTTAATGAAAGTATCTCAATTGATATGTTTTCGATTTATTCAAAAATTTTAATTTTAATTGCAACTTTTTTTATTTTATTTATTTCAAAGAGATACATTATTGATATAAAAAATAACAAATTTGAATACCCAGTTATAGTATTACTATCAATACTTGGAATGTTTATAATGGTTAGTTCTAACGATTTAATAGTTTTCTATTTAGGGTTAGAATTGCAATCTTTGGCATTATACATTTTAGCTTCTATAGATAGGGATAACATAAAATCATCCGAAGCTGGTATAAAGTATTTTGTTCTTAGTGCACTTTCATCAGGTTTATTGTTATATGGATGTTCATTAGTTTATGGATTTGCTGGGTCAACTAATTTTGAAACTATTTCAAATAATACCCAAGCGTTTAACGTCGGTATTATATTTGGCATGGTATTTATACTTGTTGGATTAGCATTTAAAGTATCTGTAGTTCCATTTCATATGTGGACGCCAGATGTTTATCAAGGAGCACCAACATCTGTTACAAGTTTTTTCTCAGTAGTTCCAAAAATTGCAGGTATGGCAATTTTTATAAAATTTATGTATGTACCATTTAGAGAGATACTTGAACAATGGCAATACATTTTAGTTTTTATGTCTATCGCTTCTATGATTTTAGGAGCTGTAGGAGCAATGGCACAGAAAAATATTAAAAGATTAATGGCCTACAGTTCAATTGGACATATGGGTTACGCTCTAGCAGGAATTGCTTCAGGAACTGAAAATGGTTTTAAGAGTACTCTGGTATATATTTCAATTTATTTAGTGATGAATATAGGTGCCTTTGGATGCATATTATTAATGAAGAGGGACGGAAAATATATTGAGGACATAAATGAACTTTCAGGAATTTCAAAAAATCATCCACTGATATCTTTGGGATTTCTGGTAATATTATTTTCATTAGCAGGTATACCGCCTTTAGCAGGTTTTTTTGCTAAATTTTATATTTTTATGTCAGTGATTGAGAGTAATATGTTTACATTAGCAATTGTTGGATTAGTTACTACAGTAATCTCAGCTTTTTATTATATAAGAATAATTAAAGTAATGTATTTTGATGATCCCAAGAAATCTTTTGAACGATTTACTGACTATAGAATACACGGACCTATAATTATAAGTTGTATTTTGTTAATTTCATTCTTTCTCTATCCGTCTTTTTTAAATGATATAGTTTCAAAAATCATAATTTTTTGATGAAACTAAAATTGATTAAATTTTCTAATGTAAAAAGTACAAATGACGAAGCAATTAAAAAAATTAAATCTAAAAAAATTCTTGCTGGAATAGTTTACTCGTATTCTCAAACAAAAGGACGAGGAATGATAGGTAAAAAATGGATTTCATTTAATGGAAACCTTTTCATGACAATCTTTTTTGAATTAAAAAAAAATATGCCAAACTTTAAAGAATTTTCTACTTTAAATCCTTTGATTTTAAAAAAACTTCTATCAAAATATACCAACTTAAATATTAAGATTAAGAAACCAAACGACCTATTAATAAATAATAAAAAAGTATGTGGAATTTTACAAGAAACATATAAAATTGAAAAAAGATTATTTTTAATTATTGGTGTTGGAGTAAACACAATAATTTCTCCTAAATCTAAAAATATAAAAGCAATTTCATTGAAAGAATGTGGAAAGGCTACGATTTATAATTATGATATTTTAAAAAATTTAAAAAACAAGTATGAGAAAACTTTTTTTAATTACAAATTAAATAAGTGTCTTTTATAAAATGATAAAAAATCTAAAAATTGACGAAAATTTGGAAAAATATATAAGAGAAAATAGTTATGATCTACACCCCGTACAAAAAAATATTATCGAATATAATAATTCTTTGGGAAACCAAAAAAAAATGCAGATATCTGTCACTCAATCTTATTTTTTTCAATTTTTAATTAAAACAAATAATATTAAAAATATTTTAGAAATTGGAACCTTTACAGGATACAGTGCATTAACTATGGCTTTAGCTTTACCTAGAAATGGAAAGATCACATGTTTAGATATTAACGAAGAGACTTCTAAAAAAGCTATAAGTTTTTTTAAAAAGGCAAAAGTAGATAATCTAATTGAATTTAAAATAGGACCAGCTTTAAAATCACTAAATGCAATTAAACAACAAAACCTCTTTTTTGATATGATTTTTATTGATGCAGACAAAGAAAATTATAAAAATTATTTTAATTCATGTTTCAGTCTAATTAAAAACACAGGTTTTATAATAATTGATAATGTTTTGTGGCATGGAGACGTAGCAGATCCAAATAAAAATGATAAAGTTACAAGTATTTTGAGAGAATTTAATTCTTTTTTAAAAAAAGATGATAGGATAGAAAAAACTATATTGCCTCTTGGTGATGGTTTAACAATTTGTAGAAAAATTTAATGTTTCATATTTTTGGTTTTTATAAGTTTTGTAAGATTAAAAAATTAAATACTTTGAAAAGTCATTTTCTGAGATTTTTAATTAATAGTAACATCAGGGGAACTCTAATTTTATCTGAAGAAGGTTTGAATGGCACATTATCAGGAAATCAACAAAATCTAATTAAAGTAAAAAAAAACATAAAGTATATATTTAAAATAAAAAAATTTGATTCTGAAAACTTTTCTAAAAGCAAATTTCAACCTTTTCAAAAAGCAAAAGTTAAAATTAAAGAAGAAGTAGTACCTATAGGCTTTAAAGTTTCACCTTCTGATAAAATCAAAAGTCAAATTGAACCAAAAAAATGGAATAGCCTATTAAAAGATGAAAATATAAAAATAATTGATACAAGAAAACCTTTTGAATATAAAGTAGGTACCTTTAAAGGAGCCGAAAAACCAAATATAAAAAATTTTAGGGATTTTCCTAAATATTTTAAGAATTTTGAAAAAAAAACAAAAATTGCTATGTTTTGTACTGGGGGCATAAGGTGTGAAAAAGCATCAATATATCTCAAAAGAAACGGATATAAAAAAGTTTACTTATTAAAGGGTGGAATACTTAATTATTTAAATACAATTGATAAATCAAAGAGTCTGTGGAGAGGTGAGTGCTACGTTTTTGATAATAGAGTTTCTGTTAAGCACAAATTAAAAGTTGGCACTTATTTAATTTGTGCTGGTTGTAGAATGCCAGTTTCCTTAAAAGAGAGGAAGTCAAAAAAGTATAAAGAGGGAATTACTTGCCCCAAATGTTGGAATAAACTTTCAGACTCACAAAAAGAAAGATTTTCGATGAGACAAAAACAAATTTTACGTGCAAAGAAATTAGGAAATAAATACTTTTTCCAAAAAGAATTTCATTGAGGTATTTTTGAAACAAAATCTAAATTTAACTTCAAGTCCTATCAAATCTTTATTATTTAAAATAGCCATTCCTTCTATGACTGGTAGCCTATTTCAAGTTTTATTTAACATAGTAGATACGTTCTATGCTGGAAAGATTTCATCAGATGCTTTGGCTGCACTAGCAAAGGCATTCCCATTATATTTTATAGTAATTTCTGCTGGTATTGGAATTGTTGCAGGTTGCAACTCTTTGATTGCAAACGCAATCGGTTCAAGAAATAGTTTGTTAGCTTCAATTTATTCTTATCATTCAATAGTATATGCAATTTTTGTTTCAATTTTTATAACTTTCTTAGGAATTTTTTTTTCAGAGTATTTATTAAAGTCTATGGGCAGTTCAAACAAAAATATAATTTTATCAAAAGAATATATTGATATTATTTTTTATGGAACAATCATTTTTTTAATATTAACAGCCTTAAATTCTATTCTATACGCTCAAGGTGATACTAAAACATATAGAAATGTTTTATTTTTTGGATTAATTGCAAATATAATTTTAAACCCAATTTTTATCTTTGGTTTTTTATTTATCCCATCTTTCGGTGTTGCTGGTTTAGCTATATCTACAGTAATGATACAATTTTGTGCGTGTATTTATATTTTCTATAAAGTCAACAGAACCCGATTAAAAATAATAATTAAATTTTCAAATTTTGAAGTTAAAAAAAACTTTTTTTTAAATATTTTTAATCAATGTATGCCAATAACTATGGCTCTTTTTCTTGTTGCAATAGGAAGCTACTTGTTATTATCTTTCATAAGTGTTTTTGGAGATCAGGCTGTAGCTGGTTATGGTGCAGCTGTCAGGTTTGAACATTTGTTTTCCCTACCTGTTATAGGCTTGAATACTGCAGTAATTTCTATTGCTGGCCAAAATTTTGGTGCATTAAGATATGATAGAATAAAAGATGTATATTTTACTGCAATTTATGTTGGTTTTGCAATAATGGTTTTATCTGGAATAATTATATTCATTTTTGCTGAAATTATTATAAGTATTTTTTCTTCTGATTTTGAGGTTGTAAAATTTGGTACTACGTATTTGCAAATAGCTGCATTTATCGGACCAATTTATCCAATATTTTTTATTTCACATGCATTATTTACTGCATTAAAAAAAACTTATATTATTTTTTATTCAAATCTTTTTAGAATGGTTATTTTACCTTTGATTATAGTTTGGTCTATTTTAAATATTTTTGATGGTTATTTTCAAGATATATTTTATGGTCTATTAGTAATGAACTGGATTTTTGGTGGAATTATGTTTTTAATTGCACGCGCAATAATGATTAAAAGCTTTAATGAAGAGAAAAAAGTTTTCTTTATTTTTTGAACATGTTATATAAAATTAATATCATGGTGAGGTGGGTGAGCGGTTTAAACCAGAAGTTTGCTAAATTTCCGTAGGTGTAACAATCTACCGTGGGTTCGAATCCCACCCTCACCGCCACATTTATCTAAAAAAATTATCAAGTTCTACAGGTTTGCCATTTAACATATAACGGTAAACACTCGCATTTTCTAAAACTCTTTGAACATAATTTCTTGTCTCTTTAAATTTTATTAATTCTATCCAGTTCACAAAATCTATACTTCCTTTTTTTGGATCTCCGTTTATTTTTCTCCAGTACCTGACTCTCTTAGGACCAGCATTGTAAGCAGCGATAGCAAAAGGATAGGTTTCTCCGTATTCATTTAAAAGAGAATTAAAATAATAAGTTCCTAACTTTATATTATATTCTGGATCTGAAGTTAGCTTACTTTTTCGGTAAGGAACTCCCATTTGTTTTGCAACTAGTTTAGCGGTGTAAGTCATAAGTTGCATCATACCTTTTGCACCAACATGGCTATTTGCTTTCGCATCAAACTCACTTTCTTGACGAGCGATTGCCAAAATAATTTCTTGTGAGGGCATATTTTTACCATTTATTACTCTTGGTGTGGTTATGATTGGATAATTGTATTTGTTATAAAATCTTTTTTCATATGATGCTTTTTTTGAGATTTGAATGGCATAATCGTATCTACCTACTTCAGTTGCTAATTTTGCGGCTAAAACTTCGCTGCCTTCCTCAATATTTAAGTCTGCCAAATGTTTAATTATATCTTTACTATAGTTTGTTTTATTCAACTCTTTTAAAAGAACCACATGTTTAACTAATGGATTACTGTTAAATTGCTTTTCATAACTTTTTGTATATTTTGACTGATCTATAAGCTCAAATTGTCCAGTTGGATTTATTTTTCTAAAAGACAATTGACCATAAAAAGTTGTTAAATATTTTGATCCCTCTGTAAAATAATCATTGGATAATTTATTTTTTCCTAGTTTTTCGTAACATATACCTATCCAATATGCTCCTCTCGCTAAACTTATTGGATAACCTACATTTTCATAAAATGATTTAAAATGATTTACTGCTTTGTTTGGATTATTTAAAAAACTTACCGCAATCCACCCTGCCATCCACTCAGCTTCTGCAAATTCAGGACCCTCATCTAAAGCATGGTTTTTTGCAACATCATAAGCTTTTTCATATTTTTTTTTATAAATTAGTGATCTTGAAATTATATTTCTTTGTTTCCACCACAAATCTGCTCTTACTAATTCGTCTTTATTTAAGGGTGCTTGGTCTATAATTTCTAATGACGAGTCTGTTCTTCCTCTTCTGCTTCTCCATTTCAGTCTGTCATATCTTAGACCTATATCTGATTTTAGATTATTTGGGACTTTAGAAATAGCATCATCAACACCATAAGAATTACTCATTAAAATTTGTCTAGCATTATATAGAGCTCTATAATCTTTGGGGAGATATCTTAATATTCTTTTCAAATCCCAATACTTATACTCCCATGCCATATAATCAGCCCTCTTTAAATGATCAGAGCTATTAAGAAATTTTTTATATTTTTTATTCAAATATCTCAAATCTTTAGAGCTCAAAGATGCATTTATCCATCCATCTTTTATAAACTGCTCTGCTTTTTCAAAATCACCTTTTAGAAAATAAGACTCTCCTAACTTTATTTTTCCAAATCCGCTCAAAGGAGGTGATGACTCAAACCATCCAATCACAGTATTTGGACTATTTGAATTTAAGTTGATCTTATGTTCTGCTAAATATTTCAGTCTATTTATTCTTGGATAATTTGGGTTATTGTCAATAAAGTTTATATAGTCGGAAAAGGTTGCTTTATTACTTTTTTCTTTCAAATAAATCCAGGATATCAGATTTTTAAAATCTTTATCTTTTACTTTTTTAGTGATTCTAAATGCCGATGTCCATTTTTTTTCACTTATGTTTAAAAATACTTCTTTAGCGTAAGAATAATCTTTTTTGCTTAAAACTTTTGACTCTTGGGCCTCTTTCGAAGCAATAGGCTTATATGTAATAGGTTTTTTTTCTGGTAATAGAAATTCTGTTACTAATTGCTCATTTTTTGAAGTTTTGGTAATTGATTTTTTTTCCTCAACGATTTTATTTTCTTTTTCAACTTTTGTTTCTTTTTTTAATAAAGGCTTGTTCTGGGGTAAAATTTCTTTTGTTTTTGTTAGTTTAAGTTCTTCTTTTTTTGGTTTTTTAAGAGGTAAAATACTTCGCGATTCTACTTTTTTTTCTGATTTAAAAATTCCTTGTGGTTTAGGTTCTGGCAAAATTACAGTTTTAGTATCCGAATTCGCTTTAACAAAAGTAAGTACCACGAATAAAAAAACTAGACTAATTAAATGTTTAGGCATAAAGTTTATAAAATAAAGATATTAACTATATAAAGAATTATGTTCAAAGGATCAATCGTAGCTTTAATTACTCCTTTTAAAAATAACAAGATAGATGAGGAAAGATACGCATCTTTAATCCATTACCATATTTCTAGTGGCACAAAAGGTTTGGTACCAGCTGGTACAACCGGTGAGTCTCCAACTTTAGATCATGATGAACATAAAAAAGTTATTGAAATTGCTATTAAGGAGTCAAATGGAAAAATTCCAGTTATTGCTGGAACCGGTTCTAACTCCACATCTGAAGCGATTGAACTATCTAAGCACGCCGAGAAAGCAGGAGCAAACGCTCTTCTAATTGTTACACCCTATTATAACAAACCTACACAAGAAGGTCTTTATCAACATTATAAAACTATAAATGATAATGTTGGTATACCAATTATCATTTATAATATACCCCCAAGGTCAGTAGTTGATATGAGTGTTGATACAATGGCAAGACTTTATGAATTGAAAAATATTGCAGGTGTGAAAGATGCGACCGCTGATTTAAATAGAGTTGATCAGCAATTAAAGAAAATGGGTCCAGAATTTATCCAGTTGTCCGGAGAAGATGGAACTGCTATGGAATTTAATTCAAGAGGTGGAGTAGGTTGTATTAGTGTTACAGCAAATGTTGCAGCAAAACTTTGTTCTGAATTTCAAGATGCATCTTTAAAAAAGGAAGACAAAGAGTCAATTAAAAATACAAAAGAAATTAATAATAAACTTATGCCTCTCCACAAAGCTTTGTTTATAGAAAGCAACCCAAGTCCTGTAAAATATGCCGCCAGTTTGTTAAATTTGTCATCTGAAGATGTAAGACTACCTTTAGTTAAGCTCACAGAAAAAACAAAAAAAGAGGTGGAAAAAGCTTTAAAGGTTGCACAATTGCTTTAATGAAAGCAAAAAAAAATATTGGTATCAAAATTGTTTGTAATAATAGAAAAGCTAGATTTAATTATTTTTTTCATGAACTCATCGAAGCCGGGATAGTTTTAAAGGGGTCAGAAGTAAAATCACTGAGAGACGGTAAAGCAAACATCACAGACGCTTATGCTTCAGACCATAATGGTGAAATTTATTTGATAAATTCCCACATACCATCTTATAAAGAGTCAAGTTACAATAATCATGAGCCAAGAGATTCAAGAAAATTATTACTAAATAAAAAAGAAATTAATAAATTAATTGGTAAGGTGAATAGAGAAGGTTTAACAATTATCCCAACAAAAATGTATTTTAAAAAGGGAAAAGCAAAAGTCGAAATAGCCGTTGCCAAAGGAAAAAAACTTTACGATAAAAGAACAGTTAAGAAAAAAAGAGATTGGGATAGAGAAAAAGCTAGAATATTTAGTAAAAATAAATAATGATTATTTTAGGGTTAGGCTCAAATTTATCATCAGATTTTGGAGATAGGTTTAAGAATATTGATTTAGCAATTAGTTTTTTAAAGGATAAAAATATTAATTTAGTAAATAAATCAAGTTTTTATGAATCAGTTGCATATCCAAATAAGAATGACCCAAAATTTGTTAATATAGTTATCTCAGTAGAAACCTCCCTTAAATCTGTAGATTTGATGAAATGCTTACTATCTGTCGAAGAAAAATTGGGTAGAAAAAGATTTAAAAAAAACGATCCAAGGACCTGTGATATCGATATTATTGATTTCCATGGAAAAATTATAAATAAAAAAATAGATAATTTTGAGTTAAACATACCTCATCAAAAAATGAATGAAAGAAACTTTGTACTTTATCCATTAAAAGAAATTTATCCTGATTGGAAGCATCCAAAAACAAAAGATAGCATTGATATATTAATTAAAAATCTTAAAACCCCAAATAATGAGATTACAAAATTAACTCAAAATGATATAAATAGTTATGTTAAATGATGAGGAATTAATTAAAAAAGTTCAATCTTACAATAGATTTTTCAATCGAGATGCTCTAAGCAAAGCTTACAATTTTGCACTTAGCGCACACAAAAATCAAAAAAGAGATGAAGGTATTCCCTATATAAGTCATCCAGTTGCTGTAGCAAGTATACTCACCGAGTTAAAACTTGATAGCGCTACTATAACAACCGGTTTGCTTCACGATACTGTTGAAGACACCAAGGCAACTTATGAGACTGTAAAAAAAGAATTTGGAAAAGAAGTTGCAGATTTGGTCGATGGAGTAACAAAAATCTCTGCCTTAGAGGAAAAAGCAGTTGAAAATTCAAAAGCTGAAAATTTCAGAAAATTGATACTTGCTACATCAAAAGATATTAGGGTTTTATTAGTGAAGTTAGCCGACAGACTACACAATATGAGAACTATTCATTTTGTTAAAGATGAAAATAAAAAAATCAGAAAAGCAAAAGAAACAATGGAAATTTATGCGCCATTAGCAGATAGAATGGGCATGAATCGTATTCGGGACGAACTTGAAGATTTATCCTTTTCAATTTTAAATTCAGAGGCTAGAAATTTAATTTTAGATAGATTATCTATAATTAAAAATAAAAGAGATGATAATATAAAACAGATATCAGAAGAGCTTAAAAAATTATTAAAACTCAATAGTATAGATGCAGAAATTACCGGACGTGAAAAAACCCCTTTTTCAATATGGAGAAAAATACAATCAAAAAGAATATCTCTAGAACAACTCACAGACGTTGTTGGTTTTAGAGTAATAGTAAAAGATATAAATGCTTGTTACATTACTCTAGGTTTATTCCATAGCAAATTTTCAGCGATACCAGGAAAGTTTAAAGATTATATTTCTACACCAAAAATTAACCAATACAAATCAATCCACACTTCTGTGATAGGTCCAATGAAAAAAAGAATTGAAATTCAAATTAGAACTAAACCAATGCACGAATTTGCTGAAAGAGGTATTGCTGCGCATTGGAAATATAAATCTTCGGAAAAATTTTCTGAATTATCTTGGAAAGAATATGATTGGCTAAGAGATCTTGTTGAAATCATAGAAACTGGTGGAAGCCCTGAACATTATTTTGAATTTACAAAATTACAAATGTTTCAGGATAATGTTTTTTGCTTTACGCCCAAAGGTGCTGTTATTAAATTACCTAAAGACGCAACCCCAATTGATTTTGCTTATGCTGTTCATACGAAAATTGGTGATACCGCAATAGGTTGTGAAGTTAATGGAAAGTCCTCACCATTACAAACTATATTAAGTAATGGTGATATGATCAAAATTATTACTTCTAAAAAAGTATCACCATCTCTGCACTGGCTATCATCGAGCAAGACTGGTAAAGCAAGAGCCTCGATTAGGAAACATTGGCAGGGCAAGCTTTTAGATAACGAGTCTGAAAACAAAGAATATACATCAACCCTATCTATTGATTTACCCCACAAACCCGGGATATTAGGTAAAGTTAGTACATTGATAGGTATGAATGATGCCAATATCATAAATATAGAAATGACTAAAAGAGGCAAAGATTATCTGCAATTTTTGTTTGATATTCAAATTAAAGATTTAAAAAACTTTACAAACTTGATAAGTCAGATTAAGCAACAAAATTTAAAGCTTAAAGTAATTCGTCATAAAAAGAAAAAGTATGCTTTCATACAAAGAGTCCTTAAAAATTTTAAAAGAAACTAATGCTCTATTAGAGGGACATTTTGTTTTATCCTCAGGTTTACATAGTGACAAATATGTTCAATGTGCACAATTATTAAGTAAACCAAATAAAGCAAAAGAAATTTGTTTATCTCTTGCAGATAAAATAAAAGAAAATTTTAAAAGTATTGATTTAATAGTTTCGCCTGCAATGGGGGGTGTAGTTATTGGTTATGAAATTGGAAGAATTTTAGACAAAGAAACTATTTTTGCTGAAAGAGTGAATGGTAAATTTGAATTAAGACGTGGTTTTAAAATTAAAAAGGACCAAAAAATTTTAATAGTTGAAGATGTAATTACTACTGGAAAATCAAGTTTAGAATGTGCTGACATGGTAAACAAACTTAATGGAAATGTAATTGGATATGCATGTATAATTGATAGATCCAATGATAAGTCTTTGATTAAAAAAGATTTTGTATCTCAAATTAAAATTCAAATACCCACTTATAATAAAGATGAATTGCCTGATCATCTAAAAAAAATAAATCCCATTAAACCTGGGAGCAGAAATTTATAATGGGTAAAGCAAGATTAGGTATCAATATAGATCATGTTGCTACCGTTAGAAATGCAAGAGGAGAGAATTATCCAAGCCCTTTAAAAGCAGCACTTTTATCTCAAAAATATGGCGCTGACTCTATAACTATTCATCTTAGGGAAGACAGAAGACATATAGTTGATCAAGATTTGATTGAAATAAGAAAAAAATTAAAAATACCTTTGAATTTAGAAATGGCTCCAACAAAACAGATGTTAAAAATTGCATTAAAATACAAACCTGCATTTGTTTGTGTTGTTCCAGAAAAAAGAAAAGAGATTACTACTGAAGGTGGATTAAGTTTAAAGAAAAATACAAATTTTCTTAAAAAAGTTATTTATGAATTAAAAAGAAAAAAAATACGAACAAGCCTTTTTATAGAACCAAACCAGAAATCTATTTTAAATGCAAATAAACTTGGTGCTGAGTGTATAGAAATACATACTGGAAAAATTTGTAACTTAATAAATAAAAGGAAAAAATATTCTAAAGAATTTACCAAAATATTAAACAGCGTAAAATATGCAAATAACCTTGGTATAGAAGTACATGCAGGTCATGGTATTACTTTTAAATCTGCAAAAATTTTATCAAAAATTAAAGGGATTGAAGAATTTAATATAGGACATTTCATAATAGGAGAGTCAATATTCATTGGAATAAAAAATTGTATAAAAAAATTCAAAAAAATAATTAAATGATTTCAAAAATTATAGATAATTTAAAAACTTTGTTAATAGCGTTATTTATTGCTGTTATAATTAGGTCATTGCTATTTCAACCTTTTTATATACCCTCATCATCAATGGAGCCTACTTTATTGGTTGGGGATAGAATTTTTGTTTCAAAATATACCTATGGTTATAGCAAACATTCTTTCCCTTTCAGTCCACCAATACTTAATAAAAGAATATTTAGTTCAGAACCTAAATATGGCGATCTTATAGTTTTTAAAACACCATCGGACAATAGAACGGATTATATAAAACGGTTAGTTGGATTACCTGGTGACAAAATTCAGATAAAAAATGGCGACCTTTTAATTAACGAAGAAAAAGTTGAAAAAGAGGAAATCATAGACAATTTCGAAATTAAATGTGGAGGGGAATATATTGATGTAAAACCTTTTAAAGAAGTAATGCCAAATAATATTAAACACACAGTTGTTTACAACACAATTGGAAGTATGGTTAATTCAGATTTATATATTGTTCCAAAAGACCATTATTTCTTCCTTGGTGATAATAGAGATTGTTCAAGAGATAGCAGATTTTTATCTAGTGTTGGATATGTTCATAAAAATAATTTAGTTGGTAAAGCAAGGTTAATATTCTTTTCAAATGACACAAGTAAAGGAAGTGTTTTAAAAATTTGGAATTTGAATAATTCATTTAGATTCAAAAGATTGTTTAAAAAACTAAAATGAAAATTAATACAAAAATAATTGAAAGTAATTTAAAAATTAATTTTAATAATAAAAAACTGTTAATTCAAAGTTTAACTCACAAAAGTTATAGTGAAAAATATAATAACGAAAAATTGGAATTTCTTGGTGACCGAGTGATAGGTCTCGTAATATCAAAAAAACTTTTAAGTCTTTATCCTAATGAGAACGAAGGAGTAATTGATAAAAAATTTTCTTATTTAGTTAATAAAAAAACTTGTGCTCTTGTAGGTAGACAACTTAATTTAAAAAACTTTATAAAAACCGGAAATTCATTAAAATATTTAAGATCAAATGATGAAAAAATTATTAGCGACTGTTGTGAATCGATAATTGGAGCTCTGTATCTTGATCAAGGATATTCTGCTGCAGAAAGATTTATTTTAAAGAATTGGGATAGTTTTTTAAAAAAATCAGTTATTACTCGTATTGATTCAAAAACTAAACTTCAAGAATTTTCACTAAAAAAGTTTAAAAAGTTACCAATATACAAATCATTTAAACCTACAGGCCCAAACCATAATCCAATTTTTAAGGTTCAGGTTAATATTTCAAATTCAAAGAAATATTTTGGGTTAGGAAAATCAAAAAAATTAGCCGAACAAAATGCTGCATCAAAATTAGTTAAGAGTCTAAAAATTTAAATGAACTGGGAAGATGAAGGTTTCGTTATAGGAAAAAAAAGATTTAGGGAAAATGCAATTATATTAGATGTTTTTACTGCTAAATTTGGTAAGACTAGCGGTATAGTTTATGGGGGCACTTCTAGAAAAGTTAGAAATCATCTTCAATTAATGAATAAAATTTTTATTATTCATACATCAAAAAATGAAAATAAAATTGGTTATTTTAAAACAGAATTAATAAAACCAATTTCACCAGAATATTTTGATAATAAAAATAAAATTTTATGTTTAAATTCTCTTTCTTCAATTTTAAAAACTATCTTGCCAGAAAATCAAACTCAAAAAAAAATATACTATTCTCTTAGTTTTCTTTTAGATAATTTTAGCAACGAAAATTGGATGAATTTGTATTTAAATTGGGAAGTACAGTTAATCCAATATCTAGGATTTGGTTTTAACATTGATAAACTTGATACTCAAAAAAATTTAGATGGAAACACAATAAATATAAGCGTAGACAACATTTCATACAAAATGCCTAAGTTCCTTGTATCAAAAAATGATGAAAAAATTAATAATAATGATATTTATAATGGACTCAATTTTTCAAGAAGCTTATTAGAGAATAAATTTTTTAATCCAAATAATTTAAGATTTCCTTATTCACGAAAACTATTAGAAAAAAAATTTATTTAATCTTTCTTGCAACATCTATTGCGAAATAGGTCACAATTGCAGACGCACCAGATCTTTTAATTGACATTAAACTTTCTAAAATTACATCATCGCTGAGATTACCGCTATTAATTGAATTTTTTATCATCGCGTACTCACCTGATACTTGGTATCCAAAAACAGGAATCTTGAATGTATCTTTTATTGATTTAATTATATCAATGTAAGGTAAAGCTGGTTTTACCATTACAAAATCAGCACCTTCTTTTATGTCTAATGCAACTTCTCTTAATGCTTCACTCGAATTTTTATTATCCATTTGATAAGTTTTTTTATCTCCCTTTAATTTATTCTTAGATCCTATAGCATCTCTAAATGGTCCGTAAAAATTTGAAGCATACTTTGCTGCATAAGATAAAATCTGAACATTTTTAAAATTATTTTTATCTAATGTTTTTCTAATAATGCCGACTCTTCCGTCCATCATATCTGATGGAGCTATAACATCGCATCCCATTTGAGATTGGAGTAGTGCTTGTTTTGATAAAACATTAATTGTTTCATCATTAAGAATTTCTTTCTTTTTCAAAATACCGTCATGACCGTGATCTGTATACGGATCTAATGCAACGTCTGCCATTACCCCAATATTAGGATTAATTTTTTTAATTCTTTTTATCGCTCGACATACTAAGTTATCCTCATTAAGCGCCTCGCTTCCAATAGAATTTTTTTTCACACCTGGAGTGTTTGGAAAAATGGCAACCAAAGGTATTCTTAATTTACTTGCAGTATTAATTACATTATTTAATTTATCTATACTGTATCTGCTACAACCTGGCATACTTTTAATCTTTTCAATTCTGTTTTTTCCTTCTCTAACAAAAATTGGAAGTATTAAATCATCAACAGTTAAGTTATTTTCAGCCACCAATCTTCTCGACCAACTATACTTGCGATTCCTTCTCAATCTAACACTTGGATATTTCCCCAATATTTTCATATTTTAAACTTATAAAACTTTGTTTTGTGCGACAAATATAATATTATTTAAATTATTAAAAAGTGTAATAAGATGCTGCATATGACAGATACAACCATACAAACAGACTTTTACCAAGTACCTAATTTGTCATTTGATATAAATAAACTAAGATTAGATTTAGAAACAATTTTAAAAAAATCAAAATACCAAACTTTGGGTATTACAAATTTTCATGCAATACCAATGAACAGAGTTCCTGGAAATGATGAGTCGATAAAAGGCCACAACGTTAGAGGGGTTTACTGGACAAAACCAGATGAGACGGGAA
>CACGJO010000007.1 GCA_902573425.1 uncultured Pelagibacteraceae bacterium
TTTCCATCTAATATCTGATTTTCAATTAGATCTATTTTTTCATAAAATAAATCGTTGTAATTTTTGTTTTTTGTTAAGATTTCGGGTGTTAACTCTAAATATTTAAAAGAAATAAATTTTTCTTTAAATAGCTCTTTATTTTCGTTGTAAAACTTTTCAATTTCTTGTTCTGATATTACTTTTTTTGAATAAATACTGCTTAGATTTAAATAATTAATTTTTTTTAAATGATTATCTTTATTAAATAGATCCTCAATTATAAATTTAGGTAATTTAATACCACCACTGTATAGATTTAAAAGCTGGGCTTTGATCTCAAGTCCTTTAATATATTTTTCGTATGTTGGAGCCGAATATCCGTTTTTAATCAAAAACTTTTCATATTCAACTCTTAAAAACTTTTTATCTTTCTGAAAACTTTTATCTGAAATTATAATATTTTTTAATGCTTTATCAGTTAAAATAATTCCTTTTTTTTTACTTTCAATTTCAATAATTTTCTCACTTAAATAATTGCTCAATATATTTTCTAGAATTTGTGACTTGCCAAAATTCTCTACCTGTTCTTTAGAAAGTTCAATTTTTTGAATGTAACTAATAAATTCTTTTGAACTTATTGTTTCATCATTAATTTCAGCTATAATATTTTGTTTTCCAGAACTGAAAATATCACCCATGCCCCAAAGAATGAAGGGCAGTGCTATTATAGCTATAAAGATTTTAGCCATAAATGTTTTAGAAAATTTTCTTATTGATCCAAGCATAATTTTAATTTATGAAATTTAAATTAATTAAGATTATAAATCTATAAAGAAAGTCTTAAATATGACAAATTCTATAAGATATTTTGTTGGAAATTGGAAGATGTTTGGTGTCCCAAGCTCATATAGAATTATTGAAAAAATTCATCGTTATCTTAAGAAAGATAAAAAAAACAACAAAAAATATAAGATCGTAATAGCTCCACCATTTACTTTACTGCAAGAGTTTTCTAAAAAATTTAAAAATAAAAAAATAAGTATTTCGGCACAAAATTGCCACCACAAAGATAACTTTGGTGCTCAGACAGGCCATGTAAGTCCCCTAATGATAAAAAGTCTTGGTGTTAAATATATTATTCTAGGACATTCAGAAAATAGAATGTCAGGAGAAAATAACGAAGTTATCAAACTAAAAGTAGAGCTGGCTTTAAAGAATAATTTTAAAGTTATTTTTTGTATAGGTGAAAATAAAACAGAGAAAAGAAAAAATAAAACTATTTATGTATTAAAAAAACAACTCCATAATGTACTAAAAAAAAAATTAAATAGTAAAAACTTAATTATTGCATATGAACCTGTATGGTCAATTGGTACTGGCAAATTACCCACCAGAGCTGAACTTATTAATACGACAAGACAAATTAAAAGAAATCTAGCTAAAATTTTTAAAAATAATGTTCCCCCAGTATTATATGGCGGATCTGTTGATAGTAATAATATTAGTTTTTTCAAAGACATTAGAGCAATCGACGGTTTTTTAATCGGTGGAGCCTCAAAATCATCAAAAAATTTTATTGATATAATAAAAAATTTCTATAAATAACCGTTATGGAAACTATTTTAATTGTAGCAAATATAGTTTTAGCAATTGTACTAATTATAATTGTTTTATTGCAAAGATCAGAAGGTGGTGCTTTGGGTTTAGGTTTGTCCCAAGACAATTTTGCATCTACAAGGTCTGTTGGTAATTTTTTAACTAAAACAACTGCAATTATTGCTACATTGTTTATTATTTCGAGTATTTCACTCGTTGTGCTTTCGAGAGGAGATTTAGAGGAAACACAATCAGTTTTAGAGAAAATAGAGGAAGAAAAGGATTTAGCGCTACCCAAAATTCCAGAGTCTTCAAAATAAACTTTATTTTTAGTTCAAAAGCAGTTATATTATCCTTCCATGGCGCGATACGTATTTGTAACTGGCGGCGTGGTTTCATCCTTAGGCAAAGGTCTTTCTTCAGCTTCGCTTGCTTCTTTACTTCAACTAAGAGGTTTTAAGGTTAGAGTAAGAAAACTAGATCCGTATTTAAATGTTGATCCTGGGACCATGAACCCATTTCAACACGGAGAAGTTTATGTAACAGATGATGGTGCTGAGACAGATCTAGATATAGGTCATTATGAAAGATTTACAGGAATTTCAGCCACACAATCTGACAACATTACTACCGGCGGTATCTATAGCGATATAATTAAAAAGGAGAGAAGAGGAGATTATTTAGGAGGAACTGTTCAAGTAGTACCTCATGTTACAGATAGAATTAAAAAATTTATTTCACACGATGTTAAAAATGAAGATTTTATAATTTGTGAAATTGGTGGGACGGTTGGTGATATAGAAAGTCTTCCTTTTTTAGAAGCAATAAGACAATTTTCTAATGATGTTGGAAAAACAAATAGTTTATTTATACACTTAACTTTAGTTCCTTACTTAAAAGCTTCAGGAGAATTAAAAACAAAACCAACCCAACATTCAGTTAAAGAATTGAGAAGCCTAGGTATACAACCAGATATAATTATATGCAGGTCTGAAAGAGAAATTCCAAAAACAGAAAGAAAGAAAATATCTTTATTCTGCAATGTGCCCATTGACAATGTTATAGAAACTGTTGATGTAAAAACCATTTACGAAGCACCAATAAGTTTTCATAAAGAAAAACTAGATGATAGAGTTCTATCTTTTTTTAAAATTAAAAGTAAAAAAAAACCTGACCTTAGTAAATGGAAAAATATTACCTCCAGGGTTTTGAATCCAAAGAAAGATGTAAACATTGGAATTATAGGTAAATATGTTGATCTTAAAGATGCTTATAAATCTCTAGACGAAGCATTAATACATGGAGGCATATCAAATAATGTTAAAGTTAATTTAAAGAGAATTGACTCAGAAAATTTAAAACCCGATAAAATTAAACCCTTACTAAAAGATGTGACCGGTGTTCTTATTCCAGGAGGGTTTGGAAAAAGAGGCACAGAGGGTAAAATTGCTGCCATAAAATATGCAAGATTGAATAATATACCTTTCTTCGGTATTTGCTTTGGTATGCAAATGGCCGTTATTGAAGCTGCTAGAAACTTATTAAATATTAAGAATGCTTCTACAAGCGAATTTGGGAACAATTGTACTCCAGTAGTTGGTCTCTTAGAAGAATGGCAAAAAGGAAATAAAAAAATTAAAGGAACAAAAAAAAATTTAGGTGGAACAATGAGATTAGGTTTATACGATGCGGTACTAAAAAATAATTCTTTAATATCCAAGATTTATTCTGAGAAGAAAATAAAAGAAAGGCACAGACATAGATACGAGGTTAATATTAAATATAAGAATGATTTTGAAAAAAAAGGTTTAATTTTTTCAGCTTTATCACCAGATGGATCTTTACCAGAGATAATTGAATTAAAAGATCATCCATGGTTTATCGGTGTTCAGTTTCACCCTGAATTTAAATCAAGACCTTTTACACCACATCCGTTATTTTCTTCTTTTATCAAAGCTGCTGATATTAATGGGAGAAGTAATTAATGATAACCAAAACTATTAAATGTGGAAAATTAAATATTTCAAATACAAATGCTTTCACTTTAATTGCAGGACCCTGCCAACTAGAAAATGAGAAACATGCTCTTGAAGTAGCTAATCAATTAAAAAAAATGACTGACAAACTTGGTATAGGTCTAATTTATAAAACCTCATTTGACAAGGCTAACAGAACAAGTCTAAAAGGGAAAAGAGGTGCTGGTCTTGAAAAATCACTACCAATTTTTGATAAAATTAGAAAAGAAATTAATGTTCCTGTGTTAACAGATATTCATACAATAGAACAATGTAGAATAGTTTCTAAACACGTTGATGTTTTACAAATACCAGCTTTCTTGTGCAGGCAAACAGACTTACTTGTAGCGGCTGCTCAAACTGGAAAAGTAATAAATGTTAAAAAGGGTCAATTCTTGGCACCATGGGACATGATTAATGTCACAAAAAAAATAGAAGACTCAGGAAATAAAAATATTTTGGTTACAGAAAGAGGAGCAAGCTTTGGTTATAATACATTAGTTTCTGATATGAGATCATTACCTATTATGGCAAAGAATGGTTATCCAGTGGTTTTTGACGCTACTCATTCTGTACAACAACCTGGTGGAATGGGTGACAAGAGTGGAGGACAAAGAGAATTCGTGGAACACCTTTCTCGTGCAGCTATTGCTGTAGGTGTTGCTGCGGTTTTTATAGAAACACATCCTGATCCTGATAATGCACCATCTGATGGACCAAATATGGTTCCATTATCAAAGTTGCCAAATCTTTTGAAACAATTAGTTGAAATAGATAATTTAATTAAGAATGGTAAAAATTAAAAATATTAAAGGCCGACAAGTTTTCGATAGCAGAGGTAACCCAACACTAGAGGCTGAAGTATTTTCTGAAAATGGATCTGCTTTTTCAATAGTTCCTTCAGGCGCATCTACTGGCACTCATGAAGCATTTGAATTAAGAGACAAGGAAAAAAAAGATTATTTAGGCAAAAGTGTTTTTGCGGCTATTTCAAACGTAAATAATTTAATATCCAAAGGTTTAAAAAATATTGAGGTCTCTGACCAAACAAAAATAGATAAAATTTTAATTGAATTAGACGGAACTGATCAAAAAAAGAAACTTGGTGCAAACGCTATATTAGGTGTATCAATGGCATGTTGTAAATTAGCTGCAATTGAAAAAAAAGTCCCTTTGTATAAGTATTTATCCAAAAATAACGATTACTTAATACCTATACCTTTGCTGAATATTATCAACGGTGGTGTACACGCAAAAAATAATCTTGATATCCAGGAATTTATGATACGTCCAGAAAAAACAAATTCATTTTCAGAAGCGATTAGACGTAGCTTTATTATAATTCAAAATCTCAAAAAAATACTAGTTGATACAAATGTTGGAGACGAAGGAGGGTTTGCTCCAAATTTAAAAAGTAATGAAGAAGCAATTCAAATGATAATTGAATCTATTGAAAAATCAGGATTTGAACCAGGCAATGATATATCTATTTGTTTAGACGTTGCTGCAAACGAATTGAAACACCCAAAATCTGTAGAGTATTTTTTAAATTTGATAAAAAAATACCCAATAAAATCTATTGAAGATCCATTTTCTGAGGATGAATGGCAATCTTGGAATAAGCTGACTAAAAGCACCAATATTCAAATTGTGGGGGATGATCTTTTTGCCACTAATATAAAGAGGTTAAAAAAAGGAATAGATCAACATTCTGCTAATGCCATACTTGTTAAACTTAATCAAATCGGCACCGTTAGTGAAACGTTACAAGTTATAGATCTTGCTCAGAAAAATAATTTCAAAACAATTATTTCACATAGATCTGGCGACTCAGAAGATACTTTTATTGCTGACTTGTGTGTTGCGACAAAATCTTCGCAAATCAAATCAGGTTCTTTAGCTCGTTCTGAGAGGGTATCTAAGTATAATAGACTGTTGAGAATAGAGGATGGACTTGGAAAATTAGCAAAAATGACTAAAATATAATATATGAATTTTTTTAATGCTTTTAAAAAAAGAAAAATTTTGTTTTTAAACATTTTTTTATTTTTATACATAATCCTAAATTTATTGACCGGTGAGAGAGGTTTAATGGCATATTTCGAAAAAAGCGAACTTGAAAAAAAATTAATCAAAACAAAAGCAAAATTAACTGAAGAAATTCAAATTTTTGATAACAAGAATTCCTTACTTTCTACAAATTTAAATTTTGATTTTGTTGATATACTTATTAGAGATAAATTAAAATTAGGAAAAAAAGAGGAAATCATAATTAAAATAAATGACTAAAAGTAGACACCCAGAAAAAATTAATAAGCCTTTTAATCCAATTAAAAAAAAACCTAGCTGGATTAGGTCTAAGATATTAGATACAAAAGTTTTTTTTAAAACTAAAGAAGTAGTAAATCAAAATGGTTTAAATACTGTTTGCCAGGAAGCGAATTGTCCAAATATTACAGAATGTTGGAGTAAAAAACATGCTACATTTATGATAATGGGAGATACATGTACAAGAGGATGTGCTTTTTGTGATGTCAAAACAGGAAAACCAAATAAATTAGATCCACTTGAGCCTTTAAAAATTTCTAAAGCAGTAAAAGAACTTAACCTAAACCATGTAGTAATTACCTCAGTTGATAGAGATGACTTAGAGGACGGAGGAGCAAATCATTTTAAACAGGTTGTTTTGGAAACAAAAAAAAATAATCCTAATACAACAATAGAAGTCTTAACACCTGATTTCCTAAGAAAGGGAAATGCATTTGAAAAAGTCTTAGAAGCATCACCAGATGTATTCAATCATAATATTGAAACAGTACCGAGTCTTTATTTAACAGTTAGACCAGGTTCCAGATATTTTGCTTCTATAAAATTATTGGAGTCATCAAAAAAAATTAAACCAAATGTATTTACTAAATCTGGTTTGATGGTTGGTTTGGGTGAAAATAAAAATGAAATTTTACAAGTAATGGATGATTTGAGAACTGCAAATGTTGATTTTTTAACAATAGGACAATATCTTCAACCATCACCTAAACATTTTCCTCTTCAAAGATATTATAAACCCCATGAATTTATTGAATTGAAAAATGTTGCTTTATCAAAAGGATTTTTATTAGTTGCCTCATCTCCTTTAACAAGATCTTCTTATCATGCAGATGAAGATTTTAAAAAATTAAAAAAAAAGAGAGATGAGCAATCAAAATGCCTGACGCTTCAATAAAAAAAATTATTCCTTGTAAAAAAAAAGATCTCATTAAAATGATACTTGATATAGAAAAGTATCCCGAGTTCGTTCCATGGTGTCTTAACGGAAAGATACACAAAGTTAATGAAATGGATGATATTATTGAGATGGAGGCAGATTTAACAGTAGGAAAAAAATTTTTAAATCAAACTTATAAAAGCCATGTTACTTATTACAAAAACAAAGACAAGATTCTCGTTAACAATATTGGAGGCCCTCTAAAACATCTTAAAAATATATGGCAAATACGAGAAATTAATAATCAAAGCGAGGTTGATTTTTCAATAGATTTTGAAATTAAAAATGTCTTTTATAATATGATTATGAAAAAATCATTTGATAAAGGATTAAATGAAATTGCAAGTGCTTTTGAAAAAAGAGCGATAAATTTATTTAAGAATTCCTAAAATCAATTCTAAAGACTTTTTTACAGTTTTTTTTTGAATTTTAGATCGATCCTTCATTTTAAATAAATATTTGTGTATTTTAATACTTTTTTTCTTTTTAATCCCAATATACACTAATCCTACAGGTTTTAACTTGGTTCCACCATTTGGTCCTGCTATTCCAGTAATAGAAATAGATATATTAGCTTTAGCAATCTTTGATAAATTATTGACCATATAAGAACAGCATTGACTACTGACAGCGCCATGTTTTTTTATAATTTGCTTTGGAATTTTTAAAAGTAGATTTTTTGACATATTTGAGTAAGTAATCAGACCCATACTAAATATTTTTGAAGAACCACTTATTGATATAATAGCACTTGACAACATGCCGCCAGTACAAGATTCTGCAACAGCCAACTTAATTCTTTTTTTCTTTAATAAATCAACAACTTTCTTGTTTAAGTTTCTCATTAATTAAAAAATGTTTTTCCAACCATAAATAATACAAGACATATAACCACATAAAATCCTGCCAATATATCATCAAATAAAATACCAAAAGTATTTTTATACTTCCTATCAATATAATCTATTGGAAATGGCTTGAGACCATCAAATAATCTAAATAATAGAAAAAACCAAAAATAAATTTGAAGAGTTTCTACCATTGTATTTGCCCTATTAGGGTGAAAAGTTTCATATAAAATAATTGGAATTGATTGACCAAGAAATTCGTCAATTACAATTTCTTGAGGATCTCCTTCTTTAAAACTATTTAAACAAGATTTAATTGCAAAAAAGGAATAAATTAAAATTAATAGCAAAGATAAGAAAATAATTAAAATGTGAATTTTAAAGATATGTATAAATAAAAATAAAAATAAAGTTGTAAATAATGATGCCCATGTACCTCTATATTTTATAATTGAGTTACCAAAAACAAAAAGTGTAATAAAATAATAATTTAATTTTTTAATCATACTTAATTATCGATGCGATTACTTCAGTAGCAATAGCTTTTTCTTTTCCAATAATCCCTAATTTTTCAGTTGTTTTACCTTTTATATTAATCTTATTTTCACTAATTTCACAAAATTTAGAAATATTTTTAATGATTTTTTTTCTATACCTATTTATTTTTGGTGTTTGAGTTATTATGTTCACATCTAAATTGTTTATGTAAAAACCGTTTGATTTAATTTTTTCAATTACTTTTTTTAATAAAATTGTTGATCTAATATTTTTAAATTTTTTATTTTTGTCGGAAAATAGTGTGCCTATATCCCCCATGCTACAAGCACCAAGAATAGCATCAATTATAGAGTGTAAAACTGGATCGCCGTCTGAATGTCCTAACGTTCCAAGTTTTGATTTTATATTTAAACCACCTAAATAAAACTTTCTACCAGGAACAAGTCTGTGAATATCAAAACCAATTCCAATTTTATTTTTTAAATTCATAGAATTTTTAAATATTTTCAAATCTTCTTGACTTGTTATTTTAAAATTTCCTTTTTCTCCCGCAATAAATTTAACTTTTTTAAGCGAATCTAGTAAAGAAAGATCATCATCTTTATAAATTAATTTCTTATTCAAATGTAGATTTAGTATATTTTTAAAATTATAGGATTGAGGGGTTTGAGTTAAAAAAAAATTTTCTCTAGTTAAATTTAGTATTTTATTATTATTAAATAACGATTTTAAAGCATCGTTAACTGGGATTTTTGGTACAACTGCATTTTTTTTGGAATTATTTATAATTTTTTTAATTAATCGAGTGGAAATGTTTGGTCTTACAGAGTCGTGTATAAGCACGTTCGAACATTTTAATTTGTTTTCCTTAATATATTTAAGAGCTCTCAATGTAGACTCTTGTCTTGTTTTACCGCCAATTATTTTGATAAATTTTTTTGATTTTATTTTTTTAATAAACTTTAAGTGCTTTTTATTAATTACAACGATAATATTTTTAATTTGCTTGATATTGCTAAATTTTAGTAAAGATAGCTCTAAAATGGTTTTTCCAGCAACTTTAATGAAAGGTTTTGGGATTTTATGTTCAAATCTTTTACTATTACCAGCAGCTAACAAAATTAAGCAAAAATTCATTATGTATATTAATTTATCCTATATTTATGTAAAATGTTAAGAAATTAAAATGTTAAATACAATTAAAAATTTTAAGTGGTTTTTTACCATTTCATTTATTTCAATTTTATTAGGTTTATTAACTTTTATAACTTTTATAAATCAAAAATTGATATTCTTAAATGAAGATAATTTACAATATTTGTTAATACTCGATGTTACTGTCTTAGTATTGTTTCTAATGCTTTTAGTGCGCGAAACATCCAGACTGTTTCTAAAAATTAAATCAAAAAAAGAAGGTTCAAAAACAAGCCTAAACTACGTTCTTCAATTTTCACTTTTCGCCTTCATACCCTCATTAGTAATTGCTATTTTTTCCTTAATTTTATTTAACGTTGGGTTACAAAAATATTTTGATAAAAAAATAACTTCAGCTGTAAATAATTCTTACGAAGTTGCAAAAAATTACATAGAAGAAACAAAGCGCTCAGTTGAAGCAGATATTTTTTTAGTAGGAATTGATCTAAATAGATTTTCAGGGATTTTATTTTCAAATCCTAAAAGAGTTCAAGGTAGTATTAGAGTACAAAAAAATTTAAGACGACTAGACGAAATTTATTTAATAGATAGTACTGGTACAATTTTGCTTGGCGAAACTAATAATCCTGATGATAAATTTATATCACCAACAGATGAAGAATTTGATTTGGCTTTAGATGGAAAACCTGTTTCAGTAAAAGTTAGTTCAGAAAACAAAACTGCATTTATGTTAAAATTAAATGATTTTATCGATACTTATTTGTATGTTTCAAGAAATATTCAACCTCAATTAATTCAATATCTAGAGGATACAGAACAAGCTGTTAATTTCTATTACACCGTTCAGAATAACCGAACAGGAATAAAAATAACTTTTGCAATTATCTATGTAATTGTAGTTTCTATGTTATTATTTTTAACCATCGTTTTAGCTATAAGTTTTGCTGGTAGATTAACAAAACCAATAATTAATCTTATTACTGCATCAAAAAATATTAGTGGAGGAAAACTTGATAGTAAGGTTCCCGAAATTGAATCAGATGAGGAAATCAATAACCTTAATAAGAATTTTAACAACATGATCGATAGATTAAAAAGACAACAAGATAAACTTTTGGTTTCTGAAAGATATTCTGCCTGGGAATCCGTCGCAAGAAAACTTGCCCATGAAATTAAAAATCCCTTAACACCTATACAACTTTCTATCGATAGACTTAAGGAAAAATATTCTGATAAACTTAAAGACGATAAAACTGAATTTTCAAAATATCTAGAAACAATTAATAGACAGATTGTAGATATTAAAAAACTTGTAAATGAATTTTCTGATTTTGCAAGGATGCCATCTCCAATTTTAAAAAAAATTAAAATTGACGAGGTTTTAAATAGAGCTACATCTTTTTATAAGATGTCTAATGAGAAATTGTCTTTAAAATTTAATAAACAAAATAATTTAAATTTTTATGTAAATGGTGATAGTGAACAGTTATACAGAGTCTTTTTGAATTTAATAAAAAATTCAATCGAGGCAATTGATGAAAAAAAACAAAAAATTACGGATTTACAAGGCAAAATTACTATAGAAATGAACACAAATAATGAATATATAGTGATCGAAATGCTTGATAATGGCATAGGTTTTAATGATGTTGTTAATATCACAAAACCTTATTTTACTACAAAAAAGCATGGAACTGGTTTAGGACTACCCATTGTTTCAAAAATTATTAATGATCATGGCGGAGAAATAAATTTTTTAAAAAATTCTGATGGAGCTAAGATACTTATAAAGTTACCTATTTATCAATGAAACAAGAAGTATTAGTAATCGATGATAATTTTGACATTCGAAGTTTAATTTCGGAGATTTTAAAAGATAAAAATTATCACGTTAGAGAAGCAGCAAATTTCAACCAAGCTATTTTTGAAATAGATAAAAAGCTTCCAGATATAGCTGTAATTGATGTTAAATTAGACAAAGGGGACAAGGATGGTATTGAGTTATTAAAAAAAATTAAATCTATTTCAGATTTAGTTCCCGTTATAATGATTTCTGGTCATGCAAACGTCGAAATGGCCGTTGAGTCTTTAAAACTTGGAGCTTATGAGTTTATTACAAAACCTTTCGCTCCAGAACAGCTTCTTAATTTTATAAGCCGAGGTCTAGAAAATATCAGCTTAAGAAAAGAAAATAGACAATTAGAAAATAGATCTTTCCACTCTTTTGACTTTATTGGTCAAAATAATCAAGTACTAAAAATTAAGAAACTTATAACTAAACTTGGATCAACAGATAGCCGAATATTAATATTCGGGCCTACTGGATCTGGAAAAGAACTTTTAGCAAGAAAAATTCATAAAAATTCACAAAGAAATAAAAAACCTTTCATTGTGATAAATGGCGCTTTACTTAGTGGAGACAATTATGAGAAAGAACTTTTTGGTTCTGAAAATACAGATGGAACAATCAGCTACGGTTTTTTAGAAAAAGCAAAAGGTGGAACACTTTTAATTGATGAAGTTTCAGAAATACCATTAGATACGCAGGCAAAAATATTAAGAATTTTAATAGATCAAAAATTTAAAAGATTAAATGGTAAAGAGGATATTTATGTAAATGTGCGTGTAATTTCATCAACCTCTAAAGATTTGAAAAATGAAGTCTTAATGGGAAATTTCAGAGAAGATTTGTTTCACAGACTCAATGTAGTGCCAATAGAGATACCGAGTCTTAACTCCAGGTCTGATGATATACCTCTATTAATTGATTACTTTCAAAAAAAATTATCAGAAATTAATGGAATTCCCAAAATTGAAATTAACGTTAATGATGATTTACTTTACACATATCAGTGGCCCGGTAATGTAAGAGAACTAAGAAATCTTGTTGAAAGAATATCAATACTTTCTCAAAATGAAAATAAGGCTAATATTGGAAGACTCCTCCATGAGATTTTAAGTAAAAATAATTCGCAAACTTTAGTAAATACTAATCTTTCGATAGATTACCCCTTGAAGCAGGCAAGAGAAAACTTTGAAAAAAATTATTTACTTACTCAACTTAAAAAAAATAAGGGCAATATCTCAAAAACAGCAGAATTTATTGGCATGGAGAGATCTGCACTTCATAGAAAACTTAAATCTTTGGGAATCAAAGGTATAAATTAATCATGAATATTATCATTTGTGGCGCCGGCATGGTCGGTTTTTCAATTAGCAAACAATTACAGGCACAAGGACACTCTGTAACTGTTATCGACCAATCATCTGAAGACATTAAAAAAATTAATGACACACAAGATGTTAAGGGCATAGTTGGCAGAGCCACTTTACCCTCAGTACTTGAAAGTGCAGGCGCAAAAGATACTGATATGATTATTGCTGTTACTAGAAATGACGAAATAAACATGATTGTATGCCAAATAGCAAGTTCTCTATTTAATATTTCAAAAAAAATTGCAAGAATCAGATCACAAGAATTCTTAGAGGGTAAATGGAGTAAATTATATAGCAAAGCAAATATACCAATAGATGTAATCATATCCCCTGAGAGAGAAGTAGCTAAATCCTTGTTCCGTAAATTAGAAGCACCAGGGGCTTTAGACAACGTCCCATTTGTAAAAGATAAGGTAAAGTTACTTGAAATTCTAATCGAAAAAAAATGCCCGATAGCAAATGTTCCTTTAAGCGATTTAACAAAAAAATTTCCTGAATTTAAAGCGTATATATTTGGAGCAGAGAGAAAAGATCAATTTGTTTTTTTTAAAAAAAACGATCAAATGAAAGTAGGTGATAAAGTATATTTGGTCGTAAGCACAGATCAAATCAAAAAATTATTATCAGTTTTCGGCCACGATGAAAAGCTTGCAAAAAAAATACTTATTATAGGTGGCGGAAATATTAGCCTCCATCTTGCGAAGCTTCTCGAAACATCTGATGGACTAAGAACAAAAATTATTGAAAAAAACAAGTCCAGAGCAGAACAATTGGCTGGTGAATTATCGTCTTCAATCATAATTTGCGGTGATCCGTTAGATGAAAAAATTTTAAAGGAAGCAAATATCGAAGAGATAGAAACAGTTTTTGCTTTAACTGATGATGATGAAGATAATATTATGTCTTGTGTATTAGCTGAAAAATATACTCCTTCTAAACGAACAATAGCAATTATAAATAAACATAATTATAATATTCTTCAGGAGTCTCTAAAAATTGATGATTTAGTTGATCCTAGAATGGCAACAGTTTCCACTATTATGAAACATGTACATATGGGTACAATAGATACTGTTTATACATTACTAGATGGACAATACGAATTCTTAGAAGCTAAAATACTTGAGTCATCAGAACTTGTTAATAAATCAATTAAAGACTCTAATTTACCCGATCAAGTTAGAATAGGGGCCATTGTTCGAAAAGACAAAGTGATGATGCCAAGTTCTAAATTTATTTTTGAAAAGGACGATATAGTAATTGTTTTATCTAAAAGAGAGCAACTTAAGGATGTTGAAGATATTTTTAGAATAACTTCATAAAATGAAAATTCAGTCTAGTCTTTATTATTTAGGCCTAAGTTGTTTTCCAGTTTGTATTTTGTCTTTATTTAATATTTTTTATTCTTATTATTTTGATTATTTACTTGATGTTAATTCTTACATAATTGTATTATTTGTTTCATTATTTATAGGTTTAATTTTATTTTTTGTTGGTAAAAAAAAGAAAGATGAAATTGATATTTATAACCAACTCATTTTAGTTTTTTTGATTTATTTAATAATATCAGGTTTAATATCAATACCTTATCATTTAAGTATTTACCAAATTCCTTTAATAGACGCTTACTTCGAGTCAGTGTCTGGTCTCTCTAGCACTGGATTTACCATAATAACAGATGTAAAAAACCTAGACCCGCCTCTTATTATTTGGAGATCATCTTCACAGTGGCTAGGTGGATTTTATTTTTTAGTATTTTTAGTTTTAATTTTTTCCAATAAAAACTTTAATTTTAAAATGATTGATTATGGTTTTAATTTTGAAAAAAAAACAGATTTTGCTAAGAATATCTTAAATGTGTCTTATAGAATCTTTTTTATTTATTTAACACTAACCCTAACAATTTTTTTACTTTTTATTTTATCAGATGTACGTATTTTTAATAGTCTCAATCTATCAATGACCATAATATCATCTGGAGGATTTTTACCAACAAACATGTTAAATGATATATTAAAAACTAATCTACATTATGTAGTTTTAATCTTAGGCTTTTTAATATCAATTTTTAATTTTTATCTTCTTTACAATCTATTTTTTGGTAGAAATAATTTAAAGGATCATGGGGAAGACCTTTATATATTCGTATTATTATTATCATTTTGCCTATTATTTTATTTAATTGTTGATTTAGATTTATTAAAAGTTTTTATTAGTATACTAAGTAGTATCGGTAATTCAGGCATAGAAATTGCTCCCGTTCCAAAAAACTTTAGTTTATTTCTTCTAATTTTGACACTTTTTGGAGGTTCGGTTTTATCAACAACATCAGGAATTAAATTTATTAGAATATACATTTTAATGAAAGCTTTTTTTATAGAGATTTATAGACTTGTAAAACCCAACGTAGTTTTAAATTCTAAAATAATGCTTTCAGAAAATAAAATAAATAAAGATAATATAAGAATTGCATTTTTAGTATTTATACTTTTTTTTCTAAGTCTTTTTATTTTAAGTAGTATTTTATTAATGGATACTTTTGGTTTTGAAAGTTCTTTTAAATTATCCTTATTAACTTTAACAAATACAATGGCATCAAGTATTTATGGATTAGATAGTATCAATTTTGCTAATTTATTCAATATTTCAAAGATTTCACTTATATTTTTTATGATAATAGCTAAAATTGAATTACTTGCTGTTTTTTTGATAATAAGAAAGTTTTTTTTAAGTAATTAAATTATGTCTAAAATATTAATTATTGGTGCAGGTGTTATGGGATCGGCGTTTTCTTTTCCGTGTGCAGATAATGGTCATAAAGTAAATATTGTAGGCTCTCCTTTAGAAAATAAAACTATCGATGAACTAAAAAAAAATTATTATCATCAAGCTTTGAGCTGTAATCTTTCAAAAAATTTAAATTTTTTAAAAGCTGACAAACTACAAGATGAACTTAAAAATAATCCAGATTTATTAGTAATTGCTGTTAATTCTAAAGGTATAAATTGGATTACCAAAGAATTAGAGAGTACAAATTTTACAAACATACCATTATTATTACTTACAAAGGGTTTAAGTATACAGAATAATAAATTTGTATTACTCACTGATAGATTTAAAAATTTTGAAATTACAGCAGTAGCTGGCCCTTGTTTGGCAAAAGATTTATCAAAAAAAAATAAAACAGCAGTTGTATTAGCTAATAAAAATATAAATAAAGCTAATGAAATTAGTCAATTAATTAAAACAAGCTATTATTTTGTTGAAACTTCTGATGATTTAATTGGCATTGAGGTATGTGCGGCAATTAAAAATTTTTATTCAATGATAATTGGATCTGCAAATGAATTAAATACAGCTGCTTTTTTATTAAATAAATCAATTATTGAAATGAATAAATTTGTAAAATTTTTAGGTGGATCTGAAAAATCTGTTTATGGTCTTGCTGGATTAGGTGATTTATATGTAAGTAGTGCAGGGGGCAGAAATAGTAAAATGGGTCAACTGCTAGGGAAAGGATATTTATATACTGAAGCTAAAGCAAAATTTATGCCCAATGAAACAATTGAGGGAGCAGAATTAGCAGTGGATATAGGTAAAAAAGTTCTAAAAGATTTTAGCCAAAAGGATTTCCCTTTAATGCACGCGTTGATAGATGCAATATGTAACAATAAAAAATTTACTATAAACTGGTAAATAGTCAAAAAAAGCCTTTGATGATTGCGATAAAGTAGTTAAAAGAAAGTTTATAACATTGTATAATAAAGTTTTTTAAAAATGATAAAAGTTGGAATTAATGGATTTGGTAGAATTGGAAGATTAATTCTAAGGGCCTTACTAGAAAATTATAAGGATAAAATTCAAATTGTTGGTATCAATGATCTTGGCTCTATTGATACTAACGCACATTTAATTAAATATGATAGTACACACGGAACTCTTCCACATGATGTAAGTACCTCAAAAGATGGTTTTAAAATTTTAAACCAAAATATAAAAGTATTCGCTGAAAAAGATCCTGTAAATTTGCCGTGGGGGAAGATAGGAGCAGATATTGTTTTAGAATGCACAGGATTATTTTTGAATAAAGAAACTGCAGGTAAACATTTAAAAGCAGGGGCTAAAAAAGTTATAATATCAGCACCAGGAAAAGATGTGGATTTCACAATTGTTCAAGGAGTAAACAGCAAAGATTTAAAAAAAGATCACAATGTTATTTCTAATGGATCTTGTACTACAAATTGTTTAGCACCCGTTGCAATGGTTTTAGAAAATAGTTTTGGAATTGAGTATGGATACATGACTACTATTCACAGTTATACAGGGGATCAAAAATTATTGGATACCCTTCATAAAGATCTAAGAAGGGCAAGATCCACTGAGGGGTCGATGATACCAACCTCAACTGGTGCTGCTAAAGCAATGAGTTTAGTTCTACCAAGCCTAAAAGGGAAGCTCGATGGCACAGCTATAAGGGTTCCAACACCAAATGTTTCCTTGATTGATTTTACATTAGTTACAAAAAAAGATGTTACTACCGACACTATAAATGAAGCTATGATAAAAGCTGCCAAAGGTGAGTTGAAGGGTATTCTTGGAATTAATAAACAGCCATTAGTTTCAAAAGATTTTAATCATGACGCGCACAGCTCAATATTTGATGTTACTCAAACTCAAGTAGTCAAAAATAAATTTAGCAGAGTTCTTTCTTGGTATGATAATGAATGGGGTTTTTCTAATCGTATGTGTGATACGTCAATACAAATTTCAAAACTTATTTAATAAATGGAAGTAGTAACTAAAATTGCGCCTATAGCGCTTGCATTAATAATGCTAGCCCTAGGATTAGGTTTAACTGGTCAAGATTTTTTAAGAGTCGCAAAACAACCAAAAGATTTTTTAGTCGGTTTAATATGTCAATTAATATTACTACCGATTATTGCTTTTCTATTGCTTAAAACATTTAGTTTACCTTTAGAGATTGCTCTCGGTGTAATGATTATTGCTGCAGCGCCCGGCGGAGTTACATCAAATGTGCTTACAAAATTTGCTAATGGAGATGTGGCTCTTTCTATTTCATTAACAGCAATTATTAGTTTAATCAGCATTATTTCGGTTCCATTTATTGTTTTTAAATCCGCAGAATTATTAGCAGTATCAGGAATTTCAAAAGAAATTTCTATGGCAGGAATATCAATAAAAATGTTTTTAGTTGTGACTCTTCCAGTTCTTATTGGAATGTTAATAAGAAAATTCGCATCAAATTTCATTATGTCCAAATCCCAATTAATTGAAAGAATTTCGGTCCTTTTATTTGTAATTGTTTTTGCAGCGATATGGGTTGAAGAATGGGCGAATATAATTGGATACATTCAACAAGCTGGTTTAATTACTTTAGTTTTAAATATTTTAATGATGCTTGTCGGGTATTATATTGCAAAGTTCTTTTCAACTGGAGTTGCACAAAGAAAATCTATTTCACTTGAGTGTGGACTTCAAAACGGAACTTTGGCTGTTTTCGTAGCAAGTCAATTATTTAATGATATAATTTATTTAATTCCTACAGCAACATACGCAATAATAATGTTTGTAACATCATTAGTTTATGTCTTTTTTATAAGAAAAATTGATTAATAAAATATGAAAAAATTAGATTTAAGTCTTTTTGCCAAAGATAAAAACTTATTTTTTTTATTTTTTATTTCCGCTTTTATCTTAAGATCTGTTATTGCTTACTATTATGGCGATAGAAGTTTGGAAAATGAATGGGCTATTTTAGTAAATAATTTATACTATTTTAATTCATACTCTCTTTTAGTTTTTGACGATTTGTTTGTCCCTAACTTATGGATGCCTCCAGTATATGGTTATTTTATTTATTTACATTCATTACTGGTAGGTTTTAATGATTACTTGCCTTTAAGCGTTATAACTACACAAATTTTAATTTCATCACTAACACCAATTTTTTTCTTTAAAATACTTTCTATTTTTTTTAATAGAAATTATAGTATTATTGGAACAATAATTTTTATTTTTTTCCCTTTAATTGTATATTCCTCGTGCCAAATATCATCAGTGACAATATACCTTTTTTTAAATATTTTATTTCTTTATCTTATCTTAAACTTAAAAAAAAAAAAAAATTTAAAAAGAATTATTTTAATCGGAATCATATCTTCGATTTTAATTTTAACTAGACGAGATTTTGTTTTAATCTATTTATTTTCATTGTTATACAGTTTTTTATTTCTTAAACTAAATTTTAAATCAATATCTTCAATTTTAATGATTACTATTATTGGAATATCACCTTATATATATAGAAATTATATAGCCTTTGATAAATTTATAATCCACTCAGGTTTTGGTTATAATATTTGGAAAGCCTATAACCCAAAAGCTAAAGTTGAAGGTTATCTATTTCCATCCAAGGAACTACAAAATAAAATTAAAAATGTCAAAAAAAATATACATTATAGAATCAATGAAGATAAAATATATCTAGAACAGGCTTTAATCTATATTACAGAAGATCCAGGAAAATATATAAATCTTTACTTTAAAAGACTTTACGCATTTTATTTTTTTGATTTAAATTCATCCCAGAAGAATTACTACAATTATTTTCATATTTATCCGATTGTATTAATCTCATTATTGTCCCTTTGTGGCCTCATAGTAGTTAATAAAAAAAATAATAAATTTAATTATTTAATTCTTACATTTTTACTAATTGTAGCACTATATTCTTTTTTTGCAGTTTTACCGAGATATAAAATTTACATTTTACCTTTTCAAATAATTTTAAGTATAAGTTTTTTGAAATATTTGCTTAATAAATTAAGAATAAAGTATTAATTGACCACTTTGTGTTTGGATTCCTTTTGATAAATCAATTTTAAGATCTGTTACAGCTTTTTTAACACCTTCTTGGTTTATAAAATTATAGTCATCGACTAAAATTATTGCATTTTTCTCTAATTTGTCTTTAATAAAAACAAAACAATCAATAGTTGGTTTATATAAATCAAAATCTAAATGTACAAAACTATATTTAATATTTGATATTTTTTTTAATTTGTCATTTTCCAAATTTGGAAAGTAACCAACAATTGTTTCTAATTTAGAATTTTTTTGTATTAGAATTTCGTTTAACTCATTTGTCATTTTATTATGATCAAAATTTTTAAATCTTGTTTTTTTTGTAAACGGTCTATACCCTCCTTGATAATGGGTGTCGTATTGTGAAACATTTTTTTTTATCTCGTCAGCGTGAAAACCAAAGCTATCAACGGCATATATATTGGTGTTTGGTTTTGTAAAATTTGATATTGTTCTAAGAGTACCACCTCTATCTGTTCCAAATTCAATAATATTAGTATTCTTTCCCTCAAAAATTTTATTATGTATTTTAATTAATTGATACACAGTAAAATTTCTCTCCTTATCCTGTGACGATTGATTTCTAATTGTAGCCCAATTTTTTAAAAACTCTTCTGGATATTCTATAACTACACTTAAAAAATATTTTCTTAATCCCCAGAAAATATCTGATAAAAACATCACAATTAGCATTTGTTGATTTTCGTTAAATAACCTGCCTACGAGGGATCTAATCTTTTTAAAAATCATTCTTGTGCCTATTTGTATATATTACACTTTAAAATTGTCAAAAAACCTTTATTTAAGCGGTTAATTATATTCACTTTTTAGTTGTGTTGCGGTTACATTAAGATTTTATACATGCTAGTTTTTTGCAATTATTAATTAATAATTAAGGGGGAAAAATGAGACTATTTAAGTTAATAGTTGCTCTGTTTACTACGATCACTATCACCAATGCTGCTAATGCTGCTGAAGTTAAAATGGCTAAAGCAAACTGGGATACTGGTTATTTCCAAGCTGAAATATACAAACAAGCTTTGGAAGCAATGGGACACACAGTAACTGAACCTAAAGCTATCAAACCTTCAGTATTTTACGTAGCTGCAGCTGCGGGAGATTTAGACCTATGGGTTAATGGATGGTTTGGAACTCACGATGGTTATATAAAAGAAGCCAAAGGAAAAGTAAAAACCGTTGGTTACGTGATGAAAAAAGGCGGATTACAAGGCTATCTAGTTGATAAAAAATCAGCTGACAAGTATGGAATCAAAAGCGTAATGGATATTAAAGCAAACGCTAAAGCATGGGACTCTAATGGCGATGGTAAAGCAGACATGGTTGCTTGCCCTCCAGGTTGGGGTTGTGAAAAGCAAATTACAAAACACTTTGCTGAACTAGGCTTAGGTGATTTTATTAATCCAGTAAAAGCTGACTACTCTGCTTCAATGGCTGATGTAGTTGCTAAATACAAAAACGGAAAACCAGTATTATTTTATACATGGACTCCGAATTGGACTGTCGGTGCTTTAAAACTTGGACAGGATGTTGTTTGGATAGAAGTTCCTTACAGCGAAACTAAAAAAGTTGGTGTAGCTAATGCAACAAAATCTAAAATTAATATGGGTTTTGGTGCCGATGACATCAGACCAGCTGCTAACTCAGATTTCTTAAAAGCAAATAAAGATATAGAGAAGATGCTTAAAAAAGCGTCAATCCCTCTAGCTGATATTGCTGCTCAAAACATGAAAATGAATGCGGGCGAGAAAAGTGAGAGAGCAATTAAAAAGCATGCTGCTGAATGGATCAAAGCTAACCAAAGTACTTTTAATAGTTGGATTAAATAAGCTGCAAATATAAGTTCAGTGAACTTAAAACTTGCACCTTCTGACTACGAAATCTACATTCCAATAGCAGAATGGATTGAAAGAAATATTAAAGAGTGGCTGTTTACACAACGGCCGCTCTTTAAGAAGCTAGCCGCACCTATTGACGCTACTCTCGAAGGATTAGACACTCTATTCAACTGGATACCATTTCCAATTGTCATTTTTATATTTATTTTTTTCGCATGGAAAACAAACGGAGTAAAATTTGCCTTCTTTGCAGCTATAAGTTTAATCGCTATTGATCTAGTTGATTTATGGAAAGAAACTATGACAACACTAGCTATGATTTTTACAGCTGTAATCTTTTGTATGATAATTGGAATACCATTAGGTATTGCTGCGTCCAGAAGTAGAATATTCGAAATAATTTTAAGACCTATACTAGATATAATGCAAACTATACCCAGTTTTGTTTACCTTATACCCGTTGTAATGCTATTTGGTGTTGGTTTAACACCTGGAGTGGTAGCAACTATTATATTTGCATTACCACCAGTAATTAGATTAACAAATCTTGGAATAAGACAAGTGGGCAAAGGATTTAAAGAAGCAGGTGCTAGTTTAGGATTATCAAAATTTAAAATTTTACACAGAATTGAATTACCGCTTGCACTTAAGACCATTATGGCAGGAGTAAACCAAACATTAATGTTAGCTTTATCGATGGTTGTTATAGCAGCATTAATCGGAGCCGGTGGTTTAGGTTTAACCGTATACGTTGCTCTTGGTAGATTAGATATTGGTGCAGCTGTAATTGGTGGTACTGGTATTGTAATATTAGCAATAGTTTTAGACAGAATAACTCAAAAAATCGTTCCACAAGATAATATTAAAACTAGGTAATATTATCGAACAAATTTGCAATCATTAATTTAACAAAATGACATTAAAAAAAGACCTTATTACCGGTTTATCAAAAAAAAACAAAAGAATCCCATCAAAGTATCATTATGATTTACAGGGCAGCAAATATTTTGAAAAAATCACACAACAAAAAGAATATTACCCCACAAGAAAAGAGAAAGAAATATTAAAAAAAATTTCTAAGGAAATTCCAAAACTATTTACAGGTAAGCTTTCATATATAGAATTAGGAAGCGGTGCGATAGATAAAATAAAATTGCTTATTAATAAAGATGTTAAATATTATGTACCACTTGATATATCATTAGATTATGTAAAGAATTCAGTAACTAAACTTAAAAAACAATACCCAAAAATTAAAATAAAACCCAAAAAAATCGATTATTCTAAGCAATTCAAAATTCCCAATCTTAAAGATACAACCAAAGTGTATTTTTTTTTAGGTTCCTCTATTGGTAATTTTTATAACAAAGAGGAAATTAAATTTTTAAAAAAGTTAAGAAAAAGTATAAGTAAAAACAACTATTTATTCATTGGTGTTGATCTAATTAAAAATAAAACAATTCTTCATAATGCATATAATGACAAAAAAGGATATACGGCTAAATTTAGCTTAAATTTGATTAATATTATTAATAGAACACAAAAAACAAATTTAAATATTAATGATTTTTACTACCATGGTTTTTACAATGCTAAATTAAAATGTATTCATGGTTTTTTAGTTAGCAAAGTTCATCAAAATTTTAAAATCGGTAATAAAAAATTTTTTTTAAAAAAGAACGAGAGAATTTTGGTTGAAATTTCAAATAAATTTACAATTAAATCATTTAAACGATTAGCCTCTAACACCGGTTGGTCAACTAAGTGTGTTTGGCAAGATAAACAAAAATATTATTCTTTATTCCTACTAAAATAGTAGGGTATGCGACCTTTTTGTTATTGATAATCATTATCACTTATGTGATAACTATTATCAAAAAAGGAGAATAATGAGCAAAATAAAAAAAGTAATAAGTCTTGCAATAGTTGGATTATTTTCAACATTGATTGTTGCAAACTCAGTTATTGCCAATGAAGTAAACGTTTTCAGTGCTAGACACTATGATTCTGATGTCCAGCTTTATGAAAAATTTACAGCAAAAACTGGAATAAAAGTTAATGTTGTATCTGGAAAAGATAAAGCATTACAAAAAAGAATCAAAGAAGAAGGGAAGGACAGCAAAGCAGATATTTATATAACTGCAGATGCTGGAAGATTGGGAGCTTTTCAAGCTGAAGGAATATTTCAAAAGGGAGCAAGTTCAGCAGCCCTAAAAAAAGTTGTACCTGCTAATTTTAGATCACCTTATTGGGTTGGAATAGCAAAAAGAGCAAGAATAATTTATTATAATCCAAAAACAGTAAATCCATCATGGAATATGAGTTATGAAGATTTAGCTGATCCAAAATACAAAGGTAGAGTAGTAATAAGAAAATCAAGCAACATTTATAATCAGTCTTTAGTTGCATCACTTATTAAGAATAATGGTGAGAAAAATACTGCAGCTTGGGCAAAAGGAATGGTAAATAACTTTGCTAGAAAACCAACTGGTAACGACAGAGCACAGATATTAGCTGTAGCTGCTGGAGAAGCAGATTGGGCTGTAGCAAATACTTATTACTTAGCATTAATGTTATCTGGTAAAAAAGGAGCTGAACAACAATCGGCAGCAAAAAAAGTAATGCCTTTCTTTCCAAACCAGGATGGACGAGGCACCCATATGAATATTAGTGGTGGAGGCATATTAAAACATGCACCAAATAAAGCTAATGCAGTTAAATTGTTAGAGTTTTTATTAACCCCTGAAGCTCAACAACATATTGTTAACAACACTTTTGAGTATCCAATGATACCTGGAGTAAAAGCAAATAAATTAATTGCACAATTTGGTTTAGATTTTAAACAAGATTTAAAAACAAAAGTTTCTAATTATGGAAAACTCCAAGCAAAAGCTTTGAAAGTAATGAACGAAGCCGGCTGGTAATTTTATAATAGAATAATTTAGTCCCTGGACTCCTCCGGGGACTGAATTCAGGAGGAGAATTGACAAAGAGAATAAATTTTTGGTTTATATTTGCATTTATAGTACCTTTACTTGTAGCAATACCTATATTTACAGTTTTTCTAAGTTTTTTTGAAACAACTGGTAATTATTTAGATCTTTTAAAAGACACTTTTCTTTTAAAGTATTTAAGCAATTCATTCTTAATTTTATTGGGTGTTTTATCACTAACTTTTATATTTGGAGTTACCTCAGCTTATTTTGTTTCTTTTTATAAGTTTCCTGGATCTAATTTTTTTAAATGGGCACTAATATTATCTTTTGCTGTTCCAGCTTATATTTACGCTTATTCTTTAGTTGCTTTTTTCGAAAATTATGGAACCGCATTCAGTATTTTATCCTTTTTATTCGGAGAAGGTGATTTTAATAAGTACATACCAAAATTTGATGGATTAATAGGTTCTATGTTTTCAATTTCTTTCTCTTTGTTTGGATATGTTTATGTATTAACAAGAGCTTCTTTCATATTTCAGTCTCACAATCTAATTGAAGTAGGAAAAAATTTAGGATTGTCTTCTTATGAAAGTTTTTTTAAAATTATTTTACCTTCAGCACGTCCCGCAATAGTCGTAGGTTTGTCTCTTGTTGCAATGGAAACTTTGTCAGATTTTGGCACTGTAGATTTTTTTAGTATATCAACATTAACTACAGCAATTTATAATGCTTGGATTTCTTTTGATGATCTAACAACTGCAAATCAATTATCTTTTGTTTTATTATTTTTTATTCTTCTATTATTTGTTATTGAAAATATATCCAGAAAAGGCGCTAAGTATCACCAAAATTCAAAAGGTAATAAGCCTATTCCAAAAATCCAATTAGCGGGTGGTAAATCTATTTTTGCTACGTCGTTTTGTTCGATATTATTTTTTTGCAGCTTCATTTTTCCAGTTTCACAAATGACTTATTGGACAATTAAATTTCCAAAGTATTTTCGGGATATAAATTTCTGGTCACTAAATATGAATACATTGTTATTAGTATTTTTATCTAGTTTATTCTTGATCACATTTTCATTTATGACAAATTACGGAAATAGAGTATCAAAAAATAAACTAATTAGTTTTTTGTCTACTTTCTCTGTATCAGGATATGCGTTACCAGGAATAATTTTAGCAGTCGCTTTTATAACATTTATTTCTTGGTTCAGCGACTTGTTAAGTTCAATCTTTGGAATAAATAGTTTTAAAAACGTATTTATTGGATCTGTAGTTGGTCTTATAATCGCATATTTTGTTAGATTTTTTTCACTTTCTTACAATGGAATTAAATCTGGATATTCAAAAATAAATAATTCTATTGATGAAAATGCATATCTTTTAGGATATTCCAAATTTAAAACTTTTTCTAATATTCATTTGCCGTATTTAAAAACCAATATATTATTAGTTGGTGTTTTAATAGCTTTAGAAATTATTAAAGAACTTCCAATTACATTAATATTGAGACCCTTTAATTTCGAAACTTTCGCAACAAAAGCCTATTCTTATGCCGCACAAGATTTATTAGAAGCTGCAGCTTTTCCATCATTATGTTTGATATTCTGGGCAAGTATATTCATATTGTTTATTTCTAAATATATACTTTCAGAAAAATAAAGTTATAGTAATCAAATGTCTTCTAATTTTTTAGAAATTAACAATGCTACATTTATAGCCAGCGATAATAACAAAGTTAAAAATGTATCTTTAACAATCAAAAAAAAGGGCGAAATTGTTTGTTTACTCGGACCATCTGGTGTTGGAAAAACTACTATTTTAAGAACAATTGCCGGTCTACAAAATCTTAAATCTGGTGAGATTAAACTTAAAGATAAAATAATTTCATCCAAAAACTTTAATTTAGAACCTGAAAAAAGAAACATAGCAATGTGTTTTCAAGATAATTCACTATTTCCACATTTTAATGTTTTAGAAAATATTAATATCGGTTCAAAAAGAAAAAATGGTTCTAAATTTAATTATTCAGACAATGATTTAATCAAAATTTTACATTTAGAAAATATAAAAAACAAATATCCACATCAAATTAGCGCTGGTGAAGCGCAACGTGTTTCATTAGCAAGATCATTACTTTCCAAACCTGATTTGCTTTTATTGGACGAACCTTTTGCAAATATAGATGCGACTTTAAAAGAAGAATTACAAAAAAAAATTAAAGATATTCTTAAAGAGTTTGATATAACAACTTTAATTGTAACTCACGACTCTTTCGAGGCTTTTTTTCTTGGAGATAAATGTGGTATTCTATTAGACCAGTGTTTAAAACAATATGACATACCTTATAATATTCACCACGAACCTAATTCAATCGAAGTTGCAAAATTTTTAAATAGGGGTGTATTTATTGATGTTAAAGTTGCAGAAACTGATTGCGCTGTTCACAGTCTAATACATCAAGAATTAGGAGAGATAAGGGGTAAATTATTAAATAACTTTCCCGTTGGTTCAAAAGTTAAACTATTATTACAGCCTGAAGATTTAATACATGACGATCAAAGTAAATTAAAATTAGAAGTGGTTGACAGAAAATTTAGGGGGACTAATTTTATTTATACTTTAAAAACTAACAAAAAAGAGGAAATTCCTGTGTTTGTTCATTCTCATCATATTCATCAACATGAAAAAAATGAAAAATTTGGTATTAAGTCACCTATTTTTATTGACCATTTAGTATGTTTTTAAGTAAATATATAAATATTTTAATTGCGCCCTTAGCTCAGTTGGATAGAGCATCGGTTTTCTAAACCGAGGGTCGTAGGTTCGAATCCTTCAGGGCGCGCCATTTTTTAATGATAATAATAAAAATTTAAGTTATATACTCTTTCTAAACGGGGCGTAGCGCAGTCTGGTAGCGCATCTGGTTTGGGACCAGAGGGTCGCAGGTTCAAATCCTGCCGCCCCGACCATTTATGAATATTAAAAAAGTAGTAATTATTGGATCAGGAACAATGGGTAGTGGGATTGCTGCACATTTATGTAATGCAAATATACCTGTTGTATTACTTGATTTGAAAACAGAAATTGCAGAAAAAGCAAAAGAAAAAATTTTAAAATCTCGACCACCATTACTTTTCGAAAGTTCAAAAATTAAAAGTTTAAAAACAGGAAATATTTCAGATAATTTTGATAGTGTTGCTGATGCTGATTGGATAATTGAAGCTGTTGTTGAAAGGATTAATATTAAACACGAAATTTACGATAAAATTTTAAAAGTAAGAAAAAAAGAGTCTGTCATATCTTCAAATACTTCAACAATTCCACTTAAAATACTTTCTCAAAAAATGGATAATCCTGATAAAAAAGATTTTTGTATAACACACTTTTTTAATCCAGTGAGATATATGGGCCTTTTGGAAATAGTTAGAGAAAAATCAAATGATCAAAATAAAATTAACCTATTAAAAGACTTCTGTGAAAAAAAACTTGGCAAAGGAGTAATAATTTGTGGTGATACACCAGGTTTCTTAGGAAATAGAATTGGTGTCTATGCAATGCAAGTTGCTATGACAGAGGCAATTAAAATGAATTTATCTGTAGAAGAAGCCGATGCTGTTTTTGGACGACCAATGGGAATACCTAAAACCGGTGTTTTTGCTTTATATGATTTGATTGGTATTGACCTAATGTCGGACGTTTTAAAAAGTTTTAGAAAAGAACTTACAGGGAAAGATGAATTTCAAAAAGTTGCTCAAGGAATTCCAATAATTCAAAAACTAATTGACAGTGGTTATACCGGTAGAAAAGGCAAAGGTGGTTTTTACCGTATGAATAAAGTTAATAACCAAAAAGTTTTGGAAGCTTTAAATTTAAAAAATAATAGTTATTCAGCTGCAAAAAAAATTGATCTCCAAATTAATAAAATAAATTTATTAGATTTAATAAATAGAGAGGATCAGTATGGTAAATATGCCTGGGCAGTAATTTCAAAAATTATTCTTTATTCATCTTCGTTAGTTCCACAGATCACAAAAGAGTACAATGACATTGACGAAGCATTAAGACTTGGTTTTAACTGGTCTATGGGACCTTTCGAAATGTTGGAGAACATTGGATTAGATAATTTTTTCAATAAAATAGGTGATATTAAAACTAATCCTTTTTTAGAAAATTTAAAAAATAAAAGTGTAAAAAAGTTTTATGACCAAAGACAAAAATATACGGATATCGAAACACTGGGAAAGGTAAAAAAATCAGTTGTCAAAATTGATAAAAATGATTCTGCTGAAATTTACAGGTTTAAAGATTTTAATATTGTAGAATTCGACACAAAAGCAAATGCCCTAGATTATAATTCTATGGATGCTTTAATGAAAGCTACAGATAAGCCATTAATTATTATTAATGAGAGTATGCAGTTTTCTGCAGGAGTTAATCTAAATTATGTAATGGAATTTGTTAAAAAGAAAGATTTTAAATCTGTTGAAAAATTCATTAAATATTTTCAAAAAACCTGTGAACATTTAAAATATAGTGACAAATTAGTAATCTCTGCACCATCTGGTTTGTCTTTAGGTGGTGGCGAAGAAGTCTTGCTGCAAAGCAATTACGTTGTATCACACACTAATATAGTGATGGGGTTAGTTGAAACTATTGTTGGTTTAGTTCCGGCCGGTGGAGGGTGTAAAGAGCTTTTGTGGAGGTGGACTCAAACAGATGATGCCGGAAAAGACCCTGATTTTGCACCTCTTAAAGTTTTTGATATAATAGGGTATGCAAAAACAGCCACATCTCCTCTTGAGGCAAAACCTCTTTTATTTTTAGATGATAATCATGAAGTTATAATTAATAGAAACAATCTATTGCCTATGGCAAGAGCTTATATTGAACAAAACAAAAATTTTAAACCTCCCGTTAAATGTAAATTTAAATTATCAGGCGACCAGGTAAGGAAAAAAATGCAAAAAGTACTTGATGAATTATATAATAGCAAAAAAATACTTGATCATGGTATGATAGTAGGTAAGGAATTAGCTAATGTTTTGAGTGGAGGAGACACTAATTTAAGTAAGGAAATAAGTGAAGAACAGATGTATAAATTAGAACTTGAGAGCTTTATGAAACTTTTAGAAACAGATAAAACACAAAAAAGAATTGTACATACTTTAAAAACAAGTAAACCATTAATAAATTAAATGACAACTTATAACGCACCAGTAGACGAAATGATGTTTTTATTTAACAATCTTAAAGACAATAAAAACTATAATGAAATTGATAAATACAAAGAAATTAATTCTGATTTAGTAAAAGATATATTAGAACAGGCAGCAAAAATAAATCAGGAAATTGTTTTACCGCTTGCTAAAATAGGTGATGAAAAGCCATGCGTTTATGAAAATGGTATTGTTAGATCACCACCAGGTTATAAAGAGGCATATAAAAAGTTTATTGAAGATGGCTGGACTTCTTTATCTTGCGATCCTAAATATGGTGGCCAAGGCATGCCAAAAACAGTAAGTACTTTTTTTGAGGAAATGCTTTCATCAGCTAGTTTATCTTTTAAGTTATATAGTGAATTGAGTATAGGCGCGTATAACTGCATTCTTCATCATGCAGATCAGAAAACAAAAGATAAGTATTTACCGAAAATGGTTGAGGGTAAGTGGAGTGGGACGATGTGTTTAACGGAATCTCACTGTGGTACTGATCTAGGTTTATTAAAAACTAAAGCTGTTAAACAAAAAGATAACTCTTATAAGATTTCAGGTCAAAAAATATTTATTACTTCAGGAGACCATGATTTAACAGAAAACATTATCCATCTTGTCTTAGCCAGAATTCCTGGTTCACCTTCTGGAACAAAAGGAATTAGCTTATTTTTAGTTCCTAAATTTGTTGTTAATGATAACGGTTCAGTCGGACCTCGAAATGGTGTTAACACTGCGTCTATAGAAACTAAAATGGGAATTAAAGGATCTCCAACTTGTGTTTTGAATTTTGATGAAGCAACAGGCTTTATGATTGGACCAGAAAATAAAGGACTTAGTTCCATGTTCACAATGATGAATTTAGAGAGAATAGTTGTAGGTATCCAAGGTCTTGGTATTTCTGAAACAGCTTATCAAAACGCGTTAGCTTATGCAAAAGAGAGGAAACAAGGCAAGGCAAATAATAGCAAGAACGGTGAGACAGATATAATTATTAAGCATGCAGATATTAGAAGAAGCTTAATGAACATGAAATCTTTAATCGAAGGTCAGAGATCTTTAGCCTTTTGGGTTTCTCAGCAAATAGATGTTAGTTTAAACCATCCAGATAAAAAAATAAAAACTGACGCTGATGAAATAGTTGCTTTAATGACTCCTATAATTAAGTCCTTTTATACTGATATTGGAATGGAAATCACAAATGATGCAATTCAAGTTTTTGGAGGTTATGGTTACACCAAGGATCAAGGAATCGAACAATTATTTAGAGATAATAGAATAACACCTATTTATGAAGGTACAAATTCTGTTCAAGCTATTGATCTTGTTTATAGAAAAATTTTAAATAACAAAATTTTTGAAAAGTATATTGCTCAACTTTCAAATGAAGTAAAAGACTTTGCAAAAGACAATAAACTTTCTTTATTTGCTGATAAATTTTTGAAGTATTTAGAATTATTAAATAATTTTACACTATGGCTTGATGAGAAAAATAAATCATCAAAAGACGATGTAAGTGCAGCCTGTAATGATTATTTAAAGGTTCTTGGATATATAGCTCTTGCTCACTCTTGGTTAAAAATATTGAAGGTAAGCCACTCAAAACTCAAAGAAAATAAAACTTTTTATGAAGATAAAATAAATACTGCAAAATATTACTTTGATAAAATTCTTCCAAGAGTTCAGAGCCATTATTTATCAGCTATTACCGGCAGTGATACTATGATGAAATCTAATTTTAATTGATAATGAGTCACTACGAAACAAATCTAAATAAAAATAAAGCGAATTTTGTACCACTCACACCACTATCATTCTTACAAAGAGCTAAAGACATATATCCAACATATGAAGCACTAATTTATGAGGATCGAAAATATACATGGACTCAGGTTTATAATAGATGTGTGAAGTTTGCTAGTGCTTTAGAAAAAATTGGAATTAAAAAAGGCGATACAGTTTCCTACTTAGCTTTTAATACTCCTGAAATTTTTGAGGCTCATTACTCTGTTCCTATGACTGGTGCTGTTTTAAATACTATTAATATTCGATTAGATGCAAAGACTATTGCCTATATTTTAAATCACAGCGATGCCAAAGTTTTAGTTGTAGATAGACAGCTCCACAAAGAAGTTAAAAAAGCATTAAAATCAATTGAAAATAAAATTACTATAATTGATATTGTCGATAAGTATGCTGATAAATCAAAAACAGAAAAAATTGGTGACTTAGAGTACGAAACATTTTTAAAAACTGGTGATGATACTTATCAATGGAAGATGCCAGATGATGAGTGGCAAGCAATATCATTAAGTTACACTTCCGGTACAACCGGAAATCCAAAAGGAGTGGTTTATCACCATAGAGGATCATATTTAATGTCAACGGGTAGTGCAGCTGCTTGGAATATGCCAAATAGATTAAATTTTTTAACCGTCGTTCCTATGTTTCATTGTAATGGCTGGGGTTATCCTTGGACAGTACCTATGTTAAATGGTCGTACAATTTGTTTACGTAATATTGATATAAAAAAAATTTTTGAATTAATAGATAAATATAATATTACTCATTTTGGTGGCGCTCCAATTGTTTTAAATATGATAACTGGAGCTTCTGAAAGTGAAAGAAAAAAATTAAAGCGTAAAGTCTCTGTATTAACAGCGGGCGCTCCTCCACCAAGTATAATTTTTAAGAAAATGGAAGCTCTAGGATTTGATGTAATGCACGTTTACGGATTGACTGAAACATATGGTCATGTAACACAGTGTGCCTGGAATGATACTTGGAATAATTTTGATGAAGAGAAAAAAAATGAGATAAAAGCAAGACAAGGTGTAAGATATCCAAACACCGAAGGTGTAACAATAATGGATCCTGAAACCATGAAAGAGGTTCCAAGAGATGGGAAAACTATTGGTGAAATAATGATAAGGGCAAATGTTGTGATGAAAGGTTATTTTAAAGATAAGGTTTCAACGGATAAAGCAATGAAAGGTGGCTGGTTTCATTCCGGTGATTTAGCAGTCATGCATGAAGATGGTTATGTAAAAATTCAAGATAGATCAAAAGATATAATTATTTCAGGAGGTGAAAATATATCTTCAATAGAGATAGAAAATACCCTAGCAAAACACCCATCGGTATCTATTGCCGCTGTAGTAGCTAAACCGGACGAAAAATGGGGTGAAGTGCCATGTGCCTTTATAGAGACTGTTAAAGATAAAAATGTTACCGAAAAAGAGTTAATTTCCTTTTGTAAAGAAACACTAGCAGGATTTAAAGTTCCAAAAAAAGTTGAATTCTGTGAATTACCAAAAACATCGACAGGCAAAATTCAAAAATTTGAACTTAGAAAAAAAGCAAAAGATCTAAATTAATACTGAAATGTCAAAAATATCAATTGATCTTATTTGGAAACTTGAAAATGGAGATATGTCTCCAGGAAACTATTCAAATCAACATGAAATTATATTTACACCTAACACAAAAATCATTGCAGACTCCGCCCCAGATTGGAGGGGAAACGAATTAAATACCAATCCTGAGCAAACTTTAGCTGCATCTCTGAGCAGTTGTCATATGATGACTTTTCTAGCGTTAGCAGCCAAAATGAAGTGGCCCGTTAAAACCTACAAAGATACAGCTGTAGCTAAATTAGGTAAAAACCTTAAAGGTTTAATGTTTGTTACCGAAATCGAACTTAATCCAAAAGTAGAGTTTTCTAAGGGTTTCATCGTTGATAATTTAAAAATGAAAGAGGTACAAGATAGAGCTCATCGATATTGTTTTATATCAAATTCACTTTCAAAAGAAGTTAAAGTTAAAATAAATTAATTTATGAACGATTCAATAGATAATCAACTTGTCAAAACTTCAATCCACTCTAACTGTATTCTTCGAATTACTTTAAACAATCCATCACAACATAATGTTTTGTCAGAGGAGATGATGTCAGCTATTCAGTCTGTTTTAAACAAATCTGTAAATGATAAATCTATACGAGTGATTATTATTTCAGCGGAGGGCAAAACATTTTCTGCAGGACATGATTTAAAACAATTAAAAAAAGGACGTGATAATTCTGATAAGGGCAGGGGCTATTTTAAAAAAGTGATGTTAAAATGTTCAAATTTAATGCAATCAATTATTAACAATTCAAAGCCTATAATTGCCGAAGTTTCTGGTACTGCCACTGCAGCTGGCTGTCAACTAGTTGCAAGCTGTGATTTAGCTTATGCAGGGACATCATCTAGATTTGCAACACCCGGTGTTAATATTGGCTTATTTTGTTCAACGCCAATGGTGGCCCTTTCAAGAACAGTTTCAAACAAACATTCTATGGAAATGCTTTTAAATGGAGATCTAATATCTTCTAAAAAAGCTGCTGAAATTGGTTTAATTAATGAAGTTGTTAACGATAATGATCTTGAGAGTATTGTGCTAGAAAAAGCTTTAAAAATTTCCAAGAAATCAGCTATGACATTGAAAATTGGCAAACAGGCTTTTTATAATCAAATAAACATGAACTTATCGGAAGCTTATGATTATGCGTCCAACGTAATGGTTGAGAATATGCTTAAAATTGATGCCGAAGAGGGTATAGATGCCTTTATTAATAAAAGAAATCCTAATTGGCAAGATAAATGATTTTTGAAGTAGAAAATAAAAAAGTTTTCTCCTCAGATATTGGTCAAACTTTCGATAAAAACAAACATTCTATAATATTACTTCATGGAAGCGGTCAATCTCATGTTGTTTGGTCTCTAACTGATCAATATCTTGCAGATGAGGGATTCAATGTCTTTGCATTTGATTTACCGGGCCATGGTAATTCAGAGGGTTCCTCTCTCAAATCAATAGAGGAAATGGCTGATTGGCTTAACAAAGTTGTTAATGTTATTGGTATAAAAGACTTAACAATATTAGGACATTCACAGGGTTGTTTGGTGGCTATAGAATATGCAAATAAATTCCCTGATAATATTAAAAATTTAATTTTTGTTGCCGGTTCATACCAAATACCAGTAAATAAAAGTTTAATAGATCTTGCAAACGCAGGAGATTTTGAGTCAATAAATTTAATGATGAAATGGGGATATGGATATTCTAAGCAATTTCTTGGAGGAAACCCACTTCAAAAGATTTTAAATTCATCTAGAGAAATCCGTGAAGTTTTGGCAATAGACCTTATCGCTTGTAATAATTATAAAAATGGAATCAACAGTATTAAAAAAATCAAATGTCCAACCTTTTTCGTTTTTGGGGAGCTTGACAAAATGATAAAGCTAGATAAAGGCAAGGAATTTTCAGGGTTAATACCTGGGTCAAAAACACATATCATTAAAGATTGTGGTCACATGATAATACTTGAAAACGCTTTTGAGATGAGAGAAAAGGTTGCTGAATTTTTAAAAAAATGAAAAGTATTATAACTAGATCGAGACGATTAAGGGGCACACCTTTTACTTCAAGAATTGAAAAACAAGGAGTTAAAAGTTACACAGTTTATAATCATATGTTATTACCCACTACTTTTTCTACACCTGAGGAAGAATACAAACATTTAAAGGAGCATGTTCAAATTTGGGATGTTTCAGTCCAGCGAGAAATTGAAATTTCTGGCAAAGATTCTTCCGAGTTAGTTCAACTGATGACTTGCCGAAATTTATCTGACTCAAAAATAGGAAAGTGTTATTATGCACCGCTGGTAGATTCTGATGGAGGTTTAATTAATGATCCACTCATATATAAACTAAATGATGATAAATGGAGAGTATGTATTGCTGACTCAGACGTTTTACTTTTTGCGAAAGGTATTGCATCTGCAAAAAAAATGGATGTAAATATTTTTGAGGCTAAAATCGATACCTTGGCAGTTCAAGGACCTAAGTCTTTAGATATTATGAAAAAAATATTCGGGGATGAAATAGTGGATCTAAAATTCTTTAGATTTGATTTTTTTGATTTTGATAAAAAAAAATTTTTAATATCAAGATCAGGTTTTTCAAAACAAGGAGGTTATGAAATTCATGTTGAAAATGCAAGTGATGGGTTAGATCTTTATGATCATTTTTTTAAAATCGGTAAGGAATTTAATCTTAAACCTGGTACACCAAATCATCCTGAAAGAATCGAGGGTGGGTTGCTTTCGTATGGGAGTGACATAGATAATAATGATAATCCCCTGGAGTGCGGTTTTGATAAGTATGTAGATTTAGACTCTGATATAGTATTTTTAGGTAAAGAGAATCTTATAAAAATTAAGAACAATGGAATTAAACGAAAACTTATGGGCGTTAAAATTGATATTAATAAAATTGATGTATCAGAAGAAATACCATTATTTGACTCGGGTAACAAAGTAATTGGTCAATTAAGATCGGGTGCTTTTTCGCCTAAATTTAAAAAAGTTGTAGGAATTGCAATGATGAAAAAAGATTTTTGCAAAACATCTTTAAAATTCAAAATTAAATTAGAAGAAAAGTTGGTTTCAGGAGAAATTTGTAATTTACCGATAAATTAATATGAAAAAAGCAAAAATTTACATTCCATCTAAAACAGCCATGCAATCTGGCAGAGGCAAAACCAAAAAATGGGTATTAAAGTTTGAAACTCGACACGATGTAACAAATCCGCTTATGGGATGGGAGTCTAGCGATGATACTATAGGAGAGGTTATTTTGGAGTTTACCACCAAAGATAAAGCTGTCGAGTATGCCAAAAACAACAAATTGCTTTATGAAGTTATTGAGCCAAAGAAGTCAGATTTTATAATTAAATCATACTCAGATAATTTTTTGAAAGATTAATATGTGGAGAAGTTTTTTTACCGAAAGAAGATGGCTTTTGTGGTCATGGGGTGGGGCCTTTTTTATATTTTTATCACTTTTATCTCAAACCTGGATAGATGTTAAAATTAATGAGTGGTATAAGGGATTTTACGACTTACTTCAGAAAGCCACTGAAAGGGATATTTCTGAATTTTATGATGGCTTACTTTTATTCATGAAATTGGCAATACCTTATGTAATAATTTACACAGTAACAAACTATTTCACTAGACTTTGGGCATTTAGATGGAGAGAGGCTATGACTTTTTCCTATATGCCCTATTGGAAAAAAGTTGATGCTAAAGTTGAAGGTGCATCACAAAGAATTCAAGAAGATTGTATGAATTTTGCGAAAATCGTAGAAAGTCTTGGATTACAAGTTGTACGAGCTATAATGTTATTAATAGCTTTTATTCCAATATTGTGGGGCTTGTCTTCCAATGTTGTTATTCCTTTTTTCAAAGATGTTTCAGGATCTTTGGTTTGGGTTTCTTTAACAGCAAGTTTAGGTGGTTTGGTAATTAGCTGGTTAGTTGGAATTAAGTTACCCGGTTTAGAATATAATAATCAAAAAGTTGAAGCTGCATTTAGGAAAGAACTTGTATATGGAGAAGACGATAGAACTAATTATGCCAAACCCCCAACTATATTAGAGCTTTTTAGTGGAATAAAATTCAATTACCACAGACTCTTCCTACATTATGGTTATTTTGACTTGTGGTTGATAATGTATAATCAAGTAATGATAATTGTTCCATATATTTTAATGGGACCCGGTTTATTCACAGGAGCGATGACCTTAGGTATTTTGATACAAACATCTAGTGCTTTCAGAGAAGTTCAAAGTAGTTTTTCATTATTTTTACAAAATTGGACTCGAATAACTGAACTTAGGTCAATTTATAAACGTTTGAATGAATTTGAAAAAGCAATAAATTTTAACAAACCCTTGAGAAAAGTAAAAAAATCTGATGTAAGAGTTTAATGGAACTCTACCTCAAATTAATTGACGTACTTTTTCCAGTTTTTTTTGTCATTGGTATTGGTTACTATATAGGTAAAAAAGATTCTAAATTTAACACTAAATTTATTACAAATTTTGCTGGAACTATAGGTACTCCAGCAATGATATTTTACACGATCACAACAACTGGTGTTACCTTAGAAATATTTACTGAATATTTTTTATACGCAGTAATTATTTTGGGAATATTTGCTGCTATTGGTTTTGTATTTTTAATCCTTCTTAAAAAGGATCCAATAACAGAACTTCCACCGATGTTTTTGCCTAATACCGGTAACATGGGTGTTCCTATTTGTTTATTTGCTTATGGAACAGCCGGGCTAGGAGTGGCCTCAGCTATTGCATCAGTAATTATATTATTTCATTTTACTATTGGTATATTTCTAGCAAGTAAAAAATTCTCACTTATGATTTTAGTTAAGAATGGTCCTATATATGGAATCTTAATATCAATTATATTTCTTTATTTTGAATGGGATGTTCCAGGTTATTTAGAAAACACAACTTTTTTACTTACTTACACCACTATATTTTTAGTTCTAATGGCTTTGGGGGTAGCCCTTACCAGATTAAAAGTAGTTTCCTGGACACATGCTGCAATACTTGGTGCAGTTAGAGTTATTCTCGGACCAATAATCGGATTCGCCGCAATTAAATTTCTCAATTTAGATGGTTTCATGGCCGGTGTTCTATTAATCCAATCTGCTATGCCTAGCGCTGTGCTTACTTATTTAGTTGGCTCCATGTATTCTAAGAAGAGGGCAGTAGATAATATAGCTAGTGTGATAGTATCATCGACATTAATGTCCTTTATAACTATTCCTATAGTAGTTTATATCGCTTTAAGGTTCTTCAATTAAGTAATAATAGCTGTCCTATTTATTAAAGTTTTACTTTAACTATTTACTGTATACTATTGTTTTAATTGAATAATATTGTAATTAATAAATTATAAAATAAATAAAGTTTAAAAACCCAATATTTATAACGATTTTTATGCACTTTATCATTTTTACCTTGGAATAATCTATAAACACTTAGTTTTTGTAAAGTCTTTCAGCAGAAAGTTTAGTAAAATCAGAGTTTTTCCTGTTTTTATGAAGATTTAATTGAAAGTTAATTTTAAGCAATGCAGTAATGGAATATAGCGTTTAATGGGCCATATATAGGCCTATTTTAAGCGTTTGGTCTTATAGGCTAGATTATACCGCGTAAAACCTTAATTATTAGATAAATACATCCTCAGATTGCAAAAAACGTTGGTATTGCTTACTTCTGGAATAAAAAACCCTCCTTTTTGAGCAGTTTTTTCTTAGTTTTCATACCTCCTAAACCTGAGTAACCACCCAGCGATCCATTAGATTTTATAACTCTATGACAGGGTATTCTAGGTGCGCAGGGGTTTTTACCGACTGCATTGCCAACAGCTCTAGCTGAGTAGGGGCTATTTATTGCTATTGCCACCTGTTTATAGGTTTTTACAGTGCCTTTCGGAATTGTAAGCAGATATTTCCAAACTTTAATTTGAAATTTAGTTCCTTTTAGCCTCATTTTGATATTTTGAGCTTGTTTTACTAGAGTGGTGGGGACCAACTAACATGATTGTCCATGCTGGATTGTTATCTTTAAGTTTAAGACTATGTTTATCGGTGTTTTTTCTAAAACCGATGTAGCCCGGGCCTCTCCAGAAAGTCCCTTTACGGTTAGTTTCCCAATAACCACCCTTTAAAATAATTGTTATATAGGACCAATAATGATCATGTAAATCTCCTCTGTCTCCCTTGAGGATCTTATGAGCCAATATATTAAACGGAAACCACTTAGGCCTTTTACGAAATAGCAAGTAATACCTTATCATAAAAGGCTCTGCTTTATCGTAATCTGGCCAACTTGGACCTCTATCTAAAATAACTCTTTTCCTACTTTCAAACATAAACTAATCAATTAATAGGGCTATTATTAATAGAATTCCGACTATTGAAACGGCCACACCTGTTATTAGTGTTAAATTTTTGCTTTTATTCTTAAGCTTTTCCCAACGGTACATAAAATAAAAAGCTATAATTGGAATTGATAGACCTAAAATAATATATTTTATCATTTTGAAATTTATATAATTAAGCTTTTATATTTGTTGACATATAAAATCATTTAATATATTACTAATGATAATTAATTGTTATCAATAGTAATATATGAATAAACTAGTTACAGACCTAAAAGCTTTACATGAGGAAACATTAAATAATCTTAAGAGCTCTAAAGCTAACAACACAATCAGAGCTTATAAGTCAGATTTTAATGACTTTGGAGCCTTCTGTTCTAGGCATGGTTTTAAGTCATTGCCAACAGAACCTAAAATTCTGGCTTTATACCTAACTTATTTAACTAATAAGGACGCTAAAATGAGTACTTTAAGGCGCAGATTGGTATCTATAAGCATGATTCATAAACACAAAGGGCATTATCTAGATACAAAACATCCAGTTATTATTGAAAATCTTATGGGTATAAAACGTAGAAAAGGAAGCATTCAAAAGGGTAAAAAACCGTTATTAATCAATCATTTAAAAGCTATAATTAAAGTAATAGACGAAGATAAGTCGGAGGAAATTAAAAAATTAAGAGATAAAACTATTATATTAATAGGTTTTGGGGGCGGATTTAGAAGGACTGAATTAATATCGATTGATTACGATGATCTTGAATTGGTACCTGAAGGACTAAAAATCATACTCAGAAGATCGAAAACCGACCAATTTGGAGAAGGTATGGTAAAGGGTCTACCCTACTTCTCTAGTACAAAATATTGTCCAGTATTCCATTTAAAGAAATGGTTAGAATTATCAAAAATCAAAGATGGTCCAATTTTTAGAAGATTTGCAAAAGGAAGTTCACTAACAAAACATAGATTAACAGACCAATCAGTAGTTTTAATAATTAAACGATATTTAGAAATTGCTGGTATAGATAATAAAAACTTTTCAGGACATAGCTTGAGATCAGGCTTTGCAACTGTATCCGCAGAGTCAGGTGCAGATGAAAGAAGTATAATGGCTATGACCGGACATAAGACCACACAAATGGTTAGAAGATATATTAAAGAAGCTAATTTATTTAAAAATAATGCTTTAAACAAAGTTAAAATAATCTAGAGATAAATTTTTTAATTTTTTCAAAAAATGAATATTTTGGTTTATTTTTATATAAATAAACTTTACTTGGATTTTTTGAAATTACAGCTAAGTTTTGATAGAAATTGATGTTATCGATTTTACCGTTAAATTTATTTTTTTTATAAAAAGGGCGATCGTAATTTTCATAATTGATTGAGTCTACTAAAGATTTTAGAAAATTTAATGAAGTGCCTTTTTTATTTAAATTAAATCTACTTCCTCCATATCTAGGGTAATAAGAATAGTTTAAATCTTCAATAAAGTATAGTCCTCCATCATTAAGAAAATCAAAAAAATAATTAAAAGATTTAATTACATGCGAAGAGATATGGCTGCCATCATCGATAATTATATCAAAATTATTATATTTATTTACAATTGTAGTGAGAAATTTCGTATCTGTTTGATCTCCGAAAAAAAGTTCAACATTTTTAATATCAAGTCGAATAGGTTTAATATCTAAACCAACAATTTTTGAATTTTTGAAATATTCACTCCAAACTTTTAAACTCGGCCCCTTGTCAATTCCAATTTCTAATATTTTCAATTCTTTATCTTTAATGTTTTCAAAATATTTTTCATAAACATCGATGTAACCTAATTCAAATTTATTAGCTTTATATAGTTGTGAGAGGTTTTTAAGATTTGACATTAAACTACCAACCAATCTTTTGGCCAAAAATCTTTATTATTTGATGGACTTAAATCGTCTTTAGGTCTTATACAAATCTTTCCTGGGACTGTATTGAGCCAAGCCCCCCACCAATGGAATGAAGTGGGTCCGACTATAAAATTGTTACAAAGTGAAAAAAGGTAAAAATCAGTAAGAACTTTATTTTGATTATTATCAATAAAAATAAATTTATTTTCAGGGAAATATTCTCTCAAGTTGTTAAAATCGTTACTCCAAATTAAATATATAGGATCTTTGATTTTTGTAGCAATAAAATTAATAGCTCTGTAAACATATGCAATTGTATCTGCAACATATTTTTGTGATTTTTTAATTGCTACAGGATTATACATATTACCAGTTCTTTCTGAATAATTATGCTGTCTTATACAAATTGAAACTACTGAGTCTTTATTTTTTTTAATTAAATCAACGAACTTATTATTTACGTATTTATTATTATTTTTTATTTTAAATTCATTTATTAATTGTGTTTTATAATTTATAAAATATTTTTCAGACTCATAATGTCCTTCCACGTAAAAACTTTTTGAAAAATTATTAAGATCATAATTGTAAAAATGTGTTAATTTATTTCTGTCTCTTTTTTCAATTAAAAATCTTTTTTTATTTCTAAAAAAATCAGTTTTGATTAAAACCTTTCTTTTTATATCGCTGGTGTAGCTGTTAAATTTGTAATGATTATCAGCGTTTTTTGAGGTAATATTGAAATTATCTAATTGATAGTTTCTAATGTGTTTTTTTTTAAAATAAGCACTCTCATTATCAACTAATAAATTATATCTAATTTTTTTAGATAATGCATAAGCGTGTGCATACATGAACATTTGATTGCCTAATCCTTCTGCTATTCTAACTATTAAATTGTTACTCATTTTTTAAGAGAGAAGCTAGCTTTTTTCAATGTTTTATGAATATCTTTATTTGGTATGATGAAATCATAATTTTTGTATTTTGGTTTGAACTCATAAAATGAATTACGATAATTTCTATAATCATTCCAATTACCAATATTACAATAAAATAAATCTAAAACAGGTTTTTTCTCGATTGAGGCTAAATTAGTCATCATGCCATGAAACGCTATTGTTTTTCTAGAATTTACGATTACATTATATAAATCCATTCCGTCAATATTATCAAAAAAAATAATCTTTTTTGTTTTATTAATATATTTATTTGTTTTAAAGTCTAAACAACTAAAATTATTTCTGAAAATTTCTGTATTTCTATCAAGCTCAATATCTTTTGTAAAAATAACTTTTTCTGTGTAATTTAAAAATTTATCAAACATAATATTTAATTCCCTAACACCCCACCCTAGCTCATCTAAAATTTTTTTTTTAGCATGAAAATAAAAATAATTCTTTGGTAAGTGTTTTTTTAAGTTATTACTCAAAGACATAGATTTTACTTTATATTTTTCATTTGAACTATTATTTGATGTTAATTCAAATTGTATAATTTTTGTCGACTTTCTCTTAAAAACTGCAGAACGGTCATTTATCGTGTATTTGTAAAGAAATCTCCTAATTAATTCTGAAGGTCTTTTGTAATTTTTTACATTATTAATACAAATAGCATAAAATTTTATTTTATAAAAAATAATGGGCAAAAAATAGTAAAATCTTTTAGGGGCAAGAATATAAACTCGTTCAATTTTGTTAAATAATATATATAAAAAAATACTAATTTTATTTAATATTGTTAAATTGTAATTTACAATTTTAATATTAATTTTTTCATGTTTGAACAAAAAATCAAAATTTTTACTCATCTTTGATATAAAAATTGTTATTTTATCAATTTCTAAGTTTGAAATTATATTATTTATAGCATCTAAACTGTGAACCAAGTCACCTACTGCATCGTTTTTAAGTATTACTACGTGTTTTGTTGACATATTTGCTTTTAATTTTACTCCTTAATAATTTATTTTTTTTAAGAAAATATTCATATTTTAAAGCTAATTTTTTAGTTTTAAATTTTTTTTTAAAAATTACTTTCCAAAAACGTCCTCTTGTACTTTTTGCACCTTTGTTAGAGTTGTGTTTATTTAACCTTTCTTTTAAGTTATTTGTATATCCAACATATGTTTTAAAAATTTTAAATTTTTCACTTATAATTAAATAAACGTAAAACAAATTCAACTCACTTCAAACATAATTTGATTTATTTTTGATTAAGCCGATAAATTCTTTAATAATGTGATTCCAACAAATTCTAAAACCAACGTACATCATAGCAAATCTTAATTTTATAACATCTTTTATGGCGGTTTTTAGATATCCTTTTGTATGTCTAATTGACCTTTGTATAAAACGCATCACCGTCGGTTTTTTTAGCCCCGCTCCACTGATATAGCCTCTTCTTGATGCATCTAATAAAGATTTTAAGTTATCATTTCTTAAATGATAACATTTGGCTTGAGAACAATAACTTGTTTTATAATTTAAGTTTAATAACTTTTGACAAAAATTTGAGTCCTCACCATTGGTCTTATACTGAATTTCATAGCCCCCTATCTCCCTCCAAACTGACTTAGATAAAAGTGTATTTGAACCAGATAAGGGTCTACCAAGATTGCCAATATCATTGTTCCCATAGGAATTTTGGGTTGCATATATGTGTCTCCACATATTATATATATTTTTATCTTTTAATTTCTCAATTAATTTTGAGCCAGACATTGCGCTATTAAATTTGTTTTTAGTATCATTCAATTCTTTAAGCCAAGTTCTAGACACCTCCACATCCGAGTCTATAGAGGCAACATTTTCGTTTAATGCTTTTTCAATTCCAATATTTCTTGAATATGCCAAACCTTTATTTTGTATATTGTTAATTATTTTTATTTTACTCTTGTATATGTTAAGTATTTTAAGAGTATCATCAGTTGAACCATCATTAATTACAATTATTTCATTAGGTCCTGGATCTAATTCTAATGCGCTTTTTAAAACTCTTTCAATTGTACTTTCACCGTTGTATACAGGTATATAAAGGGAAATATCTAATTTCATACGAATTTAAGATGATACAATATATTTCAAAGCCATTTAAGTGGTTTTTTAAATTAGAAGCAGCATCAGGTCTTGTATTACTATTTGCAGCGTTAATTGCATTATTAATAAGCAACTCAGATCTTAGTACGGCCTATTTTGATATTTTAAACTCTTATTTAAAATTAGGTTTTGGTGCTTTCAGTCTAAAGTTAAGTGTCCTTCATTGGATCAACGACGTTCTAATGGCCATTTTCTTTTTTTTGGTATCCCTAGAAATAAAAAGAGAATTCATACAGGGCGAATTATCAAATCCAAAACAAGCGATGCTCCCAATAATTGCTGCCGTAGGTGGAATGGTTGTACCAGCTCTAATTTATATTATTATAAATTTCAAAGATGCTGAAACACTTAATGGATGGGCAATACCATCAGCTACTGATATTGCTTTTTCATTAGGGGTGTTGTCTTTATTGGGAAAAAGAGTGCCTCTTTCTTTAAAAGTTTTTCTTACGGCATTAGCAATTATTGATGATCTAGGTGCAATAGTAATCATTGCATTTTTCTATTCTGGTGAAATCCAATACTTTTATTTACTTTTAATGCTTGGGTGTTTGATAATTTTATTAATATTAAATAAATTTAATGTAAGAAATTTTATTCCCTATTTAATCGTTGGAATATTTCTTTGGGAATTTACACATGTTTCAGGCATACATGCAACAATAGCAGGAGTTCTATTAGCTTTGACAATACCACATAAAAGTAACAAAAAAAACATACGAACTCACTATTATTAAAACTTGAACATTCTATTTCACCATATGTGGCTTTTGGAATAATGCCGATTTTTGCTTTCGCAAACGCGGGGGTTTCACTTGAAGGTTTAACATTTCAAAGTTTACTTAATCCCGTTCCACTAGGTATCTTATGTGGTTTGTTTTTTGGAAAACAAATTGGAGTATTTATTTTTTCATATTTATCAATAAAACTAAAATTTGCTGAAATGCCTAATAACTCAGATTGGTTAAAATTATATGGAGTTGGAGTTTTAACAGGGATTGGTTTTACAATGAGTTTGTTTGTAGGAAATTTGGCTTTTATTGGTGCAGAAACACATATGGATGGAGTTAAAATAGGTGTGCTACTTGGCTCATTGTTATCAACTATTTTTGGATATAGTTTAATTTTTTTTGGTTCAAAAAAATAATGAGACAAACTTTAATAATTTTATTTATGATTTCTTTATTCGGTATAAACAGTTCAAAAGCCAATATTAATATTGCTTACGAATATTCATTCAAAGATTTAGATGGTGAAGAACTAAAATTATCTGATTTTAAAAATAAAGTGATAGTAATTACTAATGTAGCTAGCAAATGTGGTTTTACATCACAGTATGAAGATCTACAAACTATATGGGAAAAATATCAAGAAAAAGGATTGGTGGTAATTGGAGTTCCTTCAAGTAGTTTTAATCAGGAATTTCAAACTAATGAAGAGGTTAAAAATTTTTGTGAGGCAAAATTTGGAATAAGTTTTCCAATGACACAAAAAGAAGAAGTTAGAGGTTCAAATGCTCATCCTTTTTATAAATGGGCAAAGGAAACTTACGGGTCCAAGTCTGTACCTAAATGGAACTTTCATAAAATTGTTATAGATAAAAATGGTAAAGTTTTTGACACTTTCGCTTCAATGACAAATCCAACATCTAATAAATTTATCAAAGCTATTGAAAAAGCTTTAAGTCAGTAAATCAGGTATTCAAAGAAAGACCATCATAAGCAGGCCTTATATGTTTTGGGAGATTTTTTTTTAAAAAGTTGTAGTCTAAATCTGTGTGAAGATTAGTAAGAATTGTATTTTTAGGTTTTAATAAATTACTTACTTTAATAGCCTGATCTAAATTAAAATGAGAAGGATGAGGATTAATTTTTAAACAATCAATTATCAAATATTTAAGATTATTAAGATTTTTATAATCTTTTTTATTAATACCATTACAATCACTTAAATAAGCAACTTTATCAAACACGAAAGCAGATGCTTTAATAAGACCATGATTTATTAAAAAAGATTTAAATTTAATTTGGTTATTTTTTTTTTTAAGTACAAATCTTTTTTTTAATAGGTTAGATTTAATTATAGGTATATAACCTTTACCACCATAAAAACAATAATCATATTTTTCCTTAATAAGTTTTAAACATTTTTTATTTGCATAAATATTAATACGTTTTTTATTTTTCCAAAAAAAAGGCCTCAATTCAAATATTCCACTTGTTTGATCTGCATGTTCATGTGTATATAAAACATAATCAATATTTTTAATTTTATTATCAAGTACCTGTTTTTTAATATCTGGCGAAGTATCGATTAAAATAGATAGGTTACCTTTTTTAATATGGGCAGAACATCTAGTTCGAATGTTTAATTTATTTTTCTTATCTAATTTCCCCCAATAATTAGTAATCCACGGGGATCCTAATGAACTACCGCATCCTAAAATTGTAATTTTGGTCATGCTATATTTATTTTAAAAAGTTGTTGAAAATTATTTGTAGTAAATTTTTCTACATTCTTATTTGTTGTTTCTTTCAATATAGAAATAAATTTAACGGTATGAACAATATTAGAAGGTACATTAATTTTTCCTCTTAACGGTTCTGGTGATAGATAGGGGGAGTCGGTTTCGACTAAAATTTTATCATTTGGAATGGATTTAAAAGTTTCTGCTAGTTCTGTACTTTTTTTAAAAGTGATAACTCCACTAGCTGAAAAATAACAATCAATATCGATTAAACTATGTGCAAATTCTTTACTTCCTGTAAAACAGTGCATTAAAATATCAAAGTTTTTATTTTTCTTCTCAGAAGACAATATTTCTAGAGTATCTCTTTCAGCATTTCTTGAGTGCACTATTAATGGTTTAGATGTTGCTTGACAGGCCTCGATGTGTTTTAAAAAAACTTTTTTTTGTATATTAGCTTCTGAATGATTATAATAAAAATCTAATCCACTTTCACCTATCCCAATGATTTTTTTATTTTTTAAAAGTTGTTTGCTGATAATGTCAGCTGAAATATCCTTGTATTTGTTTGCTTCATGTGGGTGTATACCGTATGTGCCAAAAACATTTTCATAAGTTTCTAAAATATTAATAATTTTCTTAAAACTTTCATTGTCAGTACAAATGGTAAGCATGAACTTAACGTTAGATTTTTTAGCATTATCAATAATTTCTTTTATTCTTGGCTGAAGTTTTTCGTTATCAAGATGGCAGTGTGAATCAATTATCATTTTCGATTTTTTTAAATAAAATATCGGTCTTTTTCAATTTAATACCTGATTTTAATAATTTAGTATTTTTTAAAGATTCTAAATTTATATTTGCCTTTTCGATTGATAAAGTTGTTAGAACTTTCTCTGTAGCAATAGGGATTATTGGGTTTAATAATATACTTATAGATCTTATTTGATTTAAAATGGTATATAATATTGTATTCATTCTTTCAGGATTTTTTTCTTTTAGCGACCATGGTTTTTGATCGTTAAAATATTTATTTGCATTGAATGAAATATTTATAACTTTTTTAAGATACTGGTTAAGCTCTTGATTATCTATTAAATTTCTTAAATCAGATAATGAATTAATGATTTCATCGTTCAATTTTTGATCTTCCTTTTCTACCTTGCTTAAAGTAGGAATTTTTGAATCACAGTTTTTACTTATAAAGGCAAATACTCTTTGGCATAGGTTCCCATAATTATTTGCTAAATCGTTATTGATACAATCAGTTAAATTTTTAAGAGAAATATTTCCGTCATTTCCTAAAGAAACTTCTTTTGATAAATAGTATCTTAATTGATCAACTCCGAAATTATTTATAATCTCAATTGGATCCAAAATATTTCCTAGAGATTTAGACATTTTTTTATCATCAGACAGTATCCATCCATGTCCATATATTCTTTTTGGTAATGGAATATTAGCTGCCATCAAAAAAGCAGGCCAATAAATTGCATGGAATCTTAAAATATCTTTCCCAATTATATGGATATTAGCTGGCCAAAATTTTTTATATTTATTATCTTTTATGTTTGGGTAATTTAAAGCGCTTAAATAATTTGTTAATGCATCAAGCCAAACGTATATTAAATGTTTAGAATTTGTGGGAACCGGAATTCCCCAATTAAACGATGTACGGCTTACTGATAAATCTTTAAGTCCCTTTTTGACAAAATTAACCACCTCGTTTCTTCTTGATGTAGGTAAAATAAATTTAGGGTTGTCATTGTAGAATTTAAGCAGTTTATCCTGCCATGATGATAATTTAAAAAAATAAGACTCTTCCTCTACCCATTCAACCCTAGAACCTGATACTTTAGAATATTTAATATTATTTTTAGTTTCGATTTCGTCATCATCATAATACGCCTCATCAGATACAGAATACCATCCTTGATACTTGGATAAATAAATATCCTCAGATTTTTCAAGCTTAGACCAAATGTCAACAACAGACTTAAAATGACGCTTTTCAGTTGTTCTAATAAAATCATCGTTAGAAAGATAAAGAATATTAGTCAGATCTTTAAATTTTGAAGATAATTCATCACAGAATAATTTAACATCTTTTGAATTTTTTTCCGCTTCCCTTTGCATTTTAAGGCCGTGTTCATCAGTTCCAGTTAAAAAAAATACCTCAAATTCATCAATTCGTTTAAATCTGGCAAAAATATCAGCAATTATACTGGAATATGCATGTCCCATATGTGGTTTTCCGGATGGATAATAAATAGGCGTTGTAATGTAAAAGTTTTTATTTGACATAGTTAAATTATAGAATTTTTTACAATATTTAATACAGAATTGTTAGTAAGATTAAATCTTTTATACTCATATAATATCTTAAAAATATCATTTTTAAATTTTATTAAGAAAATTATATTTTGTTTTTTAAATAAATTGTTATCGTTAAATTTCATTTCTAAAAAAAATTTGATACAATCAATATAAATTTCTTTTTTTTCCTTCTTATATTTTTCGAGCAATTTAGATGTCAATTCATAAAAAGATGTATTAAGGTCAGTGTTCATTTCACTTAATATATAATAATATTTAATAAACATACCTGGTGATGCAAGATGTGAATAATTAAGAATAAAATTATCTTCAATGTCGTAGTTATCCAATATTTTTTTTAATATTGTATTCTTTTGATCACCATTAAGAAATATTTTCGTTTCGATTGAACGAGATTTAAGTGTTTCAATTAATTTATTTCTTTTATTATTAATTAAAATGAAATAATTATTATTACTTGGTTCTTCAATCATTTTTAAGAGTGAATTAACAACATTGTTATTCAAAAGTTCGACATCATCGAAAACAATAAATCTCGGATTATTATCCAATGTACTATTGTTGAGATCTTTTTTAATTTCTCTTACTTTTTCAATAGATAATTTATTTTTATCTTCATTTGGAAAATAAATAAAGTTTTGAAATGTTTTTGAATTAAATTTGCTCAAAATCAAATTACTTTCATCAATTGACTTTTTATCTAAATCATAAGGTTGTTTATAAAATTTAGAAAAAATATAAATAATAAAATGAAAAACTAATGTAAATTTACCAATTCCTTTTTCACCAGTGATCAAGCTTACTTTTGGAAAATCTCCATTTTCATATAATTTAATAAAATTCATTAGAACTTCTCCATGGCCATAAAGATCTGATGATGTATTAATATTATCTAAACTTTTGATGGATGGCATTTGTGTTTAATTTTTTTAAAACTATCTTTAAAATATTTTTCTCAATATCAGTTGAGTCATTAGAATTATCTAAAATAAAATATTTCTTTTTATTTTTTTTTGCTATTTTTAAAAAAGATTGTTGGGCTTTTATATAAAAAGATTTTGAAAACTTATCATATCTATTTTTAACCTTTCGTTTTCTTAATCTTTTTAGTGCTTTATTTATATTTACTTTTAAAACAAATATTAAATTGGGTTTATTTTTTCCAAGTATTTCTCGATGTATACTATCAATAAAACTAGGTTTTACTATTTTGCCTGACACCTGATAAGCAGTCGTAGAGTCAATAAATCTATCGCAAATGACAATTTTTTTTTTTTTAAGTGCTGGTTCGATCTTTTTTTTAATATGTTCATTCCTTGCTGCTAAATAAAGTAATGTATCTGTATATTTATCAAATAAATTCTCATTATTTTTTCCAAAATAATCTTTCAAAATTAATTTTCTTATTCTTTCTGCCCCCGGTGTTCCTCCCGGTTCTCTAGTTTTAACTATTTTAAAACCTCTATTGTTTAAATTATTGAATAATTTTTTACTTAGATAGGATTTTCCAGAACCTTCTATTCCTTCAAAAACTATAAAAAAAGGTTTTTTTTTATACATCTCCCCAAATCATATAGTTAAAAGACATAAATAAGCTTTTAAAAAAGTTAACTTTTTTAACTTCTTCGGAAGCAAAAACTGGTATTATTTTATCTTCTTCATTATTTGTTTTAATAATTATTTCTCCGATTTGATCATTTTCTCTAATTGGAGCTTTAAGAGGTCCATCATATTTAATTAAAACTTTAAAATTTCTTACGTCTTTCTTATTAATAGTTATAAATACATCCTCTTTAGTTTTTCCTTTAATTTTATCTTTTTGTCCGAGCCAAGTTTTAAATTCAAAATTAGGTTTATCTTTTTCTGATATTTCATAAGTATTAGTATTTCTCAAACCCCATGAAATTAATCTCAAAGACTCTGATGACCTAGACTGTTTGGTTTGAAACCCACTCCCAACAGCAATTAATCTTCTTTTTTCACCAACTACGCTACTTGCTAATGAATATTTTTCTACAGCAAGATAACCTGTTTTAATGCCATCAGAACCAATATTTTTATATAACAGAGGATTTCTATTTCCTTGCTTAATAGGATCGCCACCAGTTCTATCCCATGTAAATTCTTTTTCAGCAAAGTATTCGTAATATTTAGGAAAATTTTTTATTAAATATTTAGACATAATGGCTATGTCTCTAACGGTTGAATAGTTATCTGGATCATTAATACCAGAGGAGTTAGTAAAATTTGTATTTATCAAACCTATCTCTAAAGCTTTCTCGTTCATCATTTCTGCAAAATTCTCCTCAGTACCAGCTATTCCCTCAGCTAATGCTACACATGCATCATTACCTGAAACAACAATTACTCCGCGTAATAAATCTTCAACCGATACTTTGTCATTTAACATTATAAACATAGAAGAGTAACCGCTCCTCGACATTCTCCAAGCATTTTCAGAAATTATAAATTCATCATCTAAATTTAATCTTCCCTGTTTTAATAAATCAAAAACAATTATAGAGGTCATAATTTTTGTCATTGAAGCCGGGTATATACTCATATCAGCTTCATTTTCATGTAAGATTTTTCCAGAATTATAGTCCATTAATATTGATGTTTTTGCCTTAACATTCGGCATTGTTCTAGATGGACTAGAAAACAGTAAGATTGTAAACACTATAAAAAAGATTATATTTTTAATCATGTTGTTTTATTTCAAGATCGTCAAATCCATACTTGTTTAACCCAAAGTAAAGATTTTTTAAAGTATTAATTGATATATAGGGTTTAGAAGAAAGCATAAATTTATTTTTTCCAAGCTTTTTAACTACAAGACTGCCATGGGCAACATAACCTCTTTCTAAAATTTCCTTCAATTCATTGGTAGATATTTCAGAATAAAAAACACCAACTATTATTGAAAACTTTTTATTTTTTTTAATGCTTGCTTTTTTATTAATTGAAATATTATCAATTTTAACTTTGGTAATTGGTGCTTTATTTTCTACTTTTTTTTCTTCAGAATGTGTTGTTGCAACCTTGGCTACAAAGGACTTGTTTTTTTTTCGCTCAGTCACTTCAACAAAAGGCATTTCTCTATTTAATTCTAATTTGTCAGCCACTTTTTGTGAAATTAAAATTTTATAAAAAGGCGAGAATTTGATTTTTTTTGTAACTTTAAGTTCAATTGATTTCATATTTTTAGTATTGAGTTCTTTGGTAGTAAATTGTGACCAATTTCAAACTTGTCATTATTAATTTTTTTATAAAACTTCTCGTTTTGATGCAAATTTGATTTATAAACTAAAGCAAACCCGGAAGATTTATATGGAATATAACTGGATTTATTTTTTTTTACAGGTGAATTAGTGCAGGATATTAAGAAAATTAATATTAATGATAAAATACTATATTTCATTTTTGAATTTATCTTTCAAAGTACAAACAGCCAAAGCAAACCTTAAAGATCTGTTCCACTTTAAAACTTTTTCATAATTATTAAAAACTATATATGCTGGTGATAAAGTTTTTGACCCAGGAATAATGTCTTTATCAGGTGTTATAATTGCAGATACAAGATTATCATCAAAAATATATTTTTCAGGTTCTTTTAAATATTTTTTAAAATATTTGGTTTTTCTTTTATTTTTTAATTTTTTAGCAGAACTATTAAGATATTTTGCTGGTATTTCCTGTTTCAATTCAATTTTATAAAAACATGGTTTGTCTTTTTTCCAGCCTATTTTATTCATATAATTTGCAGCAGATGCAAATGAGTCATCGATTTTTTTTAACTCTATATCCCTGTTTCCATTGTAATCTATTGCATAATTCTTGATTGTAGTAGGCATAAACTGAAAATTTCCAAATGCTCCAGCCCATGAACCATAAAGTATATTTTTGTCAATAATATCTTGATCTACCAATTTCAAAAGAGTTAAAAGTTCATTAGTAAAAAAATCACTTCTTCTTTTATCGTAACTAAGAGTAGCAAGAGAAGAAATAATATCCATTTTTCCAAGATATTTTCCGTAATTCGTTTCTATTCCCATAAGAGCTAGTAATAGCTCTTTTTCAATTGAAAATTTTTTTTCTATTTCTTTAATAATTAATTTTTGTTTGTTGTATAAATGTAAACCTTTAGACACTTTATCTTTATTTGCTCTTTTTCTGATATAAGTAAATGTATCCTCATAAAATTCTGGTTGATATCTGTCATATTCAATGACTTTAGATAAAAATTTTGCATCATTCATAACTGAATTTACAGTTTTTTGTGATACCCCACTTTTGATAGCAACTAACTTAAAATCATTTAGCCACGATTTAAAATTTTCTTCAGTA
>CACGJO010000008.1 GCA_902573425.1 uncultured Pelagibacteraceae bacterium
TAGATCAGGAAGATATAAAAAAAGCCAAATACATAATAGAAAAAATAGATTGTATCAAAGGGGACAATAATGGAATTTTTGCCTTAAATCTTAAATTCAAAATTATTGAAATTTTTAAATTAAAATTTGAGAAAATATCCTACGAAAAATACTTTGTAAATCTATCCAAAAAACTTGGTTTAAAAAAAATAGCTGATCAAATTTTTGATTTTCCTGCAAAACTTACTAGGATTGACTGTTATAATAATCCAATTAGCAACGCTCCAGTTTTAGACTGGCATGTTGATAATGCTTATTCTGGTCAAAAAGTTGTAGATAAATTTTTGAACCCAGAAAATTCCGCAATAAAATTTTTTTTTTATTTGACAGATGTTTACACTGATAACGGTTGTTTAAGTTATATACCTAAAAGTCACCTTGTTGCTTTTGCATTAAGAAAAGGAATATATGAAAAGGCAATAAAATATACTCCATATTGGAGTCTTGGTGACTTTAGAAAAACTGTTTTGATTAAAGAAAATTTTAATTACATAAAATCTAATTTAAAAAAAGAAGACATAGATGACTTCTTGTCATATTCAGAATTTATAGAAAAAGAAAATTGCAATAATAAAAAATATGATCTTCCTGTTAAATGCGGTGGTGCAGTAATCTTCCACGAAGGTGGTGTTCATAGGGGGTCAAAGTTGCTTAAGACTAATAGGCTTGCTCTAAGATTTTTTTTTGTGAGAGACAAAAAGTTTTAAGACTTACGGAGATGCTAAAGATAAAGATGGAGTAGCATTTGTTTTGGGTTTTCTTCTGCAAAACCAAAATATAAATAAAAAAGTAAATTACGTTGCAGGGGTTTATTATCAATTCTAAAATTTTTTTCAGTGCATAAATCAAGCCAATTGAGCTATTAGTACTGGTCAGCTACACGCGTTACCGCGCTTCCACATCCAGCCTATCAACGTAGTGGTCTACTACGGCTCTATAGGAAGAACTAGTTTTGAGGCGAGTTTCCCACTTAGATGCTTTCAGCGGTTATCTCTTCCATACTTAGCTACCCGGCACTGCAGCTGGCGCTACAACCGGTCCACCAGTGGTATGTCCATCCCGGTCCTCTCGTACTAGGGACAGCTCCTCTCAATTCTTCTACACCCATGGCAGATAGGGACCGAACTGTCTCACGACGTTCTGAACCCAGCTCACGTACCACTTTAATTGGCGAACAGCCAAACCCTTGGGACCTGCTCCAGCCCCAGGATGTGATGAGCCGACATCGAGGTGCCAAACACCCTCGTCGATATGGACTCTTGGAGGGTATCAGCCTGTTATCCCCGGCGTACCTTTTATCCGTTGAGCGATGGCCCTTCCACTCAGAACCACCGGATCACTATGACCGTCTTTCGACTCTGCTCGACTTGTCAGTCTCGCAGTCAGGCAGGCTTATGCCATTGCACTCTACGAACGATTTCTGACCGTTCTGAGCCTACCTTCGCACGCCTCCGTTACTCTTTGGGAGGCGACCGCCCCAGTCAAACTACCCACCATACAGTGTCTTGCTGCCGGATTACGGCTAGCAGTTAGATATCAAAAATAACAAGAGAGGTATTTCACTGGCGACTCCATGATAGCTGACGCTATCACATCAAAGTCTCCCTCCTATGCTAAACATGTCGTTTCTAATACCAATGTAAAGTTGCAGTAAAGGTGCACGGGGTCTTTCCGTCTAACCACGGGAACTCCGCATCTTCACGGAGAATTCAATTTCACTGAGTTGATGTTGGAGACAGCGGAGAAATCGTTACGCCATTCATGCAGGTCGGAACTTACCCGACAAGGAATTTCGCTACCTTAGGACCGTTATAGTTACGGCCGCCGTTTACTGGGGCTTCAACAGTCAGCTTGCACCAACCATATTAACCTTCCAGCACCGGGCAGGCGTCAGACCCTATACATCCACTTACGTGTTAGCAGAGCCCTGTGTTTTTGATAAACAGTCGCTTCTCCCTAGCTTGTGCCACCTAAAGTTAGTTGCCTAACTAAAGGTCTTCCTTATTCCGAAGTTACGGAAGCATTTTGCCGAGTTCCTTCAACATCATTCTCTCAAGCGCCTAATTATACTCTAATAATCCACCTGTGTCGGTTTAGGGTACGGTCTATGATGAGGTTATTTCCTGGGACCTCTTCACGGCAAGTTCAATCCATTAAGAACTTACAATTTACGAGATCCGTCACTCTCATCTGGTCAAGGAATATTAACCTTGTTCCCATCGACTACGGCTTTCGCCCTCGTCTTAGGGGCCGACTAACCCTGCGCGGATTAACCTTGCGCAGGAAACCTTGGATTTTCGGCGACAGAGTTTTTCACTCTGTTAATCGTTACTTATGTCAGCATTCGCACTTCTGATACCTCCAGTGTCCCTCGCGGGTACACCTTTGCAGGCTTACAGAACGTTCCGCTACCGCGTGCAAAGTCCGAAGACATTACACACCCACAGATTCGGTACATGATTTGAGCCCCGTTACATCTTTGGCGCAGAAACTCTATTAGACCGGTGAGCTGTTACGCTATCTTTAAAGGATGGCTGCTTCTAAGCCAACCTCCCGGCTGTTTAGGAATCTCCACATCCTTTCACACTTAATCATGATTTAGGGACCTTATCTGGTGATCTGGGCTGTTCCCCTCTCGACCATGGACCTTAGCACCCACAGTCTGTCTGTTGAGGAATGACTTTTAGCATTCGGAGTTTTATTAGGTTTGGTAGGTGTTTCCACCCCCTAGCCCATTTAGTGCTCTACCTCTAAAAGTCTGTTTATTCAACGCACTACCTAAATAGTTTTCGCGGAAAACCAGCTATCTACGAATTTGGTTGGCCTTTCACCCCTTACCACAAATCATCCAAAGACTTTTCAACGTCAACTGGTTCGGTCCTCCGGCAAGTGTTACCCTGCTTTCAACCTGTTCATGGTAAGCTCATTCGTTTTCGGGTCTAATTCATACAACTAATCGCCCATTTAAGACTCGCTTTCGCTACGCCTACACCTAATCGGCTTAAGCTTGCTGGATAAATTAAGTCACTGACCCATTATACAAAAGGTACGCCATCACTCTAAAAAGAGCTTTGACTGTTTGTAGGCATACGGTTTCAGGTTCTATTTCACTCCCCTAATAGGGGTTCTTTTCACCTTTCCCTCACGGTACTTGTTCACTATCGGTCACTGAAGAGTACTTAGGCTTAGAGGGTGGTCCCCCTATATTCGAGCAAGATTTCACGTGTCCCGCTTTACTCAAGAAAATTAATAAGTGTTACTTCTAAAGGACTATCACCTGCTGTGGTTAGCCTTTCCAGACTATTCAAATTAACTTATCAATTTTGCTGGCCTGTTCCGCTTTCGCTCGCCACTACTAACGGAGTCTCAATTGATTTCTTTTCCTCCGGGTACTTAGATGTTTCAGTTCTCCGGGTTCGCTTTTTATACCTATGAATTCAGTACAAAATAACTCATAAAGAGTTGGGTTTTCCCATTCGGAAATTTTCGGATCAAAGCCTGCATACAGCTCCCCGAAACTTATCGCAGTATACCACGTCCTTCATCGCCTTTCAGTGCCTAGGCATCCGCCATACGCCCTTTAACGCTTGATTTAATGCACAGAAAAAAATTTCTGTAAAAATTAAATTTTTGTTGGAATATTCATCTATTCGAATATTCATTGATTGTTCATCTATTCGAACAATCGGATATAGATATTGATAAAATTATTTACGATTTAAAAATGCTAAAAGTGTCAATTCTGGTGGAGGATAGCGGGATCGAACCGCTGACCTCCTGAATGCAAATCAGGCGCTCTCCCAGCTGAGCTAATCCCCCTTAAAATCTGGTGGGCCGAGGACGACTCGAACGTCCGACCTCACCCTTATCAGGGGTGCGCTCTAACCACCTGAGCTACCGGCCCCTAAAGTCATTTAATAGAGACACTTTGAAGAAGAGAAATGAGGACGGTCACATTAACTAATTTTTTGTGACCAAAAGAAATTTTTGGTCATCCTTAGAAAGGAGGTGATCCAGCCGCAGGTTCCCCTACGGCTACCTTGTTACGACTTCACCCCAGTCGCTGATCGTACCGTAGTCAAAGGTTTGACCCTTTGCCTTAAGGTGTAACCAACTTCCATGGTGTGACGGGCGGTGTGTACAAGACCCGGGAACGTATTCACCGCGGCGCGCTGATCCGCGATTACTAGCAATTCCAGCTTCATGTACTCGAGTTGCAGAGTACAATCCGAACTGAGACATATTTTTGGGATTAGCTAGGAGTCGCCTCTTTGCATCCCATTGTAAATGCCATTGTAGCACGTGTGTAGCCCAACACGTAAGGGCCATGAGGACTTGACGTCATCCCCACCTTCCTCCAGCTTATCACTGGCAGTTCGTCTAGAGTACTCAACTAAATGTTAGTAACTAAACGTAGGGGTTGCGCTCGTTGCGGGACTTAACCCAACATCTCACGACACGAGCTGACGACAGCCATGCAGCACCTGTGTTTCGTCCAACTGAATGAAGAAACCAATCTCTTGGTCTCGCGACGAACATGTCAAGTGTTGGTAAGGTTCTGCGCGTATCTTCGAATTAAACCACATGCTCCACTGCTTGTGCGGGTCCCCGTCAATTCATTTGAGTTTTAACCTTGCGGTCGTACTCCCCAGGCGGTGTGCTTAACGCTTTTGCTGCGACACTGAAAAATAAATTTCCAACGTCTAGCACACATCGTTTACAGCATGGACTACGAGGGTATCTAATCCTCTTCGCTACCCATGCTTTCGCTCCTCAGTGTCAGTAGTGATCCAGAAAGTTGCCTTCGCATTTGGTGTTCTTTCTAATATCTACGAATTTCACCTCTACACTAGAAATTCCACTTTCCTCTATCACACTCAAGCTAGAAAGTTTTGATGGCAGTTCCAAGGTTGAGCCTTGGGATTTCACCACCAACTTTTCTAACCACCTACGAGCTCTTTAAGCCCAGTAATTCCGAACTACGCTAGGTCCCTTCGTATTACCGCGGCTGCTGGCACGAAGTTAGCCGGACCTTCTTATTCGGGTACAGTCATTTTCTTCCCCGACGAAAGAGTTTTACAACCCAAAGGCCTTCTTCACTCACGCGGCATCGCTGCATCAGGGTTTCCCCCATTGTGCAAGATTCCTTACTGCTGCCTCCCGTAGGAGTCTGGGCCGTGTCTCAGTCCCAATGTGGCTGGTCTTCCTCTAAGAACAGCTATTGATCGTTGCCTTGGTGAGCTTTTACCTCACCAACAAGCTAATCAAGTGCGGGCTCATCTTTTGGCGCATAAAGCTTTCCCCGTAAGGGCTTATCCAGTATTAGCTCAGGTTTCCCCGAGTTATTCCAAACCAAAAGGCAGATTCCCACATTATACTCACCCGTCTGCCACTCAGTATTGCTACTGCGTTCGACTTGCATGTATAAGGCGTGCCGCCAGCGTACGTTCTGAGCCATGATCAAACTCTCAAGTTTAATAACGGCGCACACTAGCTTTAATAACTTTAGATAAAACTAAAGTTACTTTCGTTAAAGTGTGTACGACAATTTCTTTGTTAACCTAACCGTCCACACTTCTCTTCTTAATTTTTAACAATTTAAAAAAGCTGAGTTTTCTAAAATTTAGAGAAAACTATCACCCTGCATCAGATCGAAATCTGCAAAAAAGCTTGGTTTCTATGCCGATAAGAGCGAGACGCCGTTATACAAAATTTAGAGAATTAATCAAGGCGTATATTTTGCTGTTTTTGATCAAAAACCTTGTAAAATCACTATTTTTTTACTACTTGGCATTGTACAAATCCTTTTTTTTGAATATATGAAAAACGTAATATGAAAAATGATATTTTAAATAATTATAAGTCTAAAGTAATTAACTTTGTCAAAAAATTTTATATAAAAAATGACTTATCAAGAAACTATGTATTATTTGGGTTTTTGATAATTTTTGTTATTAGCGCACTATTTTCTTATAGCTCAACTTTAAAAAAAGAGAGATTAAAGGCTGTAGACTCTTTTATATCCAGCAATGAAACTATTCTTTTAAAAAATTACTTACTTAATCAAATAAAATCACCTTACTTTGAGTATGATTATATTGTAAAAAATAATGATACAGTAGAGTCAATACTAAAGAAATTTAGTGTTAAAAAAAAAGAAATAAGCTTTATAGTAAAAGAGATAAAAAAAAGAAAGCTTTCAAACATAACTCCAAACCAAAAAGTTAAATTTGTTTTAAGAAGATCATCAGACAAAACGGATATGGAGGTACTTAAGATAGAGTATCCAATATCAAAAACAACATATGTAAATATCGATAAAGTGAGTGACGGTCTTAAAGTAACTAAAAATGTCACTCAATTATTTAAAAAAAATATAGTAGTAGAAGGAAAAATATTAAATAATCTTTATAGTTCAGCAGTGAAAGCAAAGATGGAGCCAAACGTAATTATTGAATTCGCTAGAATATTTGGCTTCGAAGTGGATTTCCAAAGAGATATTAGAAAAGGGGATGAGTTTGAAGTGATGTATGAAAGATACATGGATGATACAAATAAATTCATTCAAACAGGAAAGATTTTATACGCTTACCTCAAAGTAAATAACCAAAAAATTAAATTATATAGATTTGAAAGTAAAAATGATTTCGATTTCTACGATGAGAAAGGTAAAAGTATTAAAAAAGCTTTAATGAAGACACCAATTAACGGTGCAAGATTATCTTCTCCTTTTGGTAATCGTAAACATCCTATTTTGGGGTTTACAAAACATCATAACGGAACTGATTTTGCTGCACCCACTGGTACTCCGATTATGGCATCTGGGAATGGAACAGTAATAAAAGCTGGGTGGTGTGGTAATGGTGGAAATTGTGTAAGGATAAGACATAACTCTTCCTATACAACTGGTTATGGTCACCTTTCAAAATTTGCAACAAAAACAGGTAGGCGAGTGAGGCAAGGACAAATTATTGGATACGTAGGGAATACTGGAATGTCAACTGGTCCACATCTTCACTACACTGTTAAATATAATGGAAAATTTATAAATTCACAAAAATTAAAATTACCCTCTGGAAAAATTTTAAAAGGTGAAGAAAGAAAGTTGTTTGAAATTGAGAGAATTAAATTAGATGTTGAGGTAGCTGAACTTAAAAATTAACTCTGTTCGCTTACAACATTTTGCGACACTGAATTATCACTTTTTTCTTTTAAATTTTGTTTTTCTTTGGGTGGGCTTAATTCTGAAAGGATTCTAGTAAAATGATCGGAATGCTGTAAATAATTTTCGTGTAAAATTTTATCTCCACTACTAAGAGCCTCTTTTGCTAAATTTTTATACTTTTCAACTAGTCGTTCTAAATGATGTGGATTATTATTTACGTGATTTCTTGATAAACCATTTCTATGAATGTTGTTTTGATGAATTATCCCATTATTTTTCATCCCATTTGAAGGGCGTCTTGAACGAAACTTATTCATTCTCGGTCTAAATCTTCTTATTTTGTCGTTTCTCATTTGAATGTGTACAGTTTACTAAATTAAATCTCTAAAAATTATTTTTTTTTATTTATTGAATTATTTTTTAATTAAAGTGCTAAAAATGCAACGTATATTGTTTTCATAGTCTTTTATTACAAATTTAATTTTAAAACTATTTGCAATTAATAGGTTTTTTACTACTTTAAATTGTCCATAACCTATTTCTAATGCTAAAATACCATTTAATTTAAGAACTTTAGTGGACTTGTAAATAACTTTTTTAATTACGTCAAGACCATCATTTCCTCCGTCCAAAGCTATTATTGGTTCAAATCTTTTAATATCATTAGATAAACGTTTTATGTCTCTTTTAACTATATAAGGAGGGTTTGAAACAACTAAATCAAATTTAGTATTATTTAATTGATCTACAGATTTATGCAAAAGCTTACAATTATTTTCTAATTTCAGTCTTTTAAGGTTCATTTTACAATTTTTAAGAGTTTTTTTACATATATCAATTCCAACACCGCGACTATGTTTAGAATGTTTTAAAAGTGATAACATTACACAACCACTGCCAATACCAATTTCTAGAAAGAATAACTTTTTATTTTTAAAAAATTTCATAATTGGTTCAATTAATAATTCCGTCTCAGGTCTTGGTATAAGTGATTTTTGATCGACGAAAAAATTTAATCCCATAAACTCTTTTCTTTTAAAAATATATGCTAATGGTTCATTTTTAGACCTTCTTGCAATTTTGCTTTTAAATTTTCTTATATTTTTTGTACTAATTATGCTTTGATTTGTTAAAAGTTTCTCTCTTGATGTTTTTAAAATTCTTGAAAGAATAATTTCGCTATCAATAAGGTATGAAGAAATTTTTCTTTTTTTTAAAATTTCTGACCCCATATCTAAAAGCTGCGAAGTTTTCATATTAATTTAAACTCTGTAATTTTAAATCTTGATCTTTCAACCTTAAATTTTCATTCATTTCCTCGTGTATATCTCCGCTTAAAAATTCCTCTAATTTATGAAGTGTTAAATTAATTCTATGATCTGTTACCCTTCCCTGTGGAAAGTTATAAGTTCTTATTCTTTCAGATCTGTCACCGGTCCCTATCTGATTTTTTCTTTCATTTGAACGTTCTTTTTCCCTTTTTTGTTTTTCAGCTTCATAAATTCTCGCCCTTAAAATTTTAAGAGCTTTAGATTTATTTTTATGTTGAGATTTTTCATCTTGTTGCGTGACAACTATGTTTGTGGGAATATGTGTGATTCTTACTGCACTGTCAGTAGTATTAACTGACTGACCGCCTGGTCCGCTTGATCTAAATACATCTATCCTTAAATCTGAATCTTTTAATTGTATATCGACATCCTCAGCTTCTGGTAATATAGCTACAGTAGCTGCGGAGGTATGTACTCTTCCTTGAGCTTCTGTGCTAGGAACTCTCTGAACTCTGTGAACTCCTGATTCGTATTTTAAATATGAAAATATATTTTCCCCTTTTACAGAAAATATTATTTCTTTAAAGCCACCTGCCTCACTTTTTGAAATTGTAATTATTTCCATTTTCCATTTCTTTTTAGAGCATACTTTTTCATACATTTTAAATAAATCAGAAACAAATAATGTAGCCTCTAGTCCACCAGTACCAGCTCTAATTTCAACTATAACATTTTTTTCATCATCTTGATCTTTTGGCAATAAGAATATTTTTAATATTTTTTCGTATTTATGTTTTTGAGCTTCAGCAGTATCTAATTCTTTTTTGGCCATAATAACCATTTCTTGATCATTATTTTTATCATTAATAATGTTATTTAAATCTTTTTTATTTTTTTCAAAATCTACATATTCTTTCGCTGGCTCAATAATATTTTTAAGGTCTGAATATTCCTTTGACTTTTTTGCAAAAAGCTTTGCATCAAACTTTCCTGACGAGAGTTCTTTTTCTAATAAATCATATCTTTTTATTATATTTTTTACCTTATCAATGGGTATCATTGGATTTAATTTTATAGTTCTTTTGCTCGAGTCTCAACCAACTCAACAACTTTATCTATCAATGAATTGCTGGCTACCTTTTTGTGTGGTAAGCCTGAAAGGTAAAGTAGATTATTACCCTCCCCACCGCCTGTTAAACCAACATCAGTCTGTGAAGCCTCTCCTGGTCCATTAACTACACATCCAATTATTGATAATGTGATTGGTTTTTTTATGTGAGATAGTTTGCTTTCGAGAATTTTTACCGTTTCAATAACTGGAAAAGCTTGTCTTGCACATGACGGACAAGAAATAATCTGAACCCCTCTAGATCTTATACCTAACGATCCTAATATTTCATAACCTGCCTTAATTTCTTCAATTGGGTCAGCGGACAAAGAAACTCTTATAGTGTCACCAATACCCTTCATCAAAAGAGATCCAATACCAATTGATGATTTAATACTACCAGGAAGTAATCCTCCCGCCTCTGTTATTCCTAGATGTAAAGGGTAGTCATATGACTTAGATAATAATTCATAAGCTTTGACAGCTAAAAAAACATCTGAAGATTTAACGCTTATTTTGAAATTAAAGAAATCATTGTCTTCTAAAAGTTTTATATTATAAATTGCACTTTCAACTAATGCTTCGGGGCAAGGTTCCTTATATTTTTCTAAAATTTTCTTTTCAAGAGAACCGGCATTTACACCTATCCTTATTGCACAATTATAATCTTTAGCTGCCTTAATTACTTCTTTTACTCTTTCATTAGATCCAATATTTCCCGGGTTGATTCTAAGGCAATCCGCATTTGATTTAGCAGCCTCTATTGCTCTCTTATAGTGAAAATGAATATCTGCAATAATTGGAATGTCAGTTTTTTTTATTATATTTTTTAATGCCTTTGTTGAGTCTTGATCAGGACAAGATATTCTAACTAAGTCCGCACCGACTTCTTTTAATTGATTTACTTGATTTATGGTTGATGTTTCGTCTGAAGTAATTGTATTTGTCATTGATTGCACTGAAATGGGAGAGTCTCCTCCAATAAATACTTTTCCAAGTTTAATTTTTCTAGTTCTGCGTCTATTAATAATTCTATGCGGTCTAATTTGCATTTGTATCAATCTAAATTAAAAGTTTTGTGCAATTTTTTCACTGCACTAATAGTTGATTTTTCATCGATTATAACTGAAATTTTAATTTCAGATGTTGAAATGGCTAGTAAATTAATTTTTTCCTCTGATAATGATCTGAACATTTTATATGTTACTCCCGGCGTAGCTACCATTCCAGCTCCAACAATAGATATTTTTGATACTTTATCATTCATGTATATATTTTCATACTTTATTTTTTTGTTTGCTTTTATTAATGAAATGGCATTTTTACTATCCTGTCTTTTTATTGTAAATGTAACATCAGTTTTTTTACCATCTGTTGAAATATTTTGAATTACCATATCAACATTTATTTGATTGTTTGAAAGAGGTTCAAATATATCTGCTGCAACACCAGGTTTATCCTCAACTCCAAGAAGTGTTATTTTTGCGTCATCTTTTGAGTAAGCAACACCTGTTACTGCCTTACTATAATCTATAATATCATTATTGTTAATTTCTGTACCTTTTCGCTCTGTAAAAGTAGATTTCACTTGAATTGGAATATTATTCATCATTGCAGTTTGAACTGCGGAAGATTGCATAACTTTTGCACCTAATGAAGATAGTTCTAACATTTCTTCATAGGATATTTTATCAATTTTTTTGGCTAAAGGTATTTTATTAGGATCAGATGAATATACGCCATCTACATCAGTGTATATTTCACAACTGTCTGTTTGAAATATTTTTGCAATTGCAACTGCTGTTGCATCAGATCCTCCTCTTCCAATTGATGTAATATCTCCCGATTTAGATACGCCTTGAAATCCAGGTATTACAGCTACTCCACCTGACTCTAAATATTTATTTACATTTTCTGTAATAATTTTAATAATTCTGGCGTTAGTATTTTCACCTTCAGTAATAATTGGTATCTGCCAATTCATCCAGGATTTTGCTTTGACACCCAATTGATTTAATGCGCCTGCCATTAGAGCACTTGTTACTTGCTCTCCCGATGTTAATAAAACATCAAGTTCCCTTTTATTGAATTTTTTTGATATTGATTCTGAATGAGCAACTAAATTATTAGTTGTTCCGGCCATTGCTGAGACTACAACCAAAATTTTATTCCCTTTATCATGTTCATTTTTGATAATTTTTGACGCATGGACAATCCTCTGGATTGATCCAACCGAAGTTCCACCAAATTTGAGTACCTTTTTTGTCATACTGGGTTTAATTTTAAAAATAATTAAGTTAAAATTATTATATTTAATTATATTTAGGATTTAATGACTACAATAAATCAAGAGGAAATTCAAAAGTTTTCAAAAATAGCAGATGAATGGTGGGATGCGAATGGTAAGTTTAAACCTTTACACAGGTTTAATCCAATAAGAATTAAATACATTATAGATAAATGTACTAATCATTTTAATCTCAAAAATAATAATGATAATCGCCTTTACGGGTTAAAATTTTTAGATATAGGATGTGGAGGTGGTCTTGTTAGCGAGCCATTATGTAGATTAGGTGGTAACGTGACGGGAATCGATGCTTCATCGAAAAATATAGAGGTTGCAAAAATTCATGCCCGAAATAATAATTTAAAAATTAAATATATAAATACCTCTCCTGAAAAAAAACAAATTCAGGATAAATTTGATGTAATATTAAATCTTGAAGTAATTGAACATGTAGAAAATGTAGATTTGTTTATGAAGTCAGCAACTGAACTTTTAAAAAAGAATGGTATAATGTTTATTGCAACAATCAACAGAACCTTTGAGTCGTATATAAAGGCAATAGTTGGTGCAGAATATATACTAAGATGGCTTCCAATTGGTACTCATGATTGGCAAAAGTTTTTAACCCCTGACGAAATAGAGCAGAAATTTAGTAAGCTTAATTTAGACAAGTTAGACTTAACTGGTTTAAAATATAATATTTTTTCAAATGATTGGGCAAAAAGTAAAGATTGTTCTGTAAATTATATTCTTCTGGCAAAAAAAAGTTAATTATCTTTTTTATTATCTATCCATGGAATAGTGGTTAACTCTATGCCTTCTTCTCTTAATTCCTCTGTTTCTTTAAATGTTGCCTTGCCATATATATTTTTATTTTTTCCTTTGTCATAAAAAATATTTCTCGCTTCCTGTGGTAAATTATCACCAACGTATTTAAAATTTTTTTCTATAAAACTTCTCATTTTTAATAAATCTTTTTTAATCTTTTTAATATAAAGCCTAGATTTAATATTTTTTTCTTTTTGTTCTTTACTAATAACATTTGGTGACATTATTGATTTTTGAACATTTTTTGTCCCACAGAATGCACACTCTATGATTTTTTTTGATTTTAGTTTTTCAAATTCTTTTGAACTTGAAAACCAACTTTCAAATTCATGTTTGTTTTTGCATTTTAGATTATATTTAATCATTAGTTTCTATAATCAGCATTAATATTAACATAATCATTTGTAAAATCACACGTATAACATTCGTATGAGCCTTGTCCAAGTTTGAGATTAATTTCAATTAATAATGAATCCCACTTCATATATTCTTTGAGTTTTTTTTCGTCGTATTGATCTGATATTCTCCCTTTTTCTGCAACTTTAAGATCTCCAAATTTGATTTCGATTTTATCTACAGAAACTTTTTCTCCTGATTTTCCTATGCCCATGATAACTCTTCCCCAATTTGGATCCTCACCTGCCATTGCTGTCTTAAAAAGAGGAGAATTAGCAACCGAAAAAGCAATTTTTTTTGCCATTTGTTGTGATCTAGCATTAATAACTTTTACTGTTACAAATTTCTTTGCGCCTTCCCCATCGATTACAATTTGTTTTGCTAAATTTAATAAAAGTTTTTGTAATGCATTTTCAAAATCTTTTAACTTTGGATCTAAAGCATTATAGACTTTACCTGCTTTAAATTTGTTTGTTGAAAAAATAGCAACCATATCATTTGTAGAAGTATCACTGTCCACTGTTATAGAATTAAAAGAATTTGAAACTGCTTTTTTTAGTAAACTTTTTAAATAAATTGATGGTATATCTGCATCGGTAAAAACAAATGAAAGCATAGTTCCTAAATTCGGTGCTATCATACCTGACCCTTTTGCTATCCCGCAAAGTCTAATGTCATGATTACCAAATTTACACTCTTCGAAAGCTAATTTTGGTCTTGTATCTGTTGTCATTATTGAAGACGCAGACTTAAACCAAATAAATTTATTTTGTCTATCTCTTAATTTTTCAACTAAATTTGGAATACATTCTTTTATTTTTTGCGTCGGAAACTTCTCACCAATAACTCCTGTTGAGGCAAATAATATTTCATTTGGTTTAATTACGCTTGTTGTTCCTTCTTTTTTTTGTGCTTCTCTTAAAGTTAAATTTTTGGCAAGGGTTTTAGAAAGGGTTTCTACTCCTTCAAAACCTTGCAATCCAGTAAAAGTATTCGCATTTTTAGTGTTAACCATCAAAGCTTTTATGGATGTTTTTCTTAGCCCTTTATTCCAGGTTATAGATTCTGAACAAATTGAATTATTTGTATAAACAGCTGCATAATTTGCACCCTCCTTAAAATAAAAGAGAGCCAAGTCATCTCTTCCACTTCCATATAAATCTGCTGAAACTGCAGAGACCTCAAGACCATCAATTTCTTGTAGTTCTTGGAATTCCCCCATTTTCGACAATTTCTGTTTGTCTTTTAAAAAGTTTTTAAGGTTTATTGTCATGTAAATATCTTAATTAATCACTATATAATATATAAATTAAAAATGAATTTTATAACTACAGCATTAAATAAGTTATTTAAAAGCAGTAATCAACAGGAATTAAACAAAATTAAGCCTTTGATTCAAAAAATTAATAATCTAGAGAAAGATTTTCTAAATTTTACGCCAGAAAAATTTATTGAGAAAACAAATCAATTAAAAAAAAACATATCTGAAGGAAGGAAGTTAGACGATGCCTTGCCTGAAGCATTTGCGTTGGTAAGGGAGGCGGCAAAACAAACTTTAAATGAGAGACACTATGATGTTCAACTTGTTGGTGGCGTAGTTCTTCATAGAGGGAGTATTGCCGAAATGAAAACGGGGGAAGGTAAAACTTTAGTTTCTACATTGCCTGCTTACCTAAATGCTTTAAGCGGAAATGGCGTACACATAGTTACAGTAAATGACTATCTTGCAAAGCGTGATTCTGAGTGGATGGGAAGAATTTATTCTAAACTAGGTCTAAAAACTGGATGTATTACTAATGACTTGGACGATATACAAAGAAAAAAGAATTACGAGTTGGATATTACTTATGCAACAAATAATGAATTAGGATTTGATTATCTAAGAGATAATATGAAATATGATATTTCCGAGATGGTACAAAAAAAGAGAGATTTTTGTATTGTTGATGAAGTCGACAGTATTTTGATAGATGAGTCAAGAACGCCGCTTATAATTTCTGGGGGTATAGAGGACAAATCTGATAAATACTTCCTTGCGAATAAATTTGTAACTGTTCTCGAAAAAAAAGATTTTGAATTAGATGAAAAAAATAAAAATGCGATTTTATCTGATAATGGTATCGATAAAATTGAAAAAATGTCTTTACAATCAGGTTTATTAAAAAATAATAATTTTTATGATCCAGAAAATATGGACTTGGTTCACCATATAAATCAGGCTTTACGGGCAAATTTTTTATTTCAAAAAGATAAAGATTACATTGTTAAAGATAATAGTGTTCAAATTATTGATGAGTTTACAGGAAGGACACTAGAGGGAAGAAGATTTGGTGATGGTCTTCATCAAGCAATAGAGGCAAAGGAAAATGTTGAAATCCAGAGAGAAAATCAAACTTTGGCTTCTATTACTTTTCAAAATTATTTTAGATTGTACAACAAACTTTCGGGAATGACGGGGACAGCGTTAACTGAGTCTGAGGAATTTTTTAATATTTATAAATTAAATGTAATAAGCATACCTACCCATAAAAATATGATTAGAGAAGATCAAAACGATCAAATTTTTAGAACCGATAAAGAAAAGAATTTCGCAATATTGAAAAAAGTCCAAGAATGTAATAATAAAGGCCAACCAATTTTAGTAGGTACAACAAGCATTGAGAAGTCAGAAAATATATCTGATCTATTAAAAAAAAATAAAATTAATCATAATGTTTTAAACGCTAAGCTCCATGAAAGTGAAGCAAAAATAGTTGCTGATGCAGGAAAAGTTAATATGGTAACAATTGCAACAAACATGGCTGGTAGGGGTACAGATATTCAGTTAGGAGGAAATAAAAATACAGAGCGAAAAGATAACAAAGCAATTGATAAAGAAAAAGTAAAAAATCTTGGCGGTCTATTTATTTTGGGTACCGAAAGACACGAAAGTAGGAGAATTGACAATCAATTGAGAGGAAGGTCTGGCAGACAGGGTGACCCGGGTACATCAGTTTTTTATATAAGTCTAGAGGATGACTTAATGCGAATATTTGGAGGACAGTCTATTGATGGAATGTTAAAAAAATTAGGACTAAAAGAAAATGAGTCTATTAATCATCCTTGGATAAATAAAGCAATGGAAAGAGCCCAACAAAAAGTGGAGGCTAGAAATTTTGAAATTAGGAAAACTCTTTTAAAATTTGACGATGTAATGAACGATCAAAGACAAGTTATCTTTGGCCAAAGATTAAAAATATTAAAAACAGAAAAAGTTTCAGAAATGATAGACTCATTTTTAAATGAGATAAAAGAAAGTGGTAAAACAGCTCTTGAAAACTATAAAAATAACAATGATTTAAAAGTTTTTTCAAAACAAATAAAAACTAATTTTGGAAATATTTTCTCTGAAGACCAAATTAAGAATTTTTCAAATATGGATATAAAAGATTTTAATACAAAAATAGATAATATTTTTAATGATATAAGAAAAGAGAGAATAAAAATTTTAGGACAAGATCAAAATAATGAGGTTGAGAAAAGAATTTTTCTGCAAATGTTAGACTTCTTGTGGAGGTCACATCTTCAATATTTAGAACAACTTAGACAGGTAATCGGACTAAGAAGTTATGGGCAAAAAGATCCTCTTGCTGAATTTAGAAAGGAAGCGTTTGAGCTATTTGAAAATTTACTTTTAAAAGTAAAAGTAGACACCATAAAGTTTCTAATGAACTTAAAGGTTGTTGTTCAAGAGAAAAAGGCTAGTGGCGAAAAGGAGACAAAAAATCCAATTGAAAAAAAACAAAAAGTTTCTAGAAACTCACCTTGTACTTGTGGGTCTGGAAAAAAATATAAACATTGTTGTGGAAGAGCTGCATAAATAATTAAATGAAAAATATTTTACCAAAAAAAATATCAATCTTTCCTTTGAGGGGAGCTGTTTTCTTTCCCAAAACAAGTTTACCCCTTAATATTTTTGAGGAAAGATATTTAAAAATGGTTGAGGATGCCTTAAAAAATGATGGACATATTGGGATGATACAATCAAAAGATCGCGGTGGTGATGTATTTAGAGTCGGTTGTTTAGGAAAAATTGATAAGCACGAAAGAACTGCTGATGGAAGAATTTTGATAAACCTAAAAGGTCTTACTAGATTTAGTATCAACAATGAAGTTGAAAATAATAAAAAATACAGGGAGTTTAATGTTAATTACGATGAGTTTAAAGGGGACATGATGTTCGGTGAAAATGAAATAAAAAAAGATTTGTTAAAAAAGCTTATAGAAGATTCAACGAAATTTTTTAATCAACAAGGAATGTTAATAAATTGGCAGGAATTTTCTAGGCTTAAAAATTTCCAACAAATTTTCACTTTAGCAATGATCTCACCATTTTCAGTAGCAGAAAAGCAAAAGCTTTTAGAGTGTCCTAATTTAAATGAGGTCGCTGAAGTACTTCATGAGATGATCGGGTTTGGTTTCTATGAGAACCAAAATGATAAAAATTCAGTTAACTAAATATAAATTTTATCTGCTAAACCGTAACAAAGTATTGCACTTAATAGTGTGAGTGTCCCTGGTGCAAAAACTTGTTCGATTGATGTTTTTTTTGTATGACCAAGTTTATTGATGAAATGGTTATATATACCTATAAAAAACAAAACAAAATTTTGAACAAAAACAAGGTTAAAAAAAGCCCATGTAGCCTGAACCCCGTTATCTCTGACTAAAAGTATGTATAAGGCCATTAAAATTGATCCAATAAAAAATCCTCCAAATAATCTTACTATTCCTGCTGATGTAACGTCCATTCCGTATTGTTTAATAAAAGATTTTGTAGTGATTACAGACTTAAAAGCATAAACACCGTAAGCTGCAAAATGGACGAAAAATACGATTAAATAAAAAATGTTATTAAATTTTTCAATCATAAAAAATTATTTTAAATATTTAAATTAGTTAGATTCTCTAGTATTTTTATTGAATGACTCGGTAAATGGTATTGGCACAACTGTCGCATTAACAGGTTTATTGGAATATTTTTTTGGAAGGTGCACCTTATATTTTTTGCCAAAGTTACCTATTGGAAAACCATTATTGCTTAAATTTCCTTCATAAGGAACATAACCCATGGCTATATTTGTTTTTTTTTCTGGATGAAACCATGGTGAGGTAATAAATCCAACTGGTTTTCCGCCTTTGTCATCCGAAATCAACCAAAAATCATTTGCATAATCTTCTATTGATTTTCCTCCGAGCTCTAGTCCAACTAATTGTAATTTATATGGTTTTTCACCGTTTTTAAGCTGTGTTTTCATTTTCTCTAATGCCTCTTTACCAATGTAGTCAGATTTTTTTTCCCATTGACCTTTTCCAGATAAAGAAACTTGATAACCTAGGTTACACTGAAAGGGATTGTTTTGTTGATCCATATCTTGACCCCAAGACAATATTCCAGCCTGGATTCTTCGATGATGTGCTGGTGCAATCACCATTAGTTTGTGTTTTTTTCCAGCTTTAAGAACTGCATTCCACATATCTTCTGCATATAGAGTTGCATTTCTAAGATAGATTTCATATCCGGCTTCCCCAGAGAAACCAGATTGTGATATAACGCAATTTCTACCGCCTACTTTGGCTTCTGCTAGTCCATAAAATGGCATATTTTCTAAATCGACTTGATCTCCTATTAAATCACTCATAAGTGCTTTTGACTTAGGCCCTTGTATTTGAACTGGGCAAGCATCAATTTCATCTATCTCTACATTAAATCTTTTATCTGCATTTACGCCTTGTAAATAAATACCAATATCTGAATCGGATAGACTAAACCAAAACTCATCATCAGCTACTCTCATTAAAACCGGATCATTAAGAACTCCACCTTTATAATTACATAATACAACATATCGTCCCCTCATCGTTGAAATCTTTGTAGCATCTCTAGTAATCACATAGTCTGTAAATTTTTCTGCATCTGGTCCTTTAACACGAATTTGTCTTTCTACCGCAACATTCCACATCGTTACATGTTTTTTAATAGCTTGATACTCAACCATTGCTCCACCTTTTTCTGGTCTTACATAACCTCGTGGATGATAGATGCGATTATACACTGTAGCTCTCCAACAGCCTGCTTTCATTGATAGATGCCAGTAAGGAGATTTTCTTACACGTGTTGATATTAATAAATCAACTTTTGTTGGTCCACTTTGTCTAAGATTATATGGAACTTGTCTGTCTGATTGATCAACTGAAGTTTCGTGTCTTACTCTGTCATAATTTACTTTTTCAACTTTGTAAGAGTTTGGAATTTTTTTAGGCATAATTATTATTCTCTAACCATCTATTTGTTTCTTTTAATCCCCCAAAAGTATAAATATGAAAATTATTTGTTGAACCCTTAATCTTATTTATTAAATCGTTCGGATCAGATGGTCTTAGTAAATCTAATGCTTTAGAGGCATTAGATTTAAGAAAATTAATTGAATTTTTTGCTCCTACAATATTTGCAAATTTTAAAAGACTAGTTATTTTTAATGGACCAGTAATTCCAACATGAACAGGTAATTTTTGTTTAGAGATAAATTGATTTATCGGATCGGGATTTAAAAGCCATTGCGTTACAATGTAGTCTGCAAAAGGTTCTTTTTCTTTCATCGCTTTTTCTAGGTCTGATTCCGATATATCAGGTGATCCCTCTGGGTGTCCAGCAATTCCTATCTTAAAACCCCGAAACAAACCTGTGTCTAAAAGTTGAAGAGAACAATGGTAATCACCTATAGGTTCAGCACTGCCTCCAATTACTAAAGCCTGTTTTACGCCAAAATCTTTACACATGGTAACATAATCTTTTAGTTGATCTAAATTCTTAATTGAGCGAGCAGGAAAATGAGGTACGGGATTAAACCCGGATTGAACTAGTTCTTTTGCCTTATTAGCAACTTCTTTAAAATCATTGCCAGGCAACATAGTAATGTAAACATCTTTCACTTTGGGCAAAACTGAAAGGCTTGTCTTCATTGTTATCTCTAAAGAAAAATGCATATTTCTCGGGATATACCAGGGTACCCCTCAACGTGTCCAGAAAAATCAATACAAGAAGAGTTTGACTTTGTGACGCTATAATAGTCAAATAAGTTTTAGGGAAAAATGAAAGTACTTTGTGTTCTATATGACGATCCTAAGGGAGGAATGCCAAAAAGCTACCCTGTAGAAAGTTTGCCAAAACTAGATAAATATCCAGATGGCATGGCATTGCCAACACCTAAAGGGATAGATTTTAAACCTGGTCAATTACTGGGGTGTGTTTCTGGGGAATTGGGTTTAAGAAAGTTTTTAGAGACTAATGGCCATCAATTAGTCGTAACATCAGACAAAGATGCAAAAGGTTGTAAAGCAGACAAAGAATTGGTCGATGCTGATGTCGTTATATCACAACCATTTTGGCCTTACTATTTAACAAAAGAGAGAATTCAGTCAGCTAAAAAATTAAAAATGGCAATTACCGCTGGTATTGGATCAGACCATGTAGATTTACAAGCTGCAATGGATAATAAAATTGACGTGGTTGAAGTTACTTATTGTAATTCAAGATCAGTAGCTGAGCACATTGTAATGATGATTTTGTCTTTAGTTAGAGATTATCACAACCAACACAATATAGTTAATCAAGGTGGTTGGAATATTGCTGATGCAGTTCATAGATCTTATGATGTAGAAGGTATGCATGTTGGAACTGTAGCTGCAGGACGTATTGGATTAGATGCTTTAAGAAAGATGAAGCCTTTCGATGTTCATCTACACTATTTTGACAGACACAAGTTGCCTGACTCAGTTGAAAAAGAACTTAATTTAACATTTCATGACTCCGTTGAGTCTTTAGTTAAAGTTTGTGATGTTGTTACAATTAACTGTCCACTTCACCCTGAAACAGAAAATTTATTCGACGACAAATTAATAAGCAAAATGAAAAAAGGTGCTTACATTGTTAATACAGCTAGAGGGAAAATTTGTAATAGAGAAGCAATAGCTAAGGCTCTTAAATCCGGACAATTAAGTGGATATGCTGGTGATGTATGGTTTCCTCAACCAGCGCCAAATGACCACATTTGGAGATCAATGCCAAACCACGGTATGACACCTCACACTTCGGGTACTTCATTATCAGCACAAGCTAGATATGCGGCAGGTGTTAGAGAAATTTTAGAATGTTTCTTCGATAAAAAACCAATAAGAGACCCTTACTTAATTATTAAAGATGGTCAACTTGCAGGAATGGGTGCTCATTCTTACAGCAAAGGAAGTGCGACTGGTGGTTCAGAAGAGGCAGCTAAGTATAAAAAGAAATAAATTTTAAAACAAACCTTCTATCTCACCTTTATTATTTAATTTAATATTATCTGCAGCTGGATTTCTTGGGAGGCCCGGCATAGTCATGATTGACCCACACACAACAACTACAAATTCGGCTCCACTAGATAATCTAACTTCTCTTATAGATAATGTATGACCTGAAGGAGCCCCTTTTAATTTAGGATCAGTGGAGAAACTATACTGCGTTTTGGCAATACAAACTGGAAATTTACCAAATCCTGCTCTCTCTATTTTTTTAACTTGTTCCTTAATTTTTTCATCTACTTCTATTCCTTTTGCACAGTAAATTTCTTTAGCAATTTTTTCTACTTTTTCTAAAATTGGTATTTGATCAAAATATAAATATTTAAATTTAGATGTGTCACTCTTCTTACATAAATCTACTACACTATTTGCTAAATCTTTTGTTCCGTTTCCACCATCTGACCAATGCATACAGAGACTAACTTTGATCCCAAGTTTAGTGCATTTATCCTGGATAATTTTAATTTCCTTATCTGTGTCGGTAATAAAGTGATTAATCGCAACTATTACCTCTAAACCAAACTTTTTAATATTATGTATGTGTCTTTCTAAATTGGGTATGCCTTTTTTAAGTGCATCAAGATTTTCTTTCTTAAGATCTTCTTTCTCAATACCTCCGTGCATTTTTAAAGCTCTTATTGTAGCTACAAGAACTACACAGCTGGGTTTAAGACCTGCTTTACGACATTTGATATCTAAAAATTTTTCAGCTCCAAGATCAGCTCCAAAACCAGCTTCCGTAATTACATATTCAGATAGTTTTAAGGCAGTTTTTGTAGCAATAATTGAATTACACCCGTGGGCAATATTTGCAAATGGTCCACCATGGATAATCGCAAGGTTATTTTCTAATGTTTGAACTACATTGGGTCTAATTGCCTCTTTTAACAATACTGTCATAGGCCCATTAGCTTTTAAATCTTTCGCATAAATTGGTTTTTTATCTTTAGTATAGGCAACTGTAATATTTCCTATTTTATCTTCTAAATCTTTAATGCTGTTTGACAAACAAAAAATAGCCATTACTTCTGAGGCTACTGTAATATCAAAACTATCTTCTCTTGGGACGTTTGCTTTCAATTTTTCAAGATTTATTTTTATTTTTCTAAGCCCACGATCATTTAAATCAACTACTCGTTTCCAAACTATATTTTCTGGATCTATATTCAATTTATTGCCCCAATAAATATGATTATCAATTAAAGCCGATAGCAAATTATGTGCTGAAGTTATTGCATGAAAATCTCCAGTAAAGTGTAAATTTATTTGTTCCATTGGAACAACCTGTGCATACCCACCTCCAGCAGCTCCGCCTTTCATTCCAAAAGAGGGTCCCAAACTAGGTTCTCTTAAACAAACAATTGATTTTTTTCCAATTTTATTTAAACCATCGCTCAACCCTACTGAGGTTGTTGTTTTTCCTTCGCCTGCAGGTGTAGGTGTTATAGCCGTTACCAAAATTAAGTTACTTTTTTTTTCTTTTAATTTATCTATATATTCTAAATTAAGTTTTGCGATGTGGCGTCCCATAGGGCTAAATGAGAAAGGATCATCAGGAATATCGAATTTACCAAGAATATCTCTGATGGGCTTCATATTAGATGATCTTGCTATTTCAATATCTGATTTTATTTTGTTCATCTTGCCCTAACTTTGTGGTGGCCTTGGTTTGAATCGCACAAACGACACATACCTTTTCAGGGTACTGCTCTACTACTGAGCTACAAGGCCACTAAAATCTAAAGGTAATTCTACCCCTAGTTAAATCATACGGTGTCATTTCTACAAGAACCTGATCACCGGCTAAGACTCTTATTCTATTCTTTCTTAATTTTCCAGCGGTATGAGCTAAAACTTCGTGATTATTTTCAAGCATAACTCTAAACATTGCATTTGGTAAAAGTTCCGTAACTTTTCCCTTAAATTCAATTTTATCCTGTTTAGCCAAATTAATACCTTTATTTAATCCTTATTTTAATTGAATTAGCATGTCCTTGTAAATTTTCATATTCAGCCAAATTTATAACTGATGAACCAAGTCTTTCAATCCCTGATTTAGATATTTTAATTATAGATTGTCTTTTTAAAAAGTCATACACGGATAATCCCGATGAAAATTTAGCTGTGCCTGAAGTAGGTAATACGTGATTTGGTCCTGCAAGATAATCTCCCATAGCCTCGGGTGAATATTTCCCAAGAAAAATAGATCCAGCGTTATTTATACTTTTCAAATATTTTTGTGGTTTTGATGTAAGTATTTCCAAGTGCTCGGGTGCAATTTTATTTGTTATATTTGAAATTTCATTAGAATTTTTAGCTAAAACAGCAATTCCAAATTTTTTTAGACTTTTTGTAGCTATTTTTTTTTTTGGTAAAAATTTAATTTGGGATCCTAAAGCTTTTTTTACTTTGATTATTATTTTTTTATTATCAGTTATAAGAATTGATTGTGACATCTCGTCGTGTTCGGCTTGAGCTAATAAATCAGATGCAATCCAGTCTGGGTTGGAATATTTATCAGCTATTATAGTTACCTCAGAAGGACCAGCAAACATATCAATCCCTACCTCTCCAAAAACTTCTTTTTTGGCTAAAGCAACATATTCGTTTCCAGGCCCAACAATTTTATCTACTTTTTTTACTGTTTGAGTTCCGTACGTAAAAGCAGCGATTGCTTGTGCACCACCTAATTTATAAATTTCTTTAACTTTACATTTCTTTGCGGCATATATTACTCCTGGATTTATTTTTTTTCCTATACATGGAGCAGTTAGATAAATTTTTTTTACTCCTGCCACAATTGCAGGAATACAATTCATCAATACAGAGCTTGGATAATTTGCGACACCGCCTGGAACGTAAACTCCAACTTTTTCTAAGGGCATTGACCTATAAGAAAGTGTATTTTTATAATTATCTAAAACTTTAAAATCCTTAAACTTTTGGTTTTTGTGAAATTTATAAATTCTTTTAAAAGCAATATTAATTGAATTTTTTGTTTTAATATCTAAACTTTTAATTATTTTATCCATTTCTGATTTGGTAAAAAAAAGATCTTTTTTATTCAATTTTTTCAAATTACTAAACTTTTTTTCATATTTTAATAAAGATTGATCTTTTTCCTTTTTAACCTCGGAAATAATTTTTTTAACGACTCTTATTTTAGACTCATTATTTGGTTTTCGAGAGTCTAAATATCTTAAAAGCTGTTGTTTAAAACTCTTTGATTTTGAAGATAATATATTAATCATTAAAAAAATTATTTTTGGGTTTATTTTTTGTTTCCCAAGATTCCCCCAAATCCTCTAAAAAACACTCTATTATCTCTGCATTTAATTTAATCAAAATATCACCTGCGAAATTTAGTTTAATTTCGTAACTTTTATCAGACAAGGATTTAGTTTCAATTGCTAAAAAATCTAAAAAACGATCTTTTTTTTTTTGATTTATATTCTTTGAATAAACATCTAGAATATTATCAAATTTGAGAATTGACTGTATTCTTCTACTTTTTCTAAATACCCCTTTTTCAATGTCTTCCCACATAAACCTATTAAATTGTATTAAAAAAATTCTGTTTTTTTTTAAATGGGCGATATTCTTAACTTGAGTAATTGAATCTTGTAAATGAGCGGATATAACTCTTAGATCTTCCTCTGAGTTTGCCAATAACTTTAGATTTTTATAACTCATTGTTAAGAAATTCTAGAAATTTTTGCATTACACTGTCTGAGTTTTTTTTCTAAATCTTCATATCCTCTATCTAAGTGATACACCCTATTAATTATTGTTTGATTATTTGCTATTAGCCCTGCAAGAACTAAACTTACTGACGCTCGTAAATCAGTAGCCATGACCTCTGCACCATTTAAGTTTTGAGGTCCCTCTATATAAGATAAATTTCCCGATGTATTAATTTTTGCTCCCATTCTATTGAGTTCGGGCACATGCATAAATCTATTTTCAAAAATATTTTCTTTTATTTTAGATTTGCCTTTTGCTTTAGTCATTAAAACTATCATTTGTGCTTGTAGGTCTGTTGGAAAACCCGGGTAAGGTTCCGTTTTAATATTAATAGGTTTTATTTTATGTGATTGAAGTATTATTATGTAATCTTTACTTATTTTCATCTTAACGCCCATTTTTCTCAAAATTTTAATCTCTGTATTTAAAAAACGCGTCTGAATTCCTGAAATTTTTAATTTTTTTCCAATTAATGCACCTGCAATAATAAATGTTCCTGCTTCTATTCTATCAAACATAACTTGATGGCTTGCTTGCTTAAATTTTTTACAGCCTATTATTTTAATTTCTCTTTTTCCCAGCCAAGAAATATTAGCACCCATTTTATTCAGAAAATCTGTTAAATTTTTTATTTCAGGTTCACATGCACAATTTTTTAAATAAGTAGTCCCATTGGCTGAACTTGCAGCGATTATGACATTCTCAGTAGCACCTACAGATATTGATGGGAATTTTATTTGTGAGCCGGTTAAACCTTTTTTAGCCTCAGCAAAAATATATCCGTTTTTTATTTTGATTTTAGCGCCTAACTTTTTTAAACCAAATAGATGAATATCGACTGGTCTTGTACCTATTGCACAGCCGCCAGGTAAAGAAACTTTGGCTTTTCCAAATCTTGCCAATAAAGAGCCTAAAACGATTATACCTGCTCTCATAGTTTTAACAAATGAGTATGGAGCAATATTTTTAAATTTTTTATTTTTATTATTTATATAAATATTTTTGTTTTGAGAACTGATTTTTATATTTGATCCCATATGCTTTAATAAATGACACATAGTCACAACATCTTTTACTAGTGGGACTCTTTTTAATTCTATTTTTTTATCACACAAAATAGATGCAGCAAGTATTGGTAGAGTAGCATTTTTTGATCCTGAGATTTTTATTTCTCCAGATAGAATATTCTTACCTTTTACTTTAAGTTTTTGCATTAATTAGATTTTAGGAAGTGTTACGCCTTTTTGTTTCATATACTTACCTTTCCTTTTAGAATAAGAAACTTCAGGTTTTTCATTTCCTTTTAGAAATACAAATTGAGCTGCGCCCTCGTTAGCATAGATTTTTGCTGGCAGAGGCGTGGTGTTTGAAAATTCAAGTGTAACATATCCTTCCCATCCTGGTTCTAAAGGAGTCACATTAACTATAATTCCACATCTGGCATAAGTTGATTTACCTAAACATATTACCATTACATTTTCTGGAATTTTAAAGTATTCGACTGTCCTTGCTAATGCAAAAGAGTTTGGAGGTATGACACACGTATTTGATTTCCTAGTAATAAAACTATCTTTTTTAAAATTTTTTGGATCCACTACAGCAGAATTGACATTTGTAAAAACTTTAAAATCATTTGATACTCTTGCATCATATCCATATGATGATATGCCAAATGAGATTTTTCCTTTTCTAACTTGTTTTGATACAAACGGGGTAATCATTTTCTGACTTTTTGCCATCTTTTTTATCCATTTGTCAGATAATACTGTCATATTTTCTTTTTAATTTTATATTTATTTTTAATTTTTTTTCTTTTTTTTAAATTTAATTTTAAGGCCAACTCTTTACGTAAAAAAGATTTCTCTTTCCTTTCAACAATTTTCATTTGAGTTAATTTTTGTCTGGATTAGTTAAATCATCCAATGTTATGGTTTTTTGAATATCATGCATTTTTTCCTCAACGCTCTCTGTATTAGATTTCAGATTTCTTTTTGCTTTTCTTTGTTCAAGACGAGCTTTTCTTTTGGCCTCTTTTTTCAAAGCTTTTTCGCCTCTAGTTGATTTATAATCGTAATGAATACCCATTTTAGCACCATAATTTTATTATGTTTTACTTTGAAGAATGTGAATATGCAAGCTCAAATCTTACTGTGGATATCAAATAAGCTGAATCATAACTTTTTTTCTAAATCTTTATATATCATTTCAAAAACCTGTGTCCAATTTCCGATTTTTTTTTGTCTAAATAATTTAACTGTGTCATACCAAACAGATTTATTTTTATCTTGAAACCATCTCCAGTCATTAATGAAGGAAAGAAGAATCCATGTGGGTTTTCCTAAAGTTGCAGACAAATGCCCCAAGGAGGTATCTGCGGTAATAATTAAATCTAAATTTTTTACCAAGCCTATTGTGTCTTGAAAGGGTTTTCCAAATTTGTCTAATTCTTCAAAATAATTAACATTTGAATTTTGATTAATTACTTTGAGGTTATTTTTATTAAAATCTTTTTGAATAATAAAAAAATTTATATCTTTAAGATTTGTAAGACTCCCAAACTCTACTAATGGAATTATTCTATCACCAGTAGTAGCTGATGAGGCGGTTGAATTAATACCAACTTTGAGTCCTTTGTATTTTTTTAAGATTTCTTTCCATTTTCGACTTATGTCTTTGTTTTCCTTTATAAAATTATTAGTTTTTGGAAAATTTTTATTTTTTTTATAAAAAATTCCTGGAAGACTAGCTAAATGATTGTGGAAGTCATGATTTGGTATTTTTTCATTTTCTGTAATGATTTTAATGGAGTCATCAAAAAGATGTGCAAGGTTTTGCTTTAATCTCAAAATAACTTTGCATGAAAAGGTCCCTTTTAAAACAAAGAGATATCTAGAAAATTGTATTAAATCCCCAATACCTTGCTCGGAAAATATCAAAATTGTTTTTCTTTCTAAATTTTGTCCAGACCAAATAGGAGATTTGATATTTAATTTTGAATAATCTAAATAATCGGAAAAAGTTTTGCTTTTTTTCCTCCATTCATATTCCTCGAAACCTAGATCAAGATTATTTGTTAATAAAAGTAATGTTCCATAATTTACATGTCCGTCTACAAAATCTTTATTTCTATCAATTGCTTTTTTATAAAACTTTAATGCTTCATTAAAATTTCCTAATTTTTTATATGCAAGACCAATATTATTGTATGCAAAAGAATGGGCAGGGTTTATGTCAGTAGCTTTTTTAAATTTCTCAATAGCATCTTTAAATTTTTTTTGCGCAAAATAAATATTTCCAATGTTGTATTGTGACATGGCGCTCTTAGGATTTATTTCAAATGATTTATTATAATACTCAATAGCTTTTTCATAAATTTTTTGGTCATGAAAAAATTTTCCGTAATTGTATAACATTAAAGAATCTCTTGGCTTAAGCTTTAAGCATTTTTGAAAAACACCTTTGGCTAATTTATATTCCCTAAGTTGTGCCAATAAAGGTCCGTAATTTTGAAGTACTGCATAATTGTTTGGATCTTCTTTCAAAAGATGCTGATAAATTTCTTGTGCTTTATTCCAATTTCCTTTGCTGTGATGAGACAGTGCGGCTTTAAAATAATTTATATCCATAATTATTTCTTAATAAATTTTAATATAATTATATTTAAAATTGATAAAATAACTGCCACTAATACATCTAAAAAAGGTGTAGCTGCTGGATAACCATAATTCCATGCTATAACTAATAAAAACCAAATTAACCAAACAAAAGAGTCAATTTTTTTCATATTAATTTTTTTTAAAAATAAATTTTCTACAAATAAATGCAAGTACGATAACAATTAAAAAAGCTAAGATAGGTAAATATATATCCGGCGAAGTAATTATTGCAAAAATACTTAATTCTTCATTTTTATCAATAAAGCTCTCTATACCAGAGCCTAAAGCAACGCTTACAAACATTAATGGACCACTTCCAATAAGAGTACCCAGAAAATAATTTTTGACGGATATATCGAATAATACTGGTAAAACATTTTGAATTCCGTATGGCACCCCACCACCTCCGACAAACCTGTACATTAGAAAATAAAATAACTCATTTTTTTTAAAAAAACTTTTTAAATTAGAAAACCTATGTTCTAATTTTTCTTTTATTAAGTCACTAAAAAACAGTCCTGCTAAAATATATAAGAGAGTAGCACCGATTGTTGTTGCAAATAATACAATCAACGTCCCAAACCATTTACCATAAACAAATCCAGCAAAAAGTAGGATTGGACCTGCAAAACCTAAAAGTAATATCCAAACAATCGTAAAAATAAAAAATGCTATAGTGAGCAAAAATAGATTATTATTTTTGTATTGAAAAATGCTTTCTTTGTAAGCTCTTATAAACTCGTAATTTGTAAGATCTTTTACATCAATAAAAGAAAATACAAAATACAGTACTGCAAAAAGGGCTATTAAATAAGTAGCGCCAATAACTATTTTTAAATTTTTGGAAGTAATATTCATAAACTAATTTTTAACTGTACTTATACAAACTTATTACCTATAAATATCAAAAAAATTAATACTAACCAAATAAATCTTATGAAAAGAACTTACCAACCAAGCAAGTTAATTAGAAAAAGAAGACATGGCTTCAGAAACAGAATGTCTACTAAAGCTGGAAGACAACTTATAAATTTTTAATTTCTCCCATTTTGGGTCAAAACTGTAGATTTTTGCCAACTTGTTCAGAGTATTTTATAGAATCTTTAGAATTACACGGCCCTTTAAAAGGCACATATTTGGGCTTCAAGAGAATAACTAAATGTCATCCAGTAAAAATTTTAGGGGGTAATTCTGGAATAGATCTTGTGCCAAAAAAGAAAAAAAATTAAATGGACTTAAAAAATGTAATATTTGCAATTGCTCTCTCATTTGCTGTTTTATTTGGTTGGTCAGTAATTTTTGAAACCCCGCAAATAGAGGAACAAAAAAAATTAGAACAGTCTAAAAGTTCGACAAGTGCAAAAAGTGATAATTCTGATGTACCTAGTGTGAATGTTGAAAAAGAAACAGTTCTAAACATATCAAGAGATGATGCTATCAAGTCATCAAAAAGAATAAATTTTGAGAATGAAAATGTAAAAGGCTCAATTTCGTTAAAGGGGCTTTTGATAGATGATATTATTTTTAAAAAATATAATAAAGAAATCGATTCAGATGAAAAGGTAAAATATCTGAATCCTTCTGAAACAAATGATGGATATTTTATTGAAACTGGATGGGCAGCGAGCAAGGTTACTGATACATCACTTCCAACAAAAAATTCATTATGGAAAATAGTAGGAAATAACAAACTTTCAGTTGGAAATCCTGTTACTGCTGAGTGGAATAATAAATCAGGAATAATCTTTAGAAAGAAAATAGAATTAGACGAAAAGTTTCTCTTTAGAGTAACACAAGAAGTTCAAAATAATTCAAGTAAAAGAGTTGAGCTTTATCCTTATGCCCAAATAACAAGAAACCAAGACCCAGATGTATTAGATTTTTATATTTTACATGAAGGATTTATTGGTGTTTTCGATGAGAGCTTGCAGGAAGAGGGCTATGATGATGTTAAAGACAAAAAGAAAGAATACTCCGCCGGAGAAGGTTGGCTTGGCATCACAGATAAATATTGGTTAACAGCATTAGTGCCTGAAAAAAATCAATCTTTTAAAGGTGAATTTACATACAAAAATGGTTTTAAAGCAAACTACATTCAAAACAAACCTGTGGTCATTCAGCCTTCTGGGACCGGAACTTCAGAGTCAAAAGTATTTGTTGCAGCGAAAGAGGTTAAGGTAATAGACGGGTATGCAGAGACAGAAAGTATAAATAAATTTGATTTAGCAATCGATTGGGGTTGGTTCTATTTTTTCACTAAGCCTCTGTTTTTTATAATGAATTATTTGTTCGAACTTACAAAAAACTTTGGGATAGCTATTGTTTTAGTAACAGCTGCGGTAAGGTTGTTATTTTTTCCACTTGCTAATTATTCATTTAGATCAATGGCAAAAATGAAAATATTACAACCCGAACTATTGAGATTAAAAGAACTTCATAAGGAAGACAAAGTTAAGCTTCAACAAGAAATGATGGCGCTTTATAAAAGAGAAAAGGTAAACCCACTATCAGGTTGTCTTCCAATTTTAATTCAGATACCTTTCTTTTTTGCTATATATAAAATGCTATTCATTTCTCTTGAAATGAGACATCAGCCATTTTTTGGTTGGATAAAAGATTTGTCAGCACAAGATCCAACATCGATATTTAATTTTTTTGGTTTGATACCGTGGGATCCTCCATCTTTTTTAATAATAGGGGCATGGCCAATAATGATGGGGGCAACTATGTATTTGCAACAAAAGCTTAACCCGACACCTCCGGATCCTATTCAAGCAAAAATATTTATGTTCTTTCCATTATTTCTAACAATAATACTCGCACCTTTTCCTTCAGGACTAGTTGTTTATTGGACAATTAACAACATTTTAACAATAGCTCAGCAGTGGGTAATTATGAAGAGAACAACAGTTAAAACAAAATAAATGTCTGATGAAATTAGTTTAGAAGAAATAAAAAAATTTTGGCCCAAAGATGCGCCTGATGTAACAAATGTTCCAAAATATATTAAAAAATATAAAAAGAACTTGATAGTTATAAAGTATGGTGGAAATGTTTTAATTGACAGAAATATTTTTAATAATTTTATTCAAGATATAAGCATATTAAATAAATTAGGTCTTTCAATTGTAATTGTCCATGGTGGGGGGCCGAGAATAGAAAGAGAGTTAAAAAAAAGTAATATTCAAAGTAACTTTATTAATGGCTTAAGGGTCACAAACAAAGATGTAATAAATATTGTCGAAAACGTACTTATCGATTTTAACAATGATATTGTCGACTCACTCAACAAAAAAGGTTCTAAAGCAGTATCAATAAATACAAAAAAAAATAATATTATTAATGTAACCCCCGACCAACCTGAGCTTGGTTTTGTAGGGGTTCCGCAGGAAATAAATATTGAAATTATTAAAAATATTATAAGTCAAAATCAAATACCAATTGTTGCTCCGCTGGGTTTAGATAAAGATAAACAAGCTTATAATATAAATGGGGATACTGCAGCTAGCGCCATTGCGAAAAAATTGAAATCTAGAAGGCTTTTATTAATGACAAATGTTGAAGGTGTTTATGATGACAGAAAAACTTTAATATCGGAAATAAAACCCTTTGATATGGAAAATTTAATTAAACTAAAAATTATTCAAGGGGGTATGATACCAAAAATAAAAAATTGTATTGATGCAGTTGAAAATGGTGTGAGAGGTGTTGTTATTCTTGATGGAAGAAAACCTAGATCAATACTTAAAGAAATCTTTTCAGATCAGGGTGCTGGTACCCTTATTAGAAAATGAAAGACCTATTAAATATTAAGTACTGGCTATTCGACCTAGATAACACACTTTACTCAGGTGATACTAAAGTTTTTGATCAGGTCGACAAAAGAATGTCCAAATACATTTCAAATAAACTAAACGTCAGCATTGATGAAGCCAAAAAAATACAAAAAAATTATTTCCATGAGTACAATACGACTCTAAATGGTATGATCAAAAATCATGAGATAAACGCACAAGAGTTTCTAGATTTTGTTCACGATATTGATTTAGAATTTTTAAAAAATGATAAAGGTTTAGAGCTTGAGCTTAGTAAAATAAAAGATAAAAAAATAATATTTACTAACGGCTCTCGAGCTCACGCCGAAAATGTCACTAAAAGAATTGGAATTAATAAGCTTTTTGATGGAATTTTTGACATTGTGGACTCAGATTTTATCCCAAAACCTGCCATTGAGACTTATAAAAGATTAATTGATAAATACAAAATTGAGCCACAATATTGTATATTTATTGAGGATATCGCGAGAAATTTGAAACCTGCTCACGAATTAGGTATGAAAACTGTTTGGATTAAAAATAATGAACCTTGGGCATCAAAATACTCAAATGAAAATTTTATAAATTATAGAACAGAAAACTTAACAGCTTTTTTAAAGGATATAAATGAACTTAGAAAAAATTGAAAAATCTATAAATGAAGCTTTCGAAAATAAAGCTAAATTAGATAGCTCTAACAAAGAGGTTAATGTGTTAGTTCGTGAAACAATAGACTTATTAGATAACGGTAAAATTAGAGTTGCCGAAAAGAAGGGTGATAAATGGCAGGTCAATCAGTGGATTAAAAAAGCTATACTTCTAAGTTTTCGTGTAAATAAAATGAAAGCGTCTAAAGGGCCTTACTCTACTTGGTACGATAAAGTAGATGGGAAAACCCAAGGATGGAGTGAAGAACAAGTAAAGAAAGCTGGTTTTAGGTATGTCCCTAACGGTGTTATAAGAAAAGGTGCTCACATTGGTAAAAATGTTGTGCTAATGCCTTCTTTTATAAATGTTGGTGCTTACGTTGATGAAGGAACGATGATCGACACTTGGGCATCTGTTGGATCATGTGCTCAAGTTGGAAAAAATTGTCATATTTCTGGAGGCGCAGGTATTGGGGGTGTTTTAGAACCAATGCAAGCCAATCCAACTATAGTGGAGGATAATTGTTTCTTAGGAGCAAGAGCAGAAATAGCAGAGGGTGTTATTGTCGAAAAGGGCTCAGTTTTATCGATGGGAGTTTACATTGGCGCCTCAACGAGAATTATTGATCGAGCTACAGGTGAAATTCACTATGGCAAAGTTCCTGCTTACTCAGTAGTTGTTCCAGGGTCAATGCCAAGTAAAAATAATCCAAAAGGTCCGTCATTATATTGTGTAGTAATTGTAAAAAAAGTAGATGAAAAAACTCGAAGTAAAACTTCTATAAACGACTTATTAAGAGATTAAGAAATCATGAAAATAAATGAATTAAAATTAGCTAAAGATTTGATTCGTAAACCAAGTGTTACCCCAAAAGA
>CACGJO010000009.1 GCA_902573425.1 uncultured Pelagibacteraceae bacterium
TAAAAAATTACTATTTATTCAAATTGGAAGTAGTTTGGAATATGGGAATTTGAGATCACCACAATCTGAAAAAAATAAGTGTGAACCCAACTCTTATTATGCTAAGTCAAAACTTAAAGCTTCTAAATATATAATTAAAATGAGTAAAAAAAAGAAATTTGATTATATAATTTTAAGACCATACCAAGTATACGGACCTTATCAAAAATTTGATAGATTGATACCTTATGTAATTAAATCTTGCTTAAAAAACTCTACCTTTAAGTGTTCTGAGGGAGAACAATTAAGAGATTTCCTATTTATAGATGATTTTGTAAACGCTATAAAAAAAATTATTAAAAAAAAGAAAATTAAATCAGGAATTTACAATATTGGTTATGGTAAACCCATAAAAATCAAAAATATAATCAAAAAAATTAATAAATTAATAAAAAAAGGTAACCCAAATTTTGGAGCAATCAAAATGAGAAAAGATGAAATTAATATACTTTATCCAAAAGTTAAAAAAATTGCATCTTTCATAAACTGGAAGCCTAAATATGATCTTACATCAGGGTTAAAGAAAACAATAAGTTTTTATGGAACAAGATAATCCTCTTATAAGCGTTATAGTGAATTGTCATAATGGAGATAGGTATCTTAAGGAGTCCGTTCAAAGCATATTCGATCAGACATATAAAAATTGGGAAATAATTTTTTGGGATAATTTATCAACGGATAATAGTCAAAGTATAATTCAAAAATTTGATCAAAAAAAAATTAAATATTTTAAAAGTGAAAAATTTATGAATCTCTACGATGCTAGAAATAACGCAATAAGCAAAAGTGCAGGATCATTTATTTCATTTTTAGATACGGATGATTGGTGGAATAAAGATAAATTACAAAAACAAGTAAATTTATTTAAAAAGGATGATGGTTTAGGTCTAGTATATTCGAACTGCTATATTTTTAATGAGAAAAACAAAAAAAGTAAAATTTTTGTTAAAAATAAATTACCCGAAGGTGAAGTAACACAAAAACTTTTAAATAATTACGTTGTTGGACTTTTAACTATACTTATAAGAAAGGAGATATTTCAAAAATATAAGTTCAATAAAAATTATAATATAATCGGAGACTTTGATTTCGTTATAAAGTTAAGTATGAAGTCCAGATTTGCATCTATCGACGAACCCTTAGCATACTACAGAAAACATAAAAAAAATCTTTCTGATACAAGTTTTGAGCTTTATATTTCTGAAATAAAGGAGTGGATTAGGATCAATGAGGAAAGCTTTAAAAAAAATGGATACTCTTTAAATAACCAAAAATTTTTGTTAAGAAAGCTCCAAATAAAAAAATTTTTAAAAAAAATAATTTATTTTTATAAATAAATCTGGGCGTGTAGTTCAATGGTAGAACGCTACGTTGACATCGTAGAGGCCATAAGTTCGATTCTTATCACGCCCACCATTTCACTTAAATCCATATTTTTTTAGAGAATTATAAGAAATCATAATTAGAGAAATTAAATTTTGAAACAAGTTTAATTTATTAAATTTCCTATTTATTTTCCAAACCCAATAAAGATTTTTAAGCTTATTACTTTGTAATGAGTTCTTCGAAATTCTATAAAACATTATTGTGTCTCTACATTTAAAAGCTTGTTCTCTTTTTAAAATTTCACATTTAAACAAGTAATCCTCGCAAATTTCTAATTTCTTAAATTTAAGATTTTTTAAAATTGATTTTTCTAAAATTACACTACTCATCGCAATTGATGTATTTTTTAAAAAATCTTCAAAATTAAATTTTTCTTTTACAATTATTTTTTTTTTTAATATTTTTTTATAATCAATTTCTTTAAAAGGAGTGTAATCAGTATAAGTAAATTTGTGTTTAAATTTAATCATAAAATTTATCTGCTTATTTAATTTGTCTTTATCCCAATAATCATCAGAGTCAATAAAAGCTAAATATTTAGAATTTGAAAATCTCATACCTAAATTTCTGCAAAAATATACACCTTTATTTTTTTTCAATTTAATAAGATTAATTCTTTGATCATTGTATTCTTGTATAATTTCTAATGATTTATCATTAGAGAAATCATCTATTATAAGCAAATGAAAATCTTGAAATGATTGACCAAGAATGGAGTCTATAGTTTCTTTTAGAGAGTTTTCACCATTATAATTTGGTAAGATTATGCTTACTGTTCTATTTTTTTTATTCATTTGATAACCAATATAATTTACCCACGAAATGTGTCAAAAACTGTATTTACATATATTCCAAAACATATTATATAAACATGCCTGGTAATTATTGCGAAGGGGTTATACCCGATCCCATTCCGAACTCGGAAGTCAAGCCCTTCAGCGCCGATGGTACTTTGTCTTAAGATATGGGAGAGTAGGACGTTGCCAGGCTAAAATTATGAGAGTAGCAAGTTCTTTAAAATCGCTAAAAAAAAGAGACCTCGACTCAAAAATGGTTCGAAGAAGAGGTAAGATTTACATAATAAATAAAAAAAAACCCAAATTCAAAGCCAGACAAGGCTAATCTTTCCTAATGAATGTAGGGTCCACAAAAGAAAAAAATCCAGAAAAAAGAATTTCAATTACTCCAGATACCTCAAAAAATTTAAAAGATTTGGGTTTAAAAGTCTTTTTAGAAAATGGATATGGAGAAAGTTTAGGTTATAGTGACAAGGATTATACTGATAATGGTGTAGAAATTTTGGGTAATTCTTCAGAAGTTTTATCTAAATCAGATTTAATTTGTAAAGTAAATTTTCCAGAAGCTAAAGAACTAGAACAAATTAAAGAGAACTCTCATTTAATCGTATCAAATTATAACCCCGAAAAAGAAAAACAACTTCTAAAAAATAAATTAAAAATTTTTGCATTAAATTTACTTCCCAGAATAACAAGAGCACAATCAATGGATGTTCTCTCTTCTCAAGCAAATTTAGCTGGTTACAGAGCAGTTATAGAGTCTATATATGAATATCAGAAGGCAGTTCCAATGATGATGACAGCTGCAGGTACAGTTCCTGCTGCCAAAGTTTTAGTTGTTGGTGCTGGCGTTGCAGGATTACAAGCAATTGCAACTGCAAAAAGATTAGGGGCAATAGTTTCTGCTACAGATGTAAGATTAACTGCAAAGGAACAAGTCGAGAGTTTAGGTGGAAAATTTTTAACAGTAGAGGGTTCTGAAAATTTAGAGACAAAAGGTGGTTACGCTAAAGAAGCAGGTGAGGATTTTAAAAAGAAGCAAGCAGAAATGTTGGAAAAAGCAGCATCAAAAAGTGATATTATTATTTGTACAGCTTTAATACCTGGAAGACCTGCACCAAGAATTATAACAGAAAAAATGATAGAAAAGATGAAATCTGGATCTATTGTTTTTGATCTGGCTGTTACCCAAGGTGGAAATGCAGCGTACTCAGAAGTAGATAAAGTTGTTAATAAAAAAGGAACAAAAATAATTGGAATATCTAATGTAATGAATAAATTACCTTTAACAGCGTCAAATTTATATGCAAAAAATTTATTCAGTTTTGTTAGAAATCTTTATAGTAAAGAAAAAAAACAATTTGTTATTAATCTTGAGGATGAAATTATTAAAAATACTTTGCTAAAGGAGTAGAATTATTATGGAAATTGATCCGTTTATATTTAGATTTAGTATTTTTATTTTAGCAATTTTCGTTGGTTATTATGTTGTTTGGAGTGTTACGCCCTCGCTTCATACTCCTCTAATGTCTGTTACCAATGCAATTTCATCAGTAATTATTGTTGGAGCAATTATAGCTGCTTTAGCAGGCTCATCAGAAAACATTTTTGAAATATCAAGTATATTTGGATTTTTAGCTATCGTTTTAGCCGCAGTAAATATTTTTGGTGGATTTTTAGTCACTCAAAGAATGCTTCAAATGTACAAGAAAAAGAAGAAAAATAAATAATGATCTCAGCAAACTTATCAGCAATATTTTATTTAGTTTCTGGAATACTTTTTATTCTTGCGCTTAGAGGTTTATCTTCACCCGAAACATCTAGACAAGGAAATCTTTTTGGAATTTTAGGAATGATAATCGCTATAACTGTTACTTTTCTAACAGTTGGTAACTTTTCCACATCAACAATTTATGTGTTTATATTTCTACTTGTTGGTGGAGCGATTGGAGCATTCATTGCTTTTAAAATTCCAATGACTGCTATGCCAGAGTTAGTAGCTGGCTTTCATAGTCTTGTTGGTTTGGCAGCAGTATTTGTAGCAATATCTGCATTTAAAAATCCAGAAGCTTTTAACCTTGGTATCCCAGGCGATATAAAACTGGCAAGCTTGATTGAGATGTCAATTGGTGCAGCAGTAGGTGCAATTACCTTTTCTGGTTCAATAATAGCTTTTTTAAAATTAAGAGGGATAATGTCAGGATCGCCTATTACTTTTCCTGGCCAACACATTGTTAATTTATTAATTGGAATATCAATTTTTGTATTAATTTATTTTTTATGTAGCTCACAGTCAGAAAGCTTCTTTTGGAGCATGATCGCAATATCTTTTTTAATTGGCGTTCTTTTAATTATTCCAATTGGTGGAGCAGATATGCCCGTGGTAATTTCAATGTTAAATTCTTACTCAGGTTGGGCGGCAGCTGGTATTGGTTTTACTTTAGAAAATACAGCGTTAATAATAACAGGAGCACTTGTAGGATCATCTGGTGCAATTCTTTCATATATAATGTGTAAGGGAATGAATAGATCATTCTTTAGTGTGATTCTTGGTGGATTTGGGGGAGACGCAAGCGTTAGCAAAGATAAGAAAAAAGATCAAAAGCCAGTTAAAAGTGGTAACGCAGAAGACGCAGCATTTCTTTTAAAAAATGCTTCCTCAGTAATTATTGTTCCAGGGTATGGTATGGCAGTTGCACAAGCTCAACATGCATTAAGAGAGATGGTAGATACTTTAAAGAAAAACGATATCAAAGTTTCTTATGCTGTTCACCCTGTAGCTGGAAGAATGCCTGGACACATGAATGTTTTATTAGCAGAAGCAAATGTTCCTTATGATGAAGTATTTGAATTAGACGATATTAATAATGACTTTGCAAATACAGATGTTGCTTTTGTAATAGGTGCTAACGATGTAACAAATCCAGTTGCAAAAACTGATCCGCAGAGCCCAATTTTTGGAATGCCAGTATTAGATGTGGAAAAATGTAAGTCTGTCTTATTTGTTAAAAGAAGTTTATCCCCAGGATATGCAGGTGTCGATAACGAACTATTCTATAGAGAAAATACAATGATGTTATTTGCTGATGCAAAAAAAATGACAGAAGATATAGTTAAGAATATTTAAAAATGCCTAAAACCAAAATTTTTTGTGATATTGCCGACAGCAAGACAATTAACAAATTCAATAAAAAATCAATTGTTAATGGTTTTACTACTAATCCAAGCTTAATGAGAAAAGCTGGCGCCAAAAGTTATGAAAAATATTCAAAAATTTTACTTAAAATATGTAAAAAGAAACCAATATCTTTAGAAGTTTTTGCAGATAATTTTAAAGATATGGAAAAACAAGCTTTAAAAATAAACTCTTGGGGGAAAAATATTTATGTTAAAATCCCTGTAGTAAACAGCAAAGGAAAGTTTACTGGTCAATTGATAAGAAAATTAAACAAAAAAAGAATTAAACTTAATATAACTGCTGTTTACACGATTGCCCAAGTTAAGAAAATCAATAGATGTCTGGATAATAAAACTAATTCAATCATTTCAATTTTTTCTGGTCGTATGGCTGATGTTGGAAAAGATCCAGTACCCATTATCAAAAAAGCTGTTCAAATGACCAATAAAAAAAATAAGGTTGAAATACTTTGGGCAAGCGTAAGAGAGCCGTATAACTATATTCAAGCCAAGCAATTAGGTTGCCAAATCATTACAATGCCACCTAAAATAATTGAAAAAGTATCTAATTTCGGAAAGTCATTTGACCGACTAACCAAAGATACTGTGATAGCATTCTTAAAAGATAGTAGAAAATCAAAGTTTAGAATTTAGGTTTTCTCAAAAAAATATAGTCAAAATTGAAAAATATAGAATAATTTGGTTAAATATAAAAATGAAAAATATCTATACTTGGGCGGCTAATCCTGCAAAAAGAACTGTCACTGTAGGTGATATTATAAAAGCTAAAGGAAAAAAAATTCTTACACAAGTAACTGCAAATAATTCATTAGAGGCAAAAGCAGCTGAAGAAGCTGGTTTTGACATGATAATAGGAAGTGCTTCAAATGTTAAGAAGGTTCGGGAAGGATCTAAATCTCTTTTTTATACAGCAGCACTTGAACTACATAATTATCCTACAGCCGAAGATGTGTTACGTGGTGCCTTTAAAGCTTTAGAGAATGGTGCTGATGCGGTTATGACTGCTAGAAGTATGGATGTTGTTACTATACTTGCAAAAGAAGATGTTCCAGTTATGGGTCATTTAGGTTTAGTTCCTAGAAAATCAACATGGATTGGTGGATTAAGAGCTGTAGGTAAAACTGCTGATGAAGCATACGAATTATATAAAAAATTTAAACGTTTAGAAGATGCTGGGGCCTTTTCAGCCGAATGTGAAGTTATTCCTGAAAATATTATGGGGGAAATATCAAAAAGGACAAGTATTGTTACTGTATCTCTTGGATCTGGAAAAAAAGCCGATGTTATGTATCTCTTCATGAATGATATCTGTGGTGAGCAAGAAAAGTCCCCTAGACATGCAAAAGCTTATACAAATTTAAAAAAGATGAAAGATGAAATTGAAATCGAAAGAGTTAAAGCCTTAAAAGCATTTATTAAAGATAGTTTAGAGGGGAAGTTTCCTAGGCCTGAAAATTCAGTAAATGTTAGTGAAGAAATTCTAGAAAATTTTAAAAAGAAACTTTAATCTTTTTTAATAGGGATAGTCGGGTGTCTAGCTGTTGAAGTAACAATATTTTTCTTAAGCTGCATTTCTCTAAACACAATATATAAACCTGCGCCTATTATTATTATATTTCCGATATAATTATTTAGTGTTGGAATTTCAGAGAAAACAAAATAACCCACTAAAACCCCACCAAATATTTGTACATATAGAATTGAGCCAAAAATAGCTCCGGGTAAATGTCTTGCTGCATTTACCACAAAAATTGTTGCAATTCCCCTCATTAATCCTGCCGCTCCATTTAACATTAAGTGGTCTAAAGAGACTGGCTTAAAAATAAATAAGGCAAAAACTCCTGTTAAAACAAGCATTAATATTTTTCCATAAATCAAAAATGAAAATAAATTTTCTTTAAAGCCGTACTTTCTAACTATTAAATAACTTGCTGATGCAAATATTGGGCAGAAAAGCGCCAAAAAAATATAATTATCATACTCTGTACCAAAAGGATTAATTGAAATTATTGCTCCAATAAAACCAATCAATATTGCTGTAAACCTTTTCCATCTTACCACCTCACCTAAAAAGAAAACTGATCCAAGAGTGATTAACAAAGGAATTAAAAATACAATGCTGTACATCGTAACCATTGGTAATCGGTAAAAACCGGTGTAACCGAAAAATAATGCTAAAGCCATTGTTAAAGCTCTAAAAAAATGAACTGTAAAGTTAGCTTTTTTTAATTTTCTCCAACCGTTTAAAGTTTGTGTGTATAAAACTATTGGGATTAAAGCGAACCAGGAATTTACAAAAATAATTTGAACAATTGAATAATCTGAACCTAAATATTTAACAATAGAGTCACTTCCTACAAACAGGAAATAAGCAAAGCATGCAAGAATAAAGTCTGTAAGGTAGACCCTTTCCGTAACTGATTTCATTAATTAATTTAATTTCTTAGAATAATCTTGCTTGGAATGTTTATAAATAGGTAAATAATATTTAAATGTATAACCCTTGTTTAATGATTTCATGTAAGCTTTGTTCCAAAGAGCGACCCACTGCTGGTAAGTTTTAACTTTGATTTTTTCTTTTTTGGCACTTCTTACATAAAAACTTGGTAGTGGTTCTCTACCTGAACTTTGACCAGCTTTATGAAACCTAATGTCCATACTTATCCTAATATTTTTCGAAACATTTGGAAGAGAACAGTGAATCAATCTTTTATCTAAAATAATTATATCGCCAACGTCAGCTTCAAGCGGAACCATTTTGCTATATTTATGGATAAGTTCTGAATTTTTTATTTCCACCTGACCTTTTGATCCGTGATGGTGATTTAAAAGACCTAGTTTATTACTTTTAGGTACAGCCAACATACAACCATTCTTAGCATTAGTTTTTGTAAATGGTATCCAGACTGTCACCAAGTCAGTTTTGAATCTTGCTTTTTTATTCATAGTTCCTTCATCTTGGTGCCATGGTGTTCTACCAATTAAACCATCCATAAAATTTTTGCCTGAATTTATATTTGGTTTTTTCACCCTAAAAGTTTGTATTGGGTTTGAAAAAATTTCTTTACCAATAATTTTCTCAACCACATTTAAAATTTTATCCGATTTAATTAGATTGAATATTGATTCAGGATTAAAATATTCAACATTTTCATGTTTTTTAAAGTTTTGTGGGGGTCTACTATTAAAAATCTTTTCAAAAGTTAACCCAGATTTTTTAGTTAATGCAAAGTACTTATCCTGAAACTTTAATTTAAATAATCTTTTCGCTTCCTTTGTTGTAAAGTATTTTTCTATTAGTTTATCAGCTTTTGCTTCTAAATCATTGAGTACTGGCTTGATATCTTTTTGAAAATTAAGGACGTTTCTTATTCTTATGAAACCTTTGGCTTTTAGCTCTTTATTTATTTTGTTTTTCACAGTCTTAGAATCTTAGTTTATTAACTAAAATCATATACCCTTTGTATTAAACCGCAAGTGCCTTTCTCATTTCTTCGTCATCCATTTTTTTACCTAAATAAGCCTCAATTACAGCATTATCATCCTTGATCTGGGTAGGGGTACCCTCTGCTATCTTTTCACCATGATCAAGAACTGTAACTTTACTACAGGTATCCATAACCACTTTTAATATGTGCTCAATTATAATTAGTGTTAAGCCGTATTTTTCTTTTAACCGCATTAATATCTTCATCAAATTATCAACGTTCACTGGTGATAGACCTGCAGCAGGTTCGTCCAACATTAATAATTTTGGTTTTCCTGCAATAGCTCTAGCTAAAACAAGAAGTCTTCTTTGACCTCCTGATAGTTCACTTGCATTTAACTCTGCGTAGTCAGCCAAGCCTACAAAAGAAAGAAGTTCCATCATTTCCTCTTTAATGTTTTTCTCTTGATCCCATATTTTTTTTCTACCAGTAACAGCATCAATAAAACTATATGGCACTAAAGTGTGATAACCGGACATTACATTATTTATTACCGACATATCTTGATACAACCTCAGTAATTGAAATGTTCTAGCTAATCCAAGCTCTCCAACCTTGTGTGGAGGCTCATTAGTAATATCCTTACCATCAAACTCGATGTAGCTACCTGGATCTGGCTCATAAACACCAGATACTAAATTAAAAAAAGTACTTTTTCCCGAACCATTTGGGCCGATAATTCCTCTAATTTCGTTTGCTGGCAATTCAAAATCAACTTTATTTATTGCTTTTAATCCACCAAATGCTTTCATTAATTTTTTTGTTTTTAATAACATTATTTACTCGCTGCTCCTGTTTTAGTTTTAAATCTTCTATCAATAAAATATTTGTCGATAAATCCACCAATACCCTTAGGCATAAATAGAATTGTTAATACAATTGTTAATCCAAAAATAAATAATTGATATTCATAAAGAGGTCTTGTTAAATCATAGACAATCGTAATAATAATAGCTCCAATTATTCCTCCCCAAATATGGCCTAAACCACCAAAAACAACCATGGCTAAGAAAGTTACCATTTCAATTACAGTATAATTGTTTGGATGAATATATCCTGGAGGTAAATGAGCGTATACTGCACCCGCACCTCCTGCAAACATTGCGCTTAAAACAAAAGCTAACATTTTATGTTTTTTTACATTTATTCCTGATGCTGCTGCAGAAATTGGATCTTCTCTAACCGCCATAAAAGCTCTTCCAACTGACGATCTTAAAACACTAAATGAAAAATATATTGCTATCAGCATTATAGGCATTGCGATGTAGTAATATTTATCAGGAGTATCAAAAGGTACTCCAAAAATTATTGGCTGAGGTATATTGGAAATTCCATAAGTTGACATAAAAAAATCTCCGTTTTCAATAAACAATCGTATTGCTTCTCCACCACCAAGGGTAGCTAAGGCTAAATATGGACCTTCTAATCTAAAAGATGGAATTGCGAAAGCCATACCAAATAAACCAGCTATTAATATTGCTGCAGGCAAGGTTAACCATAAACCGGAACCTAAATATAAAAACATACATCCAGCGGTGTATGAACCGACTGCATATATCCCAACATGTCCTACAGTAACCTGACCGCAAAACCCTTTCACAATATTTAGTCCTGCAGCAACAATGATGTTGATACAAATTAAACTTGCTAAATGTGATTGATATAAATCTGTAAAAAAAACAGATGGTACTAACATTAAAATTATAAAAGCAATAACAAAACCTAGGAAAGGATATTGTCTTATAATTTCTTTAAATTTATCCATTATTTTATTGCCTTGAGATTAAAAAATGAGCGGTAGTAATTAAACTACCGCTCATAAATTCTAGTTATTAAAGACCAGCGCTAGCGTTAAACGTAACTGTACCAGCTACTTTAGTCTTCCAGTTTTTACCACCTTTTGTGTACTCGATCATAACAGGTGTTCTGTTACCATCTCTACACTCAGGCGAACCAGCAGCACAGAAGCTGATTGGTCCTGAAGCTAAACCAGTAAAGTTAGTTATACCAGCAATAGAGTCTCTTACAGCTTTCCTATCAGATGCAAGATCACCGCTAAATCCTTTTTCTGCTTTTTCTAATGCAGGTTTTAACATAGTTAATAAATCCTCCATTTGAGAAAAGTCGTGACCAGGAACTACTCCATATCTTTTCTTAATATGTTTCACAAAGTCTTTAGCTATCGGTCTTGTGTCTGAAGCGGCAAATGCTGCAGCGTAAGAAACACCAACAGCGGCTTTACCAGCGTTTGTTGGAACTTCAACTTTTGATGCAACTGAGTTTGCTACTCTTGCAACACTCTTTGGTATACCGACTTCGTAAGATTGTACTAAACATCTTACAGTTTCATCGACTAGACCTGAGCATACAAGTGCATCTGGATTAGTTGCTTTAGCTTTTAATAAATAAGATCTAAAGTCAGTTTCTTTTTCTCCAGCTTGCGCTTCATAAACAGGATCAACACCGTATTCATCTTTCACGTAAGCAATCATAGATTTAGAAAAGTCCATACTAGCTTGGTCAGGTACATAGATATGAGCTATCTTCGTACCAGCATTTTCTGCTGTGAACTTAGCTTGTACTATTTTGTAAAATCTAGATGAAACAGGAACTCTGAATATCCATTCACTTCCTGTTAATGTGATTTTTGAACTTGTTGAATGCGGAATGATTTGTGGAACTTTAGCTTTAGTAATTACTGGTACCATTGGTAAAGTAACTGAACTACAGCTAGATCCGATTATAACGTGAACGTTATCTTGGTATGCAAGCTTCGTAGCATTTGCAACACCTTTCTCAGATTTACATTCATCATTGTAAAGTATCAAATCAACTTTTTTTCCGTTAATACCGCCAGAAGAATTCCACTCCGCAACAGTATCTTGAATTAACTCACCATGTTTATAGCCAACGTCAGAAAGCATTCTAAATGAAACACCAATTTTGATGTCTTTAGCTTGTGCTACTGAAGTAACTAATAAACTAACAGCAAGTAATAAACTTGAAAAAATTATATTTATTTTTTTCATGTTTCCCCCTTTTTATTAATTTATATATCTTCGGCGTTTTTAATTGACGCCTAAGCATTAATTTAATTAAATGTATTAGATTAAATAAACAATTTTAAGTCAACAGCTATGCTCAAAATAAAAAATTTAGTTTCAGGCTACGGCTCAGTGCAAATATTGAACGGAGCTAATATGAAAGTAGATAATCAATCTATAGTTGCATTACTTGGCGGAAATGGGACAGGTAAGTCCACGATATTAAAAGCTTGCTCAGGAATAATTAGAACTTGGAAAGGAAGTATAAATTTTAATGGAGAAGATATTCAAAATTTACCGCCACACAACATTGTAGAAAAAGGTTTGGTTCAAGTCACTCAAGGAAAAGATGTTTTTCCCGCTATGACAGTTTTAGAAAATTTAAGATTAGGAGGTTTTACACTAAAATCAAAGCAAACATTAAATGATAATATAGAAAAAGTTTTTAATTATTTTCCAAGATTAAATGAAAGAAAAAGCCAGTTGGCTGCAACTTTATCAGGTGGTGAATTACAAATGCTTTGTATTGGGAGAGGTTTAATGTCAAATCCTAAGATGATCATGCTAGATGAACCAAGTGCAGCGCTAGCACCGCAAATTGTTTTAGATATTTTTAAAAATATTAATAAAATAAGAAAAGATGGCCTAACAGTTTTAGTGGTAGAACAAAACGTTAGAATGGCTCTTTTGCTTGCAGATTACGGTTATGTAATAAAGGACGGAGTAATTAATGTTGAGGGAGAGTCTAAAAAATTGATGTACGACGAGTCTGTGAAAGATTCATATCTAGGTGGGGGAGGTACAACAGCAAATGTTTAAAGGTTTTAAACTTACAAGAAAACTTGAAAATACTTTGATGTTAGTTTTTACATTAATTTTTCTAGGATACATCAGTATGAGCCCAGATATGAACCTAGAGTCTCTTAAAGGTGTATTAATCATCGGTATTACTGTGGGAATAATTTATGGACTAGTAGCTGTAGGAATTTCTCTAATTTATACAGGACTAGATGTAGTTAATTTTTCACACGGAGAATTTTTCATGCTCGGAGCATTTACAGGTTTAACAGTTTATAATTTTCTAATCGATGGAGAATTAATTTATGCAATTTTTCCTGATGCTTACGGATGGGTAGGTTATGTAATTGGATTATTTTTTGCATTTGTTATCATGGGTCTTTTTGGTGTTTTAATAGAAAGAGTTTTTTTAAGACCATTAACAAAAAAAGGCGGTGGTTATACCGTTGCTGGAATGGGAATTATTATTTGTGGTTTTGGCTTATCAGTTGTCTTATTAAACTTAGCTTACATAATTTGGAATCCAACAGCACATCCTTTTCATGCAGATTTAGGATTACCAATTAATATAGGTGGCGTGACGTTGCCAATGACATATTTATGGATGTTGGTTACAGGATTTACTGTGGCAGGCGCTTTATATTTCTTTTTAAATAAAACTAAAATGGGCTTAGGTGTTCGAGCCGTAGCGCACTCAAAGGTAATCTCCAACTTAGTTGGAATTAATGTACCACTTTATATATCAATTATATTTGGAATAGCATGTGCGTTAGCAGGCTTAGCTGGAACGTTGGTAGGACCAACTTACCAAGTAGTTGTGTATATGGGTTACATAATTTTATTAAAAGCATTTGCTTCAGCAGTTGTTGGTGGATTTGGAAGTTTACCTGGTGCTATTGTTGGAGGTTTTACTGTAGGTTTATTTGAAACATCATGCGCATTTTTCATTTCCGGAAGCCACAAAGATGCATATGCATTTCTATTAATGATTGTTGTCTTACTTATAAAACCAACTGGGTTCTTTGGTGTTCAAGTTAAAATGAAAGCTTAAATGATTAAAAAAGACACAAAAGTTGCTGTGCTCGGCGCTGGTGCTATGGGTTGCCTATTCGGAGGTTTGCTGGCAGAGAAAGGTCTCGAAGTAGTTCTCATTGACGTTTGGCAAGAACACGTAGATGAGATTAATAAAAAAGGACTTAAGATGATGGGACACGGCGGTGATCGTATTGTTAAAATCAAAGCAACTACAGAACCAAAAAAACTTGGTAAATACGATGCAATAATAATAATGTGTAAAGCAACCGCATTAGAAAATGCACTCTCAAATGCCAAAAATATTATCGGAGATAATACTTTACTCATGTCTTTTCAAAACGGGATTGGTCATGAAGAAATAATGCAAAATATTGCTGGTAAAGATAAAGTTTTAGGCGGATCAACAACACAAGCCTCAAGTATTCAAGGACCAGGTATAATTCAAAATCATGCGAGCCTACCTTCATGGATTGGTGAATACCAGGGTGGATCGAGTGAAAGAGTAAAAAATTTGGCTGAAACATTCACATCTCACGGATTAGAAACGATTGCAGAAGATAATATTAAGAAAAGAAAGTGGATGAAACTGTTCGCATTAACAGCCATAGGACCTTTATCTGCAATTTTTGATTTACACCATACTGATTTGTACATTTCTAATAAAAATCAAGATATGTCTAGAAATCTTGGAAAAAATATTATTTTAGAAACTCGAGCTGTAGCTAAAGCTGATGGGGTAGATGTTAGTGAGACAGAGTGTTTGGAAATGTTTAATAGAATCGTAGATTCAAGACAAACAAATAAATCATCTATGGCTTTTGATGTTATTAAAAATAGAAAAACTGAAATAGATTTTATAAGTGGCGCCGTCTCAAAAATTGGTAAAAAGCACGGAATTAAGACACCATTAAATGATCTAATGTATAACATTATCAAAATCAAAGAGGGAATGTACGTATAAGATCTCAATGACAAAAAAAGTCATATGGAATCCACCAGCTGAACTAATCGAAAATTCTAAACTTACAAAGTTTATAAAGTATTGTTCAGTCAAAAATTACGATGAACTCGAAATCAAGAGTCAATCGGATCCAGGATGGTTATGGGAAAATGTAATAAAATTTGCAGATATAAAATTTTTTAAAAATTACAAAAAAATCATAGATGAAGCAAATGGAGCACCTTGGACAAAGTGGTGCGTCGGTGGCACAACAAATATTGTGTTAAATTGCATTGATCGTCATAAAGATAAGGATTTTTTTAAAAACCAATTTATTTATTCAGAAAAAGAAAATGGCGAAAGCTCATCAATTACTTATGAGGAATTTGATAAACAAATTTCAAAAGTAGGTAACGTTTTGAAGACAAACGGTTTTGAGAAAGGCGATGTTATTGCACTATATATGCCACAAATTATTGAAACTTATATTTCTTATTTTGCAATATTAAAAATTGGCTGCGTGGTCTTACCTCTCTTCTCAGGATACGGAGCTAGTGCAGTAGTTGAAAGATTAAAAATAGCAAAAGCAAAAGGAATTTTTACAGTCAGTCAAACTTTTAGAAAAGGAAAAGAGATTAAAATGTTTGACACGATAAAGAAAGAAGTTACTGAAATACAGAACATTAAAAATATATTTTTGGTTGGCAATGACAAAGGAAAGAAAATATTTAATTGGGATAATTTTAAAAATGTATCCGATAAATTAAAAACTGAAGAAATGGAGTCAGAAGACCCTGCAATCATTCATTTCACTTCGGGGACAACAGGAAAACCAAAAGGGTGCGTTTACACTCATATAGGTTTAGTTACAAAAATGGCTTTTGACGAAGGAGTGTTAGCTGACTTTAAACAAAAAGATATTCACATGTGTATGGCTGACATGGGGTGGATGGTAGGTTCCAAGTCAGCAACTATTGCCTCTTCTCACGGAGCAAAAATGGTTATTGCCGAAGGAGTTCCTGACTTCCCAGATGAAGTTAGATTTTGGAAATTAATAGAAAAATATAAAGTTTCTTGGGTAGAGTTATCTCCTGCTTTAATTCGATCTCAAATGATTAAAGACAAAAAAAAATTTGAAGATTTAGATTTAAGTTCCTTAAGAATAGTTTGTACAGGTGGAGAACCTTGGACAGACAAACCATGGAAGTGGTTATTTGAATTCATTGGGAAATCAAAAGTTCCAATCATGAACTCTGCTGGTGGAACAGAAGTTTCTGGATCTATCCTGCATTGCTGTTTGCATAGACCGTTTAAAGTTGGATCTTTTAATGCACCCATTCCTGGAATGAGTGCAGATATTGTAGATTCAAAAGGAGAGAAAGTATCTATCGACCAGATGGGAGAATTGGTAATGAGAAAATCATCAATAGGTTTAACCAAAAGTTTATGGAACGATGATGAAAGATACATTCAGAATTATTGGAACGTTATAAAAAAAAACTTATGGGTTCATGGTGATTTAGCCAGTAAAGATAAAGATGGTCATTGGTATTTACATGGAAGGTCAGACGATACAATTAAAGTTTCTGGTAAAAGAATAGGACCATCGGAGCTAGAAAGTGTAATTATAAAAAGTGGGAAAGTCAAAGAGGTAGCAGCTGTTGGAATTCCAGATGAGGGCAAAGGATCTAAGATAATCTTATCTATAGTTCCTTTAGAAAGTGAGAAAAACCGTAACGAAAATTTATTTATTGATTTAATTATAAAAGATTTAGGAAAATCATTTAAGCCTGATAAAGTAATATTTGTTAAAGATTTGCCTAAAACAAGAAATATGAAAATAATGAGAAGAGTTATAAAATCTTGTCTAACAAATAAAGACCCTGGGGATGTTTCAACTTTACTAAATCCAGAGTCAGTAGAAGAGATAAAACAATATGCATTTTAAAGATATAACATATGATGTTAAAAGTGATTATGCTCATGTCACTATAAATAGACCAAAAGTATTAAATGCTTTCACGCCTGTTACGCTTCAAGAATTAAAAACTGCTCTTGATAGTGCCGAAAAAGATAAAAATGTAGGTGTAATAATTTTATCTGGTACTGGGGGCAAAGCTTTTTGTGCAGGCGGAGATATGAATTGGGAAAGTTCAAAAGAGTTCCAAGATCATGAATATGAATTTCATATTCATTTAACAAAATGTAGTAAACCAATTATTGCAAAAGTAGATGGATACGCAATTGGAGGAGGAAACCATATGGCATATTTCTGCGATCTGACAATTGCTAGTGAGAATTCAATTTTTGGACAAAACGGACCAAGGGTTGGTTCACCCGCGGGTGGAGCAATCGTTGCACATTCTGCAAACATTCTTGGCCATAAAAGAGCGAGAGAAATGTGGATGACATGCAAAAGATATTCTGCAAAAGAGATGATGAACTGGGGACTAGTCAACTCAGTTGTAAAAAAAGAAAATTTAGATGATGAAGTAAAAAAGTATGGTGATGAAATATTAAAAGGAGCACCCACTTGTATAAAGATTTTAAAGGCCAGTTTTAGAAAACAATTTGAAGAAATTTTAAAAATTACACAAAAAAGTATGGTGGATGAAATTGCTCCAGGATATTTTAAAACTGGCGAACAATCTGAAGGAGCTAAAGCTTTTTTAGAAAAAAGAAAGCCAGATTTTAAAAAATTTCGTTAATGAAAATCAAATCAATCAAAGCAATCACTTTGAGTATGCCATTTAGCCATGGCGGAAAGAAAGTAATTTTTCATGGAAAAGAATGGAAAAGTTTAGAATTTAACTTAATAAGACTGGAAACTGATAACGGAATAGTAGGATGGGGAGAAGCTTTTGGTTACACAAGTTGGAAAGCTGTAAAAATTGCTATTGAGGATATGGTAGCTCCCTTACTTATAGGAAAAGAGATAAGCAATATTCCAGAGCTTCTTTTAACACTTCAAAAATCTTTACACTTATTTGGTAGATATGGGATTACAATGTTTGCGATATCTGGAGTTGAAATAGCTTTGTGGGATGCCTTAGGAAAAGAAAAAGATAAACCAGTTCACGAACTATTAGGAAAAAAAAATAAAGATTTATTTAAAGCCTATTCTAGTCTTTTTAGATATGGAGATCCAAAAATTGTAGAACAAAAATGCAGACAATCATTAGACGATGGTTATCAAGCTATAAAACTACATGAAATAGAAAATAATTGTATTGAAGCCGGCAGAAAAGGCACAGACAATCTTCCTTTAATGCTAGATACTAACTGTCCATGGACTTATGAGGAAACTCTAGCCAAAAAAGATTTTTTAAAAAATATGAAGCTTACTTGGTTAGAAGAACCTATATACCCACCAGAGGATTATGAAACTCTTGCTAAATTAAATAAAGAACTTGGAATACCAATAGCCTGTGGAGAGAATGCATGTACAGAATTTGAGTTTAAGTTAATGATCAAGCAAAAAGCTGCTACATATATTCAGCCGTCAGTAATTAAAGTTGGTGGTATTTATGAAATGTATAAAATTATACAACATGCGGAAAAAAATAATATTTCTGTAATGCCTCATACCGCTTATTTTGGACCAGGATTTCTTGCCACTCTTCAACTAGCATCCCTAATGAAAAAAGAAACGTATATAGAGAGATTTTATCTTGATATTGATCAAGAGTTTTATCCGAATTTTAAAAAAGCTATAAATGGAAAATATAAATTGCCCTCAGGTCCTGGCTTAGGTATGGACTTAGACTATAAAAGGTTAAGTAAATATGAAATATAGATCAGTTTTATTTGTTCCTGGTCACGAAGAAAAAAAAATAAAAAAAGCTTATACTTTAGATGCTGATCTAGTTGTAATTGACTTGGAGTCAACCGTTCCTGATGATGAAAAACAAAATGCAAGACAAATTATCAAAAATTGTAAAGTAGATAAAAATAAAACTTATATTAGGATTAACAATATTGGAGATTTAGACTTTGTAGTTAAAGAGGAATTTATGGGCATTTTTCTTCCTTTTACCGAAAGTAGAAAACAACTTTTAAATATTGATAAAATTTTAAAACCAAATGAAAAACTTAAAACAGATATAATTCCAATTATAGAAAGTGAAAAGGGGATCGAAAACCTTAGGGAAATTTGTGATTTTAAAGAAAGGATAAAAGTTATTTCTTTTGGATCTCATGATTTAGCTAAGTCTATTAATCTCAAAGTATCTGATGATGAAAATGAAATTCTCAATTATAGAAAACTTATAGTCTCACATTCAAAAGATCCTATTGATACTTCATATCTTAATTTCAAAGATTTAATAGGTTTTGAGAAGTCGTGTAATTTAGCCAAGAGCATCGGGTTTGCTGGAAAGGCTTGTATCCATCCTGGACAAGTTGATATATCAAATAAAATATTTTAATGAAAAATAAAACCAAAATAGCCGTGGTTGGTATTGGATTAATGGGCAGTCAACACTTAATAGCTATTAAAAATTCTAAAAAAGCAGTTTTGCATTCAATAGTGGATATAAACGAAAGGTCAAGAGCGCACGCCAAAAAATTTAACGTTCCATTTTACAAAAACTCATCAGCATTAATTAAAAATAATAAACCTGACGCTGTGATTGTTGCAACACCTAATCAATTTCATGAAAAGCATACCATTAGCTTTTTAAATGCTAAAATTCCTGTTTTATTAGAAAAACCAATCTCTAGTAACATCCAAAAAGCCAAAAAAATTATTTTATCTTCAAGAAAAAATAAGACTCATTTACTAATTGGATATCACAGGCGGCACAATTCAATTTCAACAAAAGTTAAAAATAAAATAAATAATGGTAAATTAGGAAAAATCGTATCAGTTAATGTGATGTGCTGGTTATACAAAAATAAAGAATGGTTTAAAGAGAAATGGAGAGTAACAAAGGGTGGGGGTCCATTGGGTATAAATCTTGTTCATGATATCGATTTAATTTGTTATTTGTTGGGACCAGTTAATTATGTGCAAGCATCATCTTCAAATAAAATCAGAAAATATGATGTCGAAGATACTGCAGTTGTAAATTTTGTTTTTAAATCTGGGGTATTAGGAACTTTGAGCGTTTCAGACACAATAGTATCACCATGGAGCTACGAACTAACCGCAGGCGAAAACCCCGCTTATCCAATAACAAATCAATCTGCTTACTACATTGGCGGTACAAAAAGTTCAATACAATTTCCAAATTATAAAAAATGGTACAATAAAAAAGAGAGAAGTTGGTGGAAGCCAATATTACATAAAGATGAAAGTACAAGAGAAAGTAGGTATACACTTACAAATCAGATTAATCATTTATGTGATGTTGTGAATAAAAAAGCAAAACCTAAAATTACCGGAGAAGATGGTTTGGTATCACTTAAAATATTTGCGGCAATTATTAAAAGCACAAAAACAGGGAAAAAAGTTAAAATTAAATAAAATCTAAATTTATTTTTCCTAATGATCTAAAATCAACTTTAAGCTTATCACCTTTATTAACTTTAAAAGGCTGTATAACCGAACCAGTCATAAACCAATCACCCTTTTTGAAAGTTACAGGATCATCTTTAAATTCATCAATTATACATTTAATCGCTAGTTTTGGACCAGCTCGTTTTTCTCCTTTAAAGAAAGGTTCTGTTACTTTTCCGTTTAAATCGATTTCAACTTGAATTGTGTCTAAGTCAATTTTATCGAGATTTTGTATTTTGTCTCCAACAACTATTGCTCCAGCTCCACCATTATCTGCAATATTTAAATTCATCATTCCAACTGGATTTAAACCCTTTTTAGAATCTGAATGAACTCTTGTAGATACAAGTTCTAAAGCTATATAAGCCTCGTAGTTTCCTATTTTATTTTCAGCACCAGGTACCATTTTTGTATCCTCTAAAAATTTTAAACAAAATTCACATTCAAGAATACAATCAGGTACTTTACTGTATTCAATTTTTGACGGGTTCATTAAAACTGTTTCTTCTATAATTTTTCCAATCATAGGACCTTCGACTTTTGCACCGTCTTGCAAATTCTTCGATACCAATCCAATTTTCCAACCAACTGTTTTTTTCTTTAAGACATTGTGAAATTGTTTTTGAATTGCGTGAGAATCTTCTCTATTTTTTGGAAGTTCATCTGATTTAAGTTGAATTAAATCTCTTTTTATCCATGCATCTGCTAATTTTTCTGCTAATGTACTCATACCCTATAAGTAATCACATGAAGCTAAAATTTGAAAGTGGAAAATTTGCAACACCCTCTCTAGAAGATGTAAAAAAAGCTTTATTAACTGGTCTGAAGGAGAATTACGAACAAGTAAATATTGAAATTGTTGACTGTCCAAACTTAAAAGACTGGGGTTGTCCATCTGAAGGAATTTCAGGAAATGAAAAGATAATAGATGTTGGTGGAGAACCTTATATGCATGATAAAAGATTTATTGGTACAGAATTTGATTATGAGGAAATTGCCAAGAACATTGGTTCAGAAAAATCATATGCTTTAGGTGCCGGCTCAGGAGCTATGTCTTGTTTAAATGGACACTGTGGTGAGTTAGTTATTAATGAAAATTTTATTACCTCAGAGTCAAAATCTGTAATCGCAAGAGTAGGAAAGAATAAAGAGTGTATAGTTAGCAAATATACCGAAAAGAAACATGGAGGTTTATCAAATATTTATTACTCTGATGGAAAAAAAGGAAAGGTAATTCAAATAAAAATAAAAAAAAGAATTGGTAAACAAGGTTCTTTGTCCCAAGCAATGAGAAATTCACTAAAAACACATCTTCCAGTAAAAGGAAATAGCCATGTAGCTCTAGCAGGTGTAATTAGAATTCTTAATGGAAAAATAAAATCACACGTTCAGCCAGACTATGATGACATTAAAATAGATTACTACGATCCAAATCAAATGAAATGTATAAAAGATTTTTTACAATTCTATGAACCTGTAGGACCAGAGTTACAATGTTATTCAGTTCTTTGGACTGGAGACCCTACTGGTGGGAATTTAAATCTTAGAGAGTCAGGCGAACATACCCATTTTCATTCTTATAAACATTTAAAGGACGCTGGACATTATCACTTTGATGTTACACCAGAAGAAATTAACTATATTGGGTATTTTAATATTCCAAAAGAAGTGCACAGGGTTAACAATATTTATAAGGAATTGTCTCAAAAAAAATAATTTAATGATTGATCAAATATAAAGTCTTCTAGTTGGTTGCGGGGGAAGGATTTGAACCTTCGACCTTCAGGTTATGAGCCTGACGAGCTACCAGACTGCTCCACCCCGCGATAATTATTTTTTGGGTCTTTTTAAATTTATTGCCTGCAATTTACCTCGTTCTTCTTTTATTTCAAATTGAATTATTTGATTTTCTTTTAAAATTCTAAATTTTGATTTTTCTAGTGCAGAAACGTGTAAAAATACATCTTTTTGATTCTCTTCTTCAAGCGTTATAAAGCCATAACCTTTTTTTGAATTGAACCATTTAACTCTACCTAATGGCATAATACTCTCCTAATATTTTGGGAGGCTACAATCGATTTCTTAGACGTTGATTTTTTTTAACTCTTTTAAGATTTTCAAGTTTAATTCTTTTCTTTTTTTCAGAAGGCTTTTCGTAAATGCTCTTCATTTTTATAATTTTAAAAAAACCTTCTTTTTGAAGCTTTCTTTTAAGAACTCTTAAAGCTTGTTCTACATTATTATCTTTAACGTCTATTTTAATAAATCCTCCGTAATTTCAAACAGGTAGTTATCACGATGTATGGATATTGTCTATATTAGTTTTAATATGGTCTTTTAGGAATATTACTTTCAAAATCAGATCTAAATTTTTTAAGCTTTTCTTTAATTTTTGGATATTTACGACTTAAAATAGCAATTGCAAACAAAGCAGAATTTTTGGCTCCAGCTTTTCCAATTGCTAAAGTAGCAACAGGAACTCCAGCCGGCATCTGCACAGTGGAATAAAGGCTGTCCACACCGTTAGTTACACTAGGCATTGGTACACCTAGAACAGGTATGGTTGTTAATGCAGCTGTAACACCTGCTAAATGTGCTGCTCCTCCAGCTGCCGCAATAATTACTTCATAATTTTTTTTTTCAGCTTCCTCAATAAATTTTTCTAATCTTTTAGGAGTCCGGTGAGCAGATATTACTCTTGCATCGTGATTAATTCCAAATTCCTTAAATACCTCACTACAGTGTTCCATAACACCTTTCCAATCAGACTTACTACCCATTATTATTCCGACTGTAGGTTCTTTAGTTGCTTTCATTTTAAATTTCTACTTTCTCTTCATCTTCTTTTTTTACTTCCTCTTTCACTTCTTCTTTTTTTTCCTGCATCTTTAACTCTTTTTCTTTCAATTTTTTTAATCTTTTTACTCTTCTATCAGCTTTACCTACTGCTTTTTCAAATTGTAATTGACTACAGAGACCTAAAATTACTGGATCTTTTGCGGTAAGATTTGAAAGATTCCAATACGTTCTGTTTCTTATTAAGGCCACAGTTCCTTTTGTGCTTCCAACAAGCTTAGCTATTTGTCCATCAGATAATTGAGAAAAATTTTTAACCATCCACAAAACTGAGTCCGGTCTATCTTTTCTCTTGGACAAAGGTGTATATTTAGCTTTTTTTCTTTCTTTGGAAACTACAACTTCTTGAGTTTTCTTTGTGAGAATTAATGGCCTTGCTTGATCTTTTGAACTTAAATCGATTTCTTCCCTAGTTAATTGACCAGCTAAAATCGGATTATAAGCTTTAATACCCTTAGCAACATCACCGTCTGCAATTCCCTTTACTTCAAGTTCATGTAAATTACAGAAGTTTGCGATTTGTTTAAAGCTTAATGTAGTGTTTTCAACCAGCCAAACTGCAGTTGCTTTTGGCATGAATGGTGCTTCTGACATAATTTTTTTAATTCTTCTTGTCTCTTAAATTAACAAATTTTTTATTGTATTTACTTACTCTACCTTTATCTAAAATTTTTTGAGTACCGCCCGTCCAAGCCGAATGAGATTTAGGATCAATATCAAGCTTTAAAGTATCTCCTTCTTTACCCCAAGTTGACATTGTCTCAAATTTTGATCCATCAGTCATCTGTACATTTATCTTATGGTAATTTGGATGAATTTTCTTTTTCATTTTAAAGATTATTATAATAATATGGTTTCTTGCTCAATATTTTTTTATAACAAATTTGTTAATTCTTCGTGTAATTTACTGTTAGTTGCTACAATATCAATTTTTTTACCCGTAAAATCCTTTTCTTTAACGGGGTTAATGAACCCCCCCGACTCTTTGACCAATATAATTCCTGCCGCTATATCCCAATAATTTATTTCTCTCTGCCAATAACCATCATATCTACCGGCAGCTACATATGCGAGATCCAAAGCAGCACTTCCAGATTTTCTAATATGTGAATTTGTTTTCATTGATACTTTTTTATATTCATCCAAAATTGTCTCTTTTATTTTACTTGTAGACTTAGGGCCACCTGTTACTAAACAAGAATTTTTAAATTCAGATTTATTTGAAACTCTCATCCTTGTGTTATTTAAATATGCACCTGATCCTTTATGAGCGCCAAACATTTCATTTTTAATTGGATCATAAATAATTCCACTCACAATCTCGCCATTTTCTTCATATGCTAATGAAATCGCGAAATGGGGAAGACCATTTAAAAAATTAAATGTTCCATCTATAGGGTCTATAACCCACCTTTTGTCTTTATACTTACCCTCTATTAAACCGGTCTCTTCTGTTAAAAATGAATATTCAGATTTTTCAAGTTCACCAATAAGAACTTTTTCAACACGTTTATCTGAAGCTGTTACAAAATCACCTGGACTTTTTTCTGAAACTTGTAATTTTTCAATTTCGCCAAAGTCTCTAATTAAAATTTTGGATGCTTTCATGCAAGCTTTATGCATTAAGTTAAATTGTGGAGAGTTTATTTTCATCAATTTATTTTTTTAACGTACTCAAGGGTTCTACTATCAAGAATGATTTTATTTCCTTCTTCAATAAATGGAGGTACCATTATATCTAATCCATTATTTAGCTTTGCGGGTTTATAAGAAGAGGCCGCAGTTTGACCCTTTACAACTCCCTCAGTACTTTTTACTTCACATTCTATGTTAGTTGGCAAATCTACTGAAATCGGTTTTTCGTCAAGAAAAGATATTGTGACTTGTAAATTTTCACTAAGTAATTTAATTTTTTCATCTAAAATATCTTTTTTAATAGATATTTGTTCAAAGTTATTGGGATCCATAAAAAAACATACTGAGTCATCAGAATATAAATAATTAAAATTCTTTTCTTCAAGAACGGATCTCTCAATATTTTCACTTGACCTGAATCTTTGATTAAGCTTTGTGCCTTTTGTAATACTTTTAAGTTCTACTTGATTGAAAGCGCCACCTTTACCTGGTTTTACATGTTGAGCCTTAAGAACTGTCCAATGGTCATTTTTAAATTCAATGATCATTCCAGGTTTAATTTCATTTCCTTGTATTTTCATTTAATCAAATTTTTTAATAGCATCTTTTGGTTTTAAGCGAGGGTTATTCCAAATAAAACTTGATATTGCAAGATAATTTATTCCGAATTTTATTAAACTTTTATAATTTTTATTATTTATACCTCCAATTCCAACTATTGGTATTTTGGTTTTGCGCTTACACCATACGATCAAATTTCTTTTTGCTCTTTTTGCATTTGGTTTAAGTTTTGATTTAAAAAATGAGCCGACGGCTAAATAATTAGGTTTATCCTCAAGAGCGGCTGATATTAATTTTTTAGAACCATGGCAGGTAACACCAATAATTTTATTAGTTTTTAAAAACTTTTTGGAATTTTTTATAGAAACATCAGATTGTCCTAAATGACAACCATCTGCTTTGATTTTATTCACCAAATCTGGAAAGTCATTAATTATAAAGTTAACTTTATACTTTCTTGTTATTTTTCTTATCTTTTTTCCAATTCTTATAATCTTTGATTTTGGATATGATTTAAGTCGAAGCTGAAAATATTTAACTTTTTTGGAAGCTAGGACTTGATCTAAGTCTTTATAAAAATTTTTACTTATCTTATTGGGTGATATTAAATATATAAATTTTCTCAATTTTACGCTGCAAAATTTTGCTCAAGCTTTTCATCCCATTTTGCTTGTGTCGAGGCACCATTCATATTGGCTCGATGATCAAAAACTTTTTGAACTTTTTTTGTATCGCTCATAGATTTTGACCAAGTTTTTAAAGCAGACTGTTGTAAAGCTCTGCCGTAAGAAAAAGTGAAATGAAAATTTGTATCATTTATTTTATTAATTTCATTTAAGTTTTTCGTAGCTTCCACCTCACTTTGCCCCCCCGATAGAAAGGCAACACCAGGAACTTCTTTAGGCATATTCTTTTTCAAACAATCTAAAGTCTTTCTAGCTATTTCTTCGCTAGAAACCTTTTGTTTGCAATTTGTGCCAGGAAGAATCATGTTTGGTTTAAGAACAGTTCCTTTTAAATTTATATTGTGTATTTTAAGTTCCTTGTAGCACTCGTTAAGCACTATACTAGTCACATCAAAACATTTATCGATTGTGTGTTCGCCATCCATTAAAACCTCAGGCTCTACAATCGGAACCATTTTTGCTTCCTGAACTATTGCAGCATATCTTGCCAAAGCATGAGCATTAGATTTTATACATTGATCACTTGGCTGTGATGATGAAATAGAATATACAGCTCTCCATTTTGCAAATCTTGCTCCTAAATCATAGTACTCCTTCATTCTATCTCTCAAACCATCTAAACCTTCGGTAATTTTTTCTTTATCCGAGCCAGCTAAACTTTTTGCGCCTTTATCGACCTTTATGCCAGGAATTGCTCCACTTTTTTTAATTAATTCTGGAATAGATATACCGCTACTGGATGTCTGTCTTAAAGTTTCATCAAATAATATTACACCGCTTATAGATGTTTTCATTGAATTCGATGAGAATAAAGTTTCTCTAAAATTAAGCCTATTTTTTTCTGTACATTCGACATTTACACTCTTCAACCTCTTTTCCATTGTTCCAGTGCTCTCGTCTGCTGCAAGTATTCCTTTACCTTTAGCCACCATCATTTTTGCTATTTCTTCTATTTTCATAAATTTTAGTTTTTTTTAATACTTGTATACCAGGCAGCTCTTTCCCTTCAAGAGATTCCAAGAATGCACCCCCAGCTGTTGATAAATATGTAAAAACCTTTTCAAGTCCAGTATTTTTGATTGCCGCAACAGTATCCCCGCCACCAACAATAGATATTAAGGACTTAGATTTTGTATTCTCAGCAATTTTTTTGGCTATTAATTCCGAACCAACTGAAAAATTTTTATTTTCATAATATCCTGCAGGTCCATTCCAAAATACAGTGTTTGAGTTATCTATAGTTTTACTAATTAATTCTATGGTTTTTTTACCAACATCTAAAATTATATCTTCAGAACCAACATCTTCCATTGATTTATATGTCGAGTTTCCACCAACATCTTTAGAAGTATTACAATCAACAGGAATAATAATGTTACATTTATTTTTTTCTCCCATTGCAATTATATCTTTAACTATATTTTCTGAGTCTTTTTCTATAAGTGAGGCGCCAA
>CACGJO010000010.1 GCA_902573425.1 uncultured Pelagibacteraceae bacterium
AGAAAGCTAGAACGATTCCATTTGGTTTTAAACAATCAAGTGATCCAGATTATATAGAACCAGTAAGAGAAGAATTAGATGCTCTTAATCAAGCAAAAGATTATTTAAAAAATTGTTCCTTAAGAGAAACAGCATCTTGGCTACATAGAAAAACAGGAAGATACATATCACATGTCGGACTTAAAAAACGAATCGAAAGAAATAGCTCCTCCGAAGCCGAAGAAAGTAATTCAAAAGAAAGCCAAGAAGTCAACACAACAGATTCTAGCTCGCAGTCGTAAGAAAGTTGCAAAGGCAGAACAATCATTAAGATCTGCCAAACAGTCAGCAGAAAATATTAAAACTAAACTGTTAACTATAGATAAATCTTTACAAGGTAAAGAAACACAACTACTTACAGAAGACGTAATAGAGAGTGCTCCTAAGACTGTACAAGAGCACATAAATCAGCAAGAAGTTATCTTCAAACCTAATTCAGGTCCACAGACAGAATTTCTTGCATCTTCCGAAAGGGAAGTATTTTATGGTGGAGCAAGAGGCGGTGGTAAATCATATGCGATGCTAGTAGACCCGCTTCGTTATTGTTCCAAGGCTCATCATCGAGCACTCCTTGTTAGAAGAACAATGCCTGAGTTGAGAGACCTTATAAATCACTCTCAACGTTTATATAACAGAGCATTTCCAGGAGCAAAATGGAGAGAACAAGAAAAAGAATGGCGATTCCCATCAGGGGCAAAGATAGAGTTCGGATACGCAGAGAGCATGACAGACGCTTTACGTTACCAAGGTCAATCTTACACATGGATAGGAATAGACGAACTACCACAATATCCTTCGCCAGATATATATAATTTTCTAAGATCATCATTACGATCTGTAGATAAGGATATCCCTGTGTTTATGAGAGCCACAGGTAATCCAGGAAACGTTGGTTCACAGTGGGTACGAGAAATGTTTGTAAACCCAGGAGAACCAAATACAGCGTTCGAAGTAGGGATAGATACGCCTAATGGTAAAAAATTTATAACAAGAAGATTTATACCTGCAAAATTACAAGACAATCCTTACTTGATGCAAACAGATGATTACTATATCATGTTAGCATCATTACCAGAAGTACAAAGAAAACAATTTTTAGATGGAGATTGGGATGCTTATGAAGATTCAGCTTTTCCAGAATTTAATAAAAACACACACATTGTTGAAAATTTTGACATACCTAAAGGTTGGTATAAATTTCGTTCTGCTGATTGGGGTTATTCCTCTCCTGCTTGTGTGCTATGGTTTGCTGTTGATTATGATAATAATCTCTGGATCTACAGAGAATTGTATACCAAAAAAGTTACAGCGGATCATTTCGCAAGACGAGTCTTGGACTTAGAAAAAGATGAATATATACACTATGGTGTATTAGATTCTAGCACATGGGCTAAAAGAGGTGATGTTGGTCCTAGTATTGCAGAAACTATGATTCAAAATGGATGCAGATGGAGACCATCAGATAGATCACCTAAAAGTAGAATTAATGGTAAACTAGAAGTTCATAAAAGATTAAAAGTTGTTAATGAGCAACCAGGTATACGAGTATTTAAGACTTGTAAAAATTTAATTAGAACTTTAGGTATGTTACCAACGGATGATAAAAATCCTGAAGATGTAGACACTAATGCAGAAGACCATGCATATGATGCTTTAAGATATGGATGTATGAGTAGACCTACACACCCTAACTATGCTAAAAGATTTAATCCATTACGTAGTGTAAATGAATTTTATGCAGCTGATAATAAATTTGGATATTAAGTGTCAAAAAAAAGAGAAATACCAGAAGTAAATAAAAAAAATTTTCCCTATTCATTAGTTAGGATTTATTGGGAAGACATTATCGGTGAAACTAATTGGTCCGATATAGTTGATATAAAAAAATCTAAGACAGCAATATGTTGTAGTGTTGGATGGTTGGTTAATCAAAATTCAACAACTACAGTTATAATGGCTGATTTTAGTTTTGAGGATAACAACGATATAAAGCAAGGTGGTAACTATACAACCATACCAACCAAAAATGTTTTAACAATAAAAAAAATTAAAATATAGGAGACAATATGGAAACTAAATTCGATCCAAAAGCTAAAGTTAAACAAGGTCAATTCAGTGATGCACCTGAAGGCAAACAGCCTAACAGGGAACATACTAATATTGATTTTAAAAAAGAAGCACCTGGAAAAGGTGAAGCTGATACTTATTTAAAGGATATGGAATATCCTAGTAAGTCAGGTTCAGAACATGTACAGCCTTCTTTGTTTAATATGGCTAATGAAAAAGATTATTAATAAGTGATAAAACAAGGAGATATAACTATGTTAAAAAGATATATGCACGGAGAACTTGCACCTGATACACCAAAAGCTCCAAACGAGCCTATGGCAATAGACCCTAATTCAAAAGTTAAACAAGGAGCTATGTCTGGTGATGGTAATGATAAGAAAGGTAAATCAAAATCAAAAGTAGATCCATCAATCTTTAGAATGGCTGAAGAAAGAGATTACTAATTTAAATGGCAGACAATCCATCAAACGTAACTGATGAGTCATCTCCTATTATTGGACATATAAGAGAAAAATTTAGACAGTCTGAAACATCAAAAATATTTGATGAAAAGAGATGGTTAAAATCATATAGAAACTATAGAGGACTCTATGGTCCAGAAATGGCTTTTCGTGAAAATGAAAAGTCTAGAGTTTTTTGTTAAAGTAACTAAAACAAAAGTTCTTGCAGCATTTGGACAAATAATAGAAGTTTTATTTTCTCAAGGTAAATTTCCTTTAGGAGTTGAACCAACTCCAGTACCAGAAGATACTCCAGAATACGCACACTTAAAACCTAAACCAATGCAAGGACCACCAGATCCATACGGATTTAATGGTGATGGTAGACAAATACCACCTGGTGCAACAGCCGATATGCTAATGCAAAATTTAGCACAAGAATATAATAACTTAGGTTTTGATGAAGGACCTGCACCTGATTTAAAAAGTATGCCGCAAATAGAACCTGCAAGATTAGCGGCAGAAAAAATGCAAAAATTAATACATGATCAACTAGAAGAAACACAAGCTATTACAACTTTAAGACATGTATTTTTTGAAATGTGTTTACTTGGTTCAGGAGTTTTAAAAGGACCATTTACTGCAGAAAAAAGATATCATTCTTTTTCAAAAGAAGAAGATATGCAAGTATACATGCAGAAAGTTAAAACAGTTCCTAAATTAGAAGCTGTATCATGTTGGAACTTTTATCCAGATCCAAACGCAACAAGTTTAGAAGACTGTGATTATGTTATACAAAGACATTCTTTAAACAGACAACAATTTTCTGATTTAAGATATATGCCATTGTTTAATGTAGAAATGGTAGATGAATGTTTAAAAGATGGTCCTAACTATCAAGTACGAGGATATGAATCATCTTTATATGATAGAGAAACAGTTGAATCAATTTATAAAAATAGATTTGAAGTATTAGAATACTGGGGAACTATAAATAAAGATTTAGCAAATCAATGTGGAATTGAAACAGACAGTGAAATAGTTAATGTTAATGCTTGGATTTGTGGTAATAAAGTTTTAAGAATGGTTGAAAATCCATTTACACCAACTAGAATACCTTTTATAGTTTGTCCTTATGAATTAAACCCATATCAATTTTTTGGTATTGGTGTTGCTGAAAATATGGAAGACTCACAGCAAATTATGAATGGCCATGCAAGAATGGCTATTGATAATTTAGCTTTATCAGGTAATTTAGTATTTGATGTTGATGAAACACAATTAGTACCTGGGCAAGATATGAAAATATTTCCTGGTAAAATATTTAGAAGACAAAGTGGTCAGCCAGGAACAGCTATCAATTCATTAAAATTTCCAAATAATACACAAGAAAATATGATGATGTTTGATAGATTTAGACAGTTAGCTGATGAAGCTACTGGTATTCCTTCATACTCACATGGTCAAACAGGTGTAACAGGAATGACAAGAACTGCAGCAGGTATGTCTATGTTAATGGGAGCTGCAGCATTAAGTATTAAAACAGTAATTAAAAACATAGACGACTATTTATTAAAGCCCCTAGGTGATAATTTCTTCTTATGGAATATGCAATTTAGCGATGATAAACCAGAAATAAAAGGTGATTTAGCAATTAAACCACGAGGCACATCATCATTAATGCAAAAAGAAGTTCGATCACAAAGACTAATAACATTTATGCAAACATGTGCTAATCCATCACTTGCACCGTTTGTAAAATGGCATACAATACTAAAAGAAGTTGCTAAAACTTTAGACATTGATCCTGAACAAGTGATTAATGATCCAGAGAAAGCAGCAATATTTGCAAACATAATGGGGGCTGCAAGTGGGACTCAAAACAATCAAGCCGCTGTTGGAGAACAAAGTGCAATGGAAACACCTGGAGGGATACCTCCTGGAGCTTCAGCAACAGATCCAACAGGAAATGGAGGTGGCAACATCGGAGTTGGCAATATTCCGATGCCAGGGGAAGCTGGCTTTGCTTCGCCAGCTACTACACCTAGAAGAAGCGAACAAGAAGAGTAATCAAAAATAATATGACAAGGCAGGCTACACGTTTAGTTATGACATATGATGAAGCGGGTAATGCTTCATTTAAAAGTGAAGTTATAACTAATACAAGATCTGCTGGGTCAGCAAAAGTATTTAATATAGGTGAAGCTATAAATAGATTTCAATTTGATTCTTCACCATCAACTGAACAAACTGAATTAGTATCTGATCCTTTAGCAGATACAATAATTAAAATTAAAAAATTTATTATGAATGAACCAGATCAAGATGATGATCAAAGTTTAGATATAGTAAAAGTAAAAGAGTTTGATCAATTTGATATTAAAGATGTTGTTACACAAAATATTTATAAGGCATTAGGAGAATCAAAAGGTGATAAATATTCTAAATATACAACAATAGCTGATGCAACTAATATTTTTAAAACTGTTAATAAAGGTGCACGTACGTCAAAAAATCTTGGTTTAACAACAGCAGCGATTAATCCTTTTGTTAGTTTAGCAGCAACAGGATTAAATAAATATTCTGAATATCAAAGAAATAATATTATAAATGAATATTTTGAAAGCGATTATTATAAAGATAAAATGAATACAATGCAAACAGAATATGAAACGTATGGTGATTATGATGCATTTACAGATTATAATGCAGGTCCAACTTATACAAGAGAAGATTTAAAACCTGGAACAGTGTTTGATGCAGATACAGATCCAGCAGATGAAGGAGTGCAACCAACACCACCATCAGGTGGTATGATGTCACCACCATCACATATTGGACCACAAAGTGATAATGGTAGTGATGATAGTAGTACAGGAACTATGGATGCATCAGATTTTTCTGATGATACACCAGGAACACCGTTTTAATAGGTAAATTATGGCAATAGATGCAACAGGTAAACCAATGATGAGTACAACAGGACCAGTTAATACTGGGCCTAAAATACCTAAAGCACCTAAAATTGGTAATATTAAAATGCCTCCTAAAGTTGCACAACCAAAACAACAAGTAGTTGCAAATAATAAACCACAGGTAAATTTACAAAATTTAAAAGATGATGATAAACGAATCCTAGATATTCATTTAACACCATCTTTTAAGAGAGTTCTTTCACAATTATTTGGTGAAGATCTATTTCCAGGAATGGGTACTAATGAACCCACTGTAATAGTTCCAGCTAAATTAGTTGCAGAAAGATTTGGGTCTATTAATAATTTTAGATCTATAATCAAAAAAGATGATAATGTGCCACCTAGTCAAATGACTAGCCCACAAAATATGGAAAAAGTTTAGAGCTACCCTTATCCATAAGGCACTCAACCAAAGAGGTAAAAAATAATGGAACAAGAAAAAGAAAAAGTTTCTCAAGAAACTAAAGTTAAAATGCCTAATCCAAATCCTTATAAAAAGGATAGAGGAGAAGAAGATGCTGAAGTTGAAGCATTTGCTAAAGGTGAGTTAGCTAAATTTCATAGAGAACAAAAAGAAAAGGCAACCGCAGCAACCGAACAGAAGGACACCGATGCATCTGAAGAGACTGCAGAAAAATCAGAAGTAAAGGCTACTCCTATCGCTGAACGCCCTGCTAAAGCTGAAGATCGTGTTTTTAAGAAACGTTATGACGATTTGAAAAAACACTACGATTCTACACTAAATAAACATAAGGATGAAGTCAGAACCTTACGTTCTCAATTAGAATCTAGTACAAAACAATTTGTGCCACCTAAATCAAAAGACGAGTTAGAGGCATGGAGAAAAGAGTACCCTGATGTTTATGAAATGGTTGAAACCATTGCAATGAACAAAGCAACTACTCAAACTGCAGAGCTTGAAGATAAATATAAAAATCTTCAAATCCAGCAAGAACAAATTGCAAAAGATAAAGCAGAAGTAGAACTTTTAAAAATGCATCCTGATTTTAATGATATTCGTTCAAAAGACGATTTTCATCAATGGGCTGCAAATCAAGATCCTAATATTCAAGGTTGGTTGTATGAAAATACATCTAATGCTAAGTTAGCTGCAAGAGCTATTGATCTATATAAAATGGATCGTGGTTTAAGTAGTTTAACTAAAAAAGAAGAAAGAGATCTTAAAAAAGACGCTGCTAAAGCAATATCTAAAACTAGAAAAAATGTTGAATCAGATATTCCTAAAAAGAAAATTTGGACAACTAGTGAGATTTCTAAAATGAAACCTCATGAATTTGAGAAGTTTGAGAAAGAAATAGACCTTGCTCGTTTAGAAGGTAGAATTGAACAAAGATAACAATCTAACTAAACAATAATAAGGAGAAGCATATGGCTTTTACAAACTCTGCGGGATATCAAAACCTTGCACAAGGTAATTTTACTCCGCAAATATTTAGTCAGAAAGTTCAAAAATTCTTCAGAAGAGCATCAGTGGTAGAAGATATTACTAACACTGATTACGCTGGAGAAATTGAAAATTTTGGCGATACAGTAAAAATAATAAAAGAGCCAACAATCACAGTTAAAGATTATGCTAGAGGTCAAACAGTTGATACACAAGTATTAGCAGATGACCAAATAACTATGACTGTCGATCAAGGTTCTTATTTTGCTTTTAAAGTTGATGATATTGAAGAAAGACAATCTCATGTAAACTTTGAAGCTCTTGCAACCTCTTCAGGTGCATATTCATTAAAGAAAAACTATGACTACAATGTATTGAAGTTTATCTACGATAACGCTTCTACATCTGCTAGTGATACAGGAACTGATGGTTCACCAATCGATGGTGATGCAGCAGTAGACACATTAGCAAACGTTGTGTCATCAGCTAAAAAAGTTCTTGACAAAAATGATGTGCCAGAAGAAAATAGATGGCTAGTTGCTCCACCTGAATTCTTTGAACAACTAAGAAAAGCAGGCGGAAAACTATCTGACCAATCAGTGATGAACGATGGTGGTGTATCTCAAATCAGAAATGGTAAAGTAACAGACAGACCATTATTTGGTTTTAATATGTACGCTACAAACTCAATCGCTGTGTCTAGTGGAAGTGCTGCAAATCATACTTTTGGTTCAGCAGGATCAAATGAATTTGCATTCTTATACGGACATATGTCAGGAGTTGCAACTGTAAATCACATTGCAAAAACTGAATTAATCAGAGACCCTGATTCATTCGCAGACGTAGTCAGAGGCTTACACGTTTTTGGAAGAAAAATTCTTAGAAGCGAAGCAGTAAGATCTGGCGTAATAACAATAGGTTAATTGGAGGATTATAGAATACTATGGCAACTTATAATAGAACAGGTGCTGGTGGTACTACTGGACATCCGTCTAATGGTAGAACACCTTACTTAGTAGAAAATACAATTGATGTATCAGCAATTAATAGTAGCTCAGGAACAGCAAACGGAGACGTAGTCAACGCTTTGGACATTCCTGCAGAAACTTTAATCATGGAAGCTGGAATCGAGGTAATCACAGCATTATCTAGTTCAGCAACTATGGACTTAGGTATCACTGGTGGAGACGTTGACAGATATGTTGATGGCGACACTAATGCTACTGGTTATGCAACTCTTACAGCTACAGCTAGAGTTGTAGTTGCGAGTGCAGATACTCTAGATATATTAACAGCTGGAGCAGATTCAAGTGCGGGTAAAGTCCGTGTTTGGGCTGTTCTTTGTGATGTATCAGGTATTGATGAAACTGATCACAACTAATAAATAAAAATTAAGGGGGGTATTAATATCCCCCTTAATGCATACCCCTTATAACAAATAGGAATTTATGACAACTTACGATTTAAGAAAAAAAACTGATGCAAGCACAGGACAAAGAATTATTTCATTAGGTAATAATATAAGGGTAGATCATTTAGAAAAAAGAATTGATAAACAAGAAGAAAAACTTAACAAAATATTAGAGTTATTACAGAATGGCAACAACATACCTAACGCTAACAAATAGTGTACTTAGAGAATTAAACGAAACAGAGTTAACCTCTAGTACGTTTAGTTCAAGTCGTGGTATACAAACTGCAGTAAAAGATTTTATTAATAAGGGTATTCATGACATTTATAATGAAACAGGTGAAATACCTTTATTATATGCTAGAACTACACAAGATTTAATTATTGGTGATAATGAATATGATTTACCAAATGATTTAAGAAAAGTAGATATGGATTCTTTTTCAATGGGTCCAAAAGAATTAGTAACTAATGGTGAATTTGAATCTAATATAACTAGCTGGACAACTGGAGATGGATCACCATCATATACATCTAGTGGTAATGGTAGATTAAATTTAAATAGTTCAGCAGCTTATCAAGCTATTAGTACTACAGTAAATAAAACTTATAAATTACAAGTTAGAGTTTTAAGTCCAAATAGCTCAAGCACTGCATTAATTGTTAGAGTAGGTACATCAGCAGGTGGAACACAAAATTTAAATACAACACAAGCTGTAACTAATTTTAGAGAGGGTGCTATATTACAAACAACATTTACAGCAACAGCTCAAACTTCTTATATTTATTTAGAAGCATCAAGTGTTCAATTAGATGTTGATTACGTTAGAATATCTAGAAGTGATATTGCTACTAGAAAATTAACTTTTATATCATATGATAATTATTTACAATCATATAAACCAACAGATGATACAAATACTAAAGCTAATTATGGAACACCATTAAGAGTATACATATTACCTAATTATACATCTTTTGGAGTAAGTCCAAGACCAAATACAAACGAATTTACGGTAAGTTATAATTATTATCAAACACATACAGATTTATCTGCTCACGGAGATAACATGAGTTTACCTGACAGATTTAGAACTTTGATAGTAGATAGAGCTAAATACTATACATATATGTTAAGATCAGACCCACAACATGCCCAATTAGCTGATAGAGATTTTCAAAGAAAATTAAAATTATTAAAAGTAGATTACGCTACTAAAAATGATTACATGAGAAGCGATACAATAGCAGAAAGTATTGCAACAAATATAGGAGGCAGAGTTAACTAATGAAAAGAGAAGAGATAAAAAAAGAAAAAGTTATTGATAATATGGATTATAAAACTGCAAAAGATGAAATGCAAAAAGATAATGGTATAACAAAAGTTGTAAGAATGGCCGATGCTAAAGGTTTATTTGAAATGTTACCAGAAGAATTACAAGGTATTGCAGTTAAAGTTCAACCAGGCGAATCAATAGAAGAAGCAATTAAAAGAAAATTAGCAGAATATAATAAAAATAAAAAATAATTAAATGCCAACAACAGATTTAATATCCCCATTTGTTGTAAGTTGTGCTGGTGGTTTAACATTGAACAAAGATGTGTTCTCTATGCAACCAGGTGAAGCATTAATCTTACAAAATTTTGAACCTGATATTAAGGGTGGATATAGACGTGTTAGTGGCACAGCTCAATATAATACTACGATTGTACCTGAAGGATCTAGTAACTCTAGTCTAACAGTCGACTGTTCAATAATATTTAATGGTCAAGTAATAGTTGCTAGAGGTGGTGATATACATAGAGGAACTACATCTGGAAGTTGGACAAGTTTAACTACAGGACTTGGAACTTCTAGTAGAGCTTATGATTTTGAAAAGTTTAATTTTAATGGAACTGATAAACTAATTATTGCAACAGGCCATTCACCTGCACAAATAATTAATACAAGTTATGCAGTTGATGTTGTAAATGCAACAGGTGGTGGAACAGCTCCATCTAATCCAAAATTTGTAAAAGCATTTCAAAACCATATGTTTTATGCTGGTGCAACTAATTCACAAGAAGTTATATTTAGTGTACCATTTGAAGAAGATAATTTTACAACAGGAAGTGGAGCAGGATCATTTAAAGTTGACTCTGCAGTTGTTGGATTAAAAGTGTTTAGAAATGAATTAATTATATTTTGTGAAGATAGAATATATAAATTAACAGGAACAACAAGTGCTTCATTTGCTGTACAAGAAGTTACAAGAAATATTGGTTGTAGAGATGGCGGTAGTATTCAAGAGATTGGTGGTGATGTTATATTTTTAGCACCAGATGGATTAAGAACTATTGCAGGTACAGCAAGAATTGGTGACGTTGAACTTGGATCTATATCTAGACAAATACAATCTAGAATTGATGAAATAACATTAGATAGAATATCATCTATAGTTATTAGAGGTAAATCACAATATAGATTATTTTACCCAGTAACAGCTACAGGTCAATTATCATCAAAAGGAGTTATAGGTGTACTAAAAAATAATCCAAATACAGGATCAATAGGATTTGAGTATGCAGATATGGTTGGTATTAAACCTGCATGTACGGATTCAGATTTCATAAGTGCTGTTGAAACACAAGTATTTGGTGGATATGATGGTTTTATTTATAAAATGGAAACAGGAAATACTTTTGCAACAGGTGCAACTACAACAACAATACAAGCAGTATATAGATCTCCAGATATGGTGATGGGAGATCCAGGTCTAAGAAAATATATGCAAAGAGTTAATTTAAACTATGAAGGTGAAGGAACTTCTATTGATGCAAACTTAGCTCTTAGATATGATTATGATGATCAAAATACACCACAACCATCAAAAATAGCATTACCTAGTGTAGGTGGTGCTGGACAATATGGAGCAGCAAAATATGGTAGTTCACTATATGATGCATCAGGTGTTCCATTAGTAAGACAATCAGTAGAAGGCTCAGGATTTGCAGTAGCATTACAGATCGATGATCAAAATAGTGCAGACTCATTTTCAGTTAAAGGCTTTCAATTAGAATTTACCCCAGGAGGAAGAAGATAATGGCAGGCTATTCGGCTCGACAATCCAGCTTTACAACAGGTGATACTATCACCGCAGCTCATTCTAATGATGAGTTTAACCAAGTATTAGCTGCGTTTAATGCAACTACAGGACACACGCATGATGGAACTGCGGGTGAAGGAGGTCCTGTTGGATCTATCAGAGATGCTGATAGTTTAAATAAAATATTAGTTGATTCAACTAATAATCATTTAGAATTTTATGTAGAAGTATCTTCTTCTGCAGTACAACAATTTAGAATACAAGATGGTGCTATTGTACCTATAACAGATAATGATATAGACTTAGGAACTTCCTCTCTTGAGTTTAAAGATTTATATATAGATGGTACAGCATATGTTGATGCTATTAATTATAATGGTACAGCTATTAGTGCAACAGCAGCAGAATTAAATATATTAGATGGTGTTACTTCAACAGCTACAGAATTAAATATAATTGATGGGGATACATCTGCAACATCAACAACAGTAGCTGATGCAGATAGAGTTGTACTAAATGATGCAGGTACAATGAAACAAGTTGCAGTTACAGATTTATCTGCATACTTTGATGATGAAATTACGGCAATGCCTAATCTTACATCTGTTGGAACTCTTACAACTTTAACAGTTGATAATATAATTATTAATGGAACTAATATAGGTCATACATCTGATACAGATGCTTTAGCTATTGACTCAAGTGGTAATGTAACAGCATCACAAAATTTAGTTGTTACTGGAGATCTTACAGTATCTGGTGATGATATTACTATGGGTACAAATACTGCAGGTAATTTATTAGTTGCAGATGGTACAAATTTTAATTCAATAGCAGTAGGTTCATTGACAGAAATATCTACAGTTGCTGATGATGATGTATTTTTAGCAGTAGATACTTCAGGTGGTGGACTTAAAAAAATTGCTAGATCAGCAGTAGTTTCAGGACTTGCTACATCTTCTGCAATATCAAATGTTGCAGATGATAGTACACCTCAATTAGGTGGTGATCTTGATATGAATGGTCAAGACATTGTTACTACATCAAATGCAGATATAGAATTAGCCCCTAATGGTACAGGGCATGTAACAGTTAAAGGTAATACAAATCCAGGTACAGTTCAATTTAACTGTGAACAAAACTCTCATGGAGTTCAATTAAAAGGTCCTGCACACTCAGCAAGTAGCTCAGCAGTTTTAACTTTACCAACTGCAACAGGAAATTTAATTGGAAGTGGAGATACAGGAACTTTACCATTAGCAGCTATTGATATAGATGGTGGAACAGATATTGGTGAAGCTATTGTAGATGCAGATTTACTTATAGTTGATAATGGAGCTGGTGGTACAAATAGAAAAACTACAGCATCAAGATTAAAAACATATTTTACAGCTGGAGTTTCTTCAGCAGCAGACGATTTAACAGCTGGTGATGCAGCAGTTAATCTTACAACAACATCAGGTAACATTACTATAGATGCAGCAGCAAATGATTCAGATATTATATTTAAAGGTACAGATAATAGTTCTGATATTACTATGCTTACTCTTGATGGTAGTGAAGCAGGAGCAGCTACATTTAATAACAAAATTGTAGCAACAGAATTAGATATATCTGGTGATGTAGATGTAGATGGAACATTAGAAGCTGATGCAATTACAGTTGATGGCACAACTTTAGCAGAATTTATTTCAGATACTACAGGAGCAATGTTTAGTAGTAATACTGAAACAGGTATTACAGCAACATATCAAGATGCAGATAATACAATTGATTTAGCTTTAGATGCAGCACAAACAACAATTACATCTTTATTAGCAACAGATATTAAAATTGGTGAAGATGACCAAACAAAAATAGATTTTGAAACAGCAGATGCTATTCATTTTTTATGCAGGTAATCAAAATCAACTTAAACTTACAGATGGTGTATTAGCACCAGTTACAGATAATGATGTAGATTTAGGAACAAGTTCTTTAGAATTTAAAAACGTTTATGTAGATGGTACAGTATTTGCAGATGCATTAGGATTTGGTACAACAGTAATAACATTACCAACTGCTGATGGAAGTGCAGATCAAATATTAACTACAAATGGATCAGGTACTTTATCTTTTGTAGATAATTCTGGTGGAACATCTTGGCAATCAATTAAAACATCAAATTATACAGCATCAGCTGGAGAGGGTGTATTTGCAAATACATCATCTGGTGCATTTACAGTTACATTACCAGCTTCTCCAAGTTTAGGAGATGAGGTAAGTATCGTAGATTATGCTGGAACATTTGATACAAATAATTTAACTGTAGGTAGAAACTCATCACCTATCATGGGAACTGCAGAAGATTTAACAGTTTCAATTGAAAGAGCTGGTATAACATTAGTTTATGTAGATTCTACTCAAGGTTGGATATTAAAGAATAAATAATCCATGGCTAATTATAAAGATATACAAGGTTTTCATATACAAAACCTTACATCAGACCCTACACCATATGCACAAGCATTGTCTGATAATCCTTATGCAGGAGCATGGGGCTCAGGTGGAGCTTTAAATCAATCTAGATCTCTTCTTTCAGGGGCTGGTATTCAAACGGCTGCTTTAGCTTTTTTTGGAGATGGTTCACCAGTTGCAGCGGCAGGTACTGACACAGAATCTTATAACGGAACTTCATGGACAGAGGGTAACGCTGGAAATACTGCTAGATATAATGCAGCGGGAATAGGACTTTATACTGCAGCTTTAGCTGCTGGTGGAGCAAACGATCCAGGCACTGTTTCTAATATGGATAATGTGGAATCTTGGGATGGAACAAATTGGACAGAAATTGCAGAGATAAACACAGGTAGATCAGCTATGGGTGGCAGAACTGCAGGAACACAAACAGCTGGTTTAATCTATGGTGGTCAAGATACTTATCCAGCCACAAATCAATTAGCAGTTACAGAAGCATGGAATGGTTCGGCATGGACTGAAGTGTCAGATTTAAATACAGCAAGAAGAGAAATAGCAGCTTCAGGAAGTTCAACCGCAGCTTTAGCAATCGCTGGAAACGTCTCAGGATCAGCTGTAGCAAACGTGGAATCTTACAATGGTTCATCATGGACTGAAACAACTGATGTAAACACGGCTAGACGACTATTAGGTGGATCAGGAACAAGCACCTCAACTTTAGTATTCGGTGGTGCACATCCAAACAAAACAAACACAGAGTCTTGGAATGGTTCAGCATGGACTGAAGTAGCAGATTTAGCACAAGCAAGATATGGTTTGGGATCTGCTGGAACAAATAATACATCTGCTTTAGCTTTTGGTGGTAATGCACCACCAAATGTAACATCAACAGAAGAGTGGTCTTTTTCAGGTTTAGATCCATCATCAACACCAGCAGCAGGATACTCAGACGCATTAGCAGGACAAGTTTATTATAATACTAGTTTAGGACAATTTAAAAGTATTAAAGAAGGAGTTGGTTCTTGGGCATCTGGTGGAAATCTTAATCAAGTAAGAGGTTCTAATAGAGGATTTGGAACACAAACAGCAGCTCTAACAAGTGGAGGTGCTCATGAAAATCCAGGTGCTACACCCGCAACACAAAAAACAGAAACATATGATGGTAGTAGTTGGACTGAAGTTGGAGATACAAATACAGGAAAACAGCAATTTGCAAGTTTTGGTGTAACTACTGCTGGATTTGCTGCAGCAGGAGCAAATAATACAGGAACTCCAATTAATGCTGTTGAATCATGGAACGGATCATCTTGGACAGAAACAACTGAAGTTAATACTGCACGAATGGCAGTTGCTGGTTCTGGTTCAACTACAGCAGGATTAATTGCTGGTGGATATAATCCTTCTCCAACATTACAACAAACATTAGTAGAATTATGGAATGGTAGTTCCTGGACAGAAACAACAGATTTAAATACACGAAGAAGTAGTCATGGCTCTGCACAACAATCTCCACAAACAAGCACAATAGTTTTTGGTGGTTATACTGTACCACCTCCAAACACTGCAAAGGCAGAAACTTGGAACGGATCTTCTTGGACGGAAGTAGGCGATTTAAATTCAGCAAAAGATAATATGGGTGGAACAGGAAGTTCTAGCTCTAATGCATTATGTTTTGGGGGTAGAACAATTAATCAAACAGAAATATGGAATGGTACTTCATGGACTGAAGTAGCTAATTTAGCTTTATCTAGAGGGTATGGCTCATCAGCTGGTGCTAGTTCAGGTAGTGCTTTATTTTGTGGTGGAGAAGCTCCAGGTAGTCCTTATTATAGAGGAAATACAGAAGAGTGGAATAAAGCAGATTTTGAAATTAAAACAGTAACAACAAGTTAAACGGAGGAATAAACTATGGCATATAAATACTGCACAGCAACTAATTGGGGAAAAAATTTCTTTACTCATGAAGAAAGAAAAAATTTTTACCTAAGAGGTCATCCTGGTGAAGTATGGGTTGTAGGCGACAATCATCATGGTGATGAGTGGATTAGCAAAGTAGATGGTGCTATTAAAACTAAAGATGAAGCACAAGCTATTGTTGATGCTCAGATCGAAGCAAGTCAAACTGCTTGGGATGCATTATCAGCTGAAGAACAAGAATTTAATCCAAGACCAGTTAAATATAATTTACCATAGTTAATACCTTATGGCAGATTTAAAAAGTATATTAGGTTTTAAAGTTAGAAACCAAAGCACTGATTCTGTTGCTTCTGCAGCACCTGGTGGCTCTTGGTCATCTGGTGGTAGTTTGAACACCAATAGATTCTCTTTTAATGTTTATTTAAGTGGAACACAAACAGCTAGTATGGCCTCAGGTGGATACAATACGGCATCAATAGCAAACAATGAACAATACAACGGATCTGCTTGGACTGAAGTAAACGATTTTCCAACTGCTAAATCTAATGCAATGGGTAGTGGCACTAACTCGGCCGCATATGCTGGTTTTGGTATGACAACAACAAATGTTACTACTACTGAAACTTGGGACGGAACGAATTGGACAAGTGCTAATTCAGGAAACACAGCTCGTAGACATGGTTCAGCATTTGGTACTACAACCACAGGAATAGCTGCTAGCGGATTTACAAGTCCTGGATCAAGATCACCAGCGGTTGAATCTTGGGATGGAACAAATTGGACTGAAGTAGCTGAAATGAATTCTCCTAGAGATCAGGGAGGAGGATTAGGGTCATCGTATACTCTTGGTTTAGTCGCTGGAGGATCAGAACCATCTAATTCAGACAAAGTTGAATCATGGAACGGTTCTGCTTGGACAGAAATAACTGAGATAAACACAGCAAGAACAGGCTTGGGATCTGCTGGACCAAGCACTGATGGTCTTATTTTTGGAGGAGGTACTTCTGATCCTTATTCAGCATTAACAGAATTTTGGAACGGTTCATCTTGGACAGAATTATCTGATTTAGGAACTGCTAGATCAAGACTTGGTGGTGGAGGCACAAGTGCAGCTGCTCTTGGTTTTGGTGGATATAATACAACATCAGCAGGTGTAACTACAACAGAAGAATGGACAGCACCATCAACATTTTCACAATTAAATTTAGGTGAAGTTTATTTTAATACTACATCTGGTGCTTTGAAAGTTATAGAACAACCAATTTCTGATGGAACTTTTTCTTCAGGTGGTGCTTTACCGACTGTCAAATCAGCACATGGATATGCTGGTACACAGACTGCTGGTGTGGCATTTGCTGGAGCAACATCTACAACTAATAAAGTTGCAACTTCATATGAGTATAATGGAAGTGCATGGTCTGATGCTAATAGTGTAAATACAACAAGAGACCTCTGTGCAGGTGCTGGTATTCAAACTGCTGCTATACTTTTTGGGGGTACTTTACCACCAGGTGGTCATAGCACAGCAACAGAACTTTATAATGGAACAAATTGGACTACATCACCTGGAACACTTAATACAGCAAGATCAAGAATTGGTCCATTAGGAACTCAAACTGCTACTTTATCAGTAGCAGGTACACCACCAGCTACAAGTTCTGTTGAATCATGGAATGGTTCTAGTTGGACAGAAATAACAGAAATTAATACAGCAAGAATGAATGGTGGTGCTGCAGGAATACAAACATCAGGTTTATTCTTTGGTGGAGAAAGCAGTACTTTGCATAATAATACAGAAAGTTGGAACGGAACATCATGGACTGAACTTGCTGAATTAAACACAGCAAGACAAAGCTCTGGTATGGGAGCAGGTTCTTCTAATACATCAGCTATTGCTATTGGTGGAGAAGTAGGTCCACCATTTACTGCTAACACAGAAATTTGGAATGGTTCTTCTTGGACAGAAGTTGCAAATTTAGCTCAAGCAAGAGGTTATCATGCTTGTGGAGGAACATCAGTTTCAGCTATTGCTACTGGTGGAAGAAATCCACCTAGCACTTTTCTTGCTAATACAGAAGAATGGACAGTAGATTTAGCTGTTAAAACAGTTACAGTAGGATAATATGGCAACATTAAAAGAAATTTTAGGATCAACAATACAAGTCTTAGATGATGATCCAGTTGAATATGCTGGTTCTTGGTCTACTGGTGGTAATTTAAATTCTGGAAGACAGTCTCCTTTTTCTGGTGGAACACAATCTGCAGCCTGGTGTGCTGCTGGTTATACAACTGCAAAAACTGCTCTTAATGAACATTATAATGGAACTTCTTGGACTGAGGTTGGTGATTTAAATAATGCTAGACTTGGAAACTCAGGTGGTGCAGGAACTACCACTGCAGGTTTAGTTGCAGGTGGAGATCAATTTCCATCTCCTAGACAAATATCAAATACAGAATCATGGAATGGTAGTTCATGGACTGAAGTATCAGATTTAAATACAGCTAGACAAGGACTTCAAATGGTTGGCCAAGTATACACTGCTGCTTTAGTTGGTGGTGGATTAAGTAATGATGGAAACAACTATGAAGGTAAAACAGAAAAATGGGATGGATCTTCTTGGACAGAAACTGGAGATTTAAATACTGCTAGATGGGGTATACATGGTTCTGGCACAAGCACGGCTGCATCTTTTAATGGTGGAAATAATTCATCTGGAAACAATGTAGCAAATCTAGAACAGTTTGATGGGAGTTCATGGACTGAAACTACAGACTCCAACAATGTAAGAAGATTAGGAGGATCCTCTGTAAGTTCTCCATATAATGATTTTATAGTTTTTTGGTGGTCATGTTGGCAATCCAGAATCTGTATCAGCAACTACAGAGTCTTGGAATGGATCAGCTTGGGCAGAACTTAATAATCTAGGAACAGCTGAAACAAATTTAGGTAGTGCAGGAACATCATCTTCTGGTTTATCGTTTGGTGGAACTCCACAAATATCACAAACAGAAGAATTTTCTTTTCCACCAGCAACATCAACAATAAGACAAGAAGGACAATTATATTTTAAAGGTGGTGTATTAAAAAGTTTTGAAAAAGCTGGAGGTATACCAGCAGCAACTTATTCTGCTGGTGGTAATTTAAACACTGCTAGAGGTTATATGGGTGGAGCAGGATTACAAACGGCAGGTCTAATTTTTGGTGGAAACCCGCCTTCTGTAACAGCAGCTACAGAAAGCTACAATGGATCAAGTTGGACTGAAGTAAATGATTTAAATCAATCAAGAACTAATAATGCTGGATTTGGAAGTTATACAGCAGCTATATGTTCTGGCGGATCAAATCCATCAGATGCTAGATCTAATGTAGAATCTTGGGATGGTTCTAGTTGGACGGAGACAGCTGAACTTAATACAGAAAGAAGTGATAGTGCTGGTTCTGGTTCTCAAACATCAGGAATGATTGCTACAGGAACTACGCCTTCACCTAATCCTGCTAGTAGACCAGGAGGAACCACTATTGTTACTGAAACATGGAATGGAAGTAGCTGGACAGAAGTTGCAGATACAAATACACAAAGATTACAAGCAGGGATGTCAGTAAATGGACCAACATCTAATAGTATTATAGCTGGTGGTGAAAATGGGCCAGGCTCACAAACTGCTGATGCAGAAACTTGGAATGGAACTTCTTGGACAGAAGTTAATAATCTTAATACTGCTAGAGCCACATTATATAATTTTGCAGGAACTGGCTCACAAGCTGTAGCAGCTGGAGGATATGCGGGAACAACTAGAACGGCTATTTCAGAAATATGGAACGGAACTTCCTGGACAGAGGGTAATGACCTGTCAACAGGAAGAAATGCAGGGTATGGACTTGGGTTTGGAACTGCAAGTATACATTGTGGTGGTAACACTCCTCCTTACACAGATGCAACTGAGGAGCTTTCAGCTGACATAACTAATACAACAGTAACGACATCTTAACTATTGACTTTTCCCCTCAGAGTGATATAATATATAACATAAAGGGGAATAATATGAGTAATGAAAAACGAAATATAGCTACCAAGCTAGAAACAGAATCTAAGTATTTAACTAATATATTAGATAAACAAGACGTTAAGGAGTTTAAGAAACTTATACCTGAACTTCAAGACACTTGGATGAAAAAACAAATGTTTAGAACAGAAACTGAAATGAGATTTTCTGTTTTATCAGATAACAAGTATCCAACTAAAGCTGCTAAATATTGGCAATCAGTTAGAGAACAAAATACACACTTTGAAAATTTAGTTCACTTATCATTTGATTCAAGAAAAAATGATGTAGAAATTAAAAAACTTAAAAGAGATATTAAAAAAGAAAAAGATACATTAGAGCAAGAACTTAAGCAAGTAGAATTAGAAGAAAAAATATATGCTAAAGCTCAAATGGAATTAGTTGCTAAACATAGAATGAGAGAAGTAGCAACTTGGTCTAAACTTAAAAAAGAATTTGACGATGGTAATTTTGACAAAGAAGATGTAAATAATCACCAAGCTCATTCTTATATGTTAAGATTACAACATCAAAAAAATACTATAACACCAGGCACATCACAACCAGAAGTGTTTAATGTTATGGGACAACTTGATACATTAGAAAGAGTAATTAGAGATAAAGAACTACAGGCCCCTAAAAATAGAAAAAAATTAAAATGAAGTTCGACTTTGTTTATTTAGGGCAAACAGTATTAAAGTACGAAGTGCCTTTAGAAATATTTGTAGGTCTAAATGAAATCTACGAAAAACAAAAAAAACAATTACCTAAAGCTAATAAACAATTAGTTGGAAAAATACAAGATGAAGTATCATTATTTTATTCTGGTCCAAATAATGATAAGATGCACCAACATAGTTTTTTACCTCAAGATATTCTTAAATGGTTTGATTCTATATTTGATCATTATTTAAAATGGAATAAGATAGGTGAAAATAGAAGAAGTATAAATTCTATTTGGGTTAATGAGATGAAAGCTAATGAATATAATCCAGTACATATTCATCAAGGTAAATTATTTACAGGACTTTCATCAGTAATGATTTTAAAATTACCTAAAGATACGGGTGTAGAATATTCAGCAATGGATAAACCTATGAATGGTAGATTACAAATTATAGGTGCAGCTAACGGTCAATTTTCTAAAACAGATTATTCACCTAATATGAAGATTGGAGATTTTTATATTTTTCCTTATGATATGAGGCACTGTGTATATCCATTTAATGGAACAAAAGAAACAAGAAGAACTTTAGTTTGTAATGTTGATGTTGATTATAATCCAGTAGCTTCAAGAACTGGATCGGGGCAATTAGAATGATACCTAGAATGCCACGATGGCAATCATATGTTGCTACAACAACACAACCTATGTTTACACCAGAACAATGTAAAATGATTATTGATGCTGGCCATCAATGTAAGCCAGAACAAGCAAAAGTAGGTGGGGGTGAAGAAGGTAAATACGATACTAAAAAACGAGTCACAACTATATCTTGGATACCTTTTGATAAGTTACCTCAAATGTACAAAGTTATTGAGAATCAATTATCTATTATAAATTTAAATCATTTTTATTTTGATGGTGTTAGTCTTACAGAACCTGCACAGTTTACAGAATATCCTAAAACAGGTTTTTATGATTGGCATATGGATTTAAATGCTTTTGGTCAAGATGGCCAAAATCCTATTAGAAAAATATCAATGACTTGTTTATTGTCAGATCCATCAGAATTTAAAGGTGGTGATTTATTATTTTCAGATATGGGAGATAATAAACCTTTACAATTAAAACAAGGACAAGCTATATTCTTTGCATCATTTTTAAGACATAAAGTAGCCCCAGTTAAAAAAGGAATAAGAAGATCTTTAGTTATGTGGTTTGGGGGTCCACCATTTAAGTGAATCAATTACAAAGAAAAATATTATTTCCTACACCACTTTATTACAAAGATATTCCTAATTCAAAAGACTTAAACAAATATTTATTTAAGCATATTAAAAAGTGGAGAAAAGATTGTCCAGAAGGTGAAGCTAAAACTAATTCTGGATTTGGTTGGCACAGTCCAACTGATATGAATAATAAAAAAGAATACAAGCCATTAATAGATGAACTATTTAAAATGGCAGAAGAATGTAATAAAGATTATGGTGTTCAACCTAAGCTAGGTTTAGGTAATATGTGGGCTAATATTAATCCAACATATAGTTATAATAAAACACATACACATCCTAATTCATTATGGTCTGGAGTTTATTATATTAAAGTACCTAAGAACTCAGGTAAATTATTTTTAGAAGATCCAAGACCAGGGCCTAATACGCATATGCCTAGAAGAGTAGATAATCTACCAGAACAATTATGGAGAGTATGTGCTTATGAACCTAAAGAAGGACGTATAATATTTTTTCCTAGCTGGCAACCTCATGGTGTTGATATAAATATGAATACCGAAAAAGGTGAAAAAAATTGGAGAGTATCTGTATCATATAATTTTATACAAATATGAGTTTTAAGAAAAATAAATATCAAGTTATTCGTAAAGCAATATCAAAAGAGTTAGCAAATTTTGGATATAAATATTTACAAATATCCGCAGAAGCAGATTGGTGGATGTTAAATAATCATACCACTCATTCTAAA
>CACGJO010000011.1 GCA_902573425.1 uncultured Pelagibacteraceae bacterium
TCTTTTTTTGATTTGTACTTTTTAAATTCATAAGATTTTAATTTTAAACCATGAAGAAAATATCCCAAAAGGTTATTTTGCTTAAACCCGAGTCAGTAGTTTTAATTGAGGGATCTGTAATTAAAAGATCGAAGGAAACTCAAAATACTGAACTGAAGACCGGTCTAATAGAGGTAAAAATTTCAAATTTTGAAATATTATCTGCAGCTAAAGAGTTACCCCTGCCTGTTTTTGGTGAACAGGATTATCCAGAGGAAATAAGATTAAAATATAGATTTATTGATTTACGAAGAAAAGAAATGCACGAAAATATCAAATTAAGATCAGAAGTTATATCTTTCATAAGAACAAAGATGATTGAAAATAATTTTTTAGAATTTCAAACACCAATCTTAACAGCATCTAGCCCGGAAGGAGCTAGAGATTTCTTAGTTCCCAGCAGGCTTCATCCAGGCAAGTTTTATGCTTTACCACAGGCGCCCCAACAATTTAAACAAATGATAATGATTGCTGGGTTTGATAGGTATTTTCAGATTGCACCTTGCTTTAGGGATGAAGATGGAAGAGCAGATAGAAGTCCTGGAGAACATTATCAATTAGATATGGAAATGTCTTTTGTTGAGCAAGAAGATATTTTTAAAATTGTTGAACCCATTTTTTATGATTTATTTTTAAAATTTGGAAAAGGAAAAAAAATAAATAAGTTTCCTTTTCCAAGAATTTCATACAAAACATCAATCGAAAAATATGGTACTGATAAGCCAGATTTAAGAAATCCTATTGAGATAATTAACGTCACTAATATCTTTAAATCTGAGGATGTAAAACTTAAGATTTTTAAAGAGATAATTAAAAAGGGTGGAATTGTAAAAGCAATTCCAGCCAAAAATACTGAAACAAAACCAAGAAGTTTTTTTGATAATTTAAACAATTGGGCTATTGCGGAGGGAGCAAGTGGTTTAGCTTATATAACCTTCGAAAAAAGTAATGAAAAAATTATTGGCAAAGGCCCTGTAGCTAAGTTTTTTTCTGAAAAAAGTATTTCAGAGTTGTTAAAAGAGTGTAATATTGATGAAAAAGGTTCTGTTTTTTTTGTATGCAATAAAGAACCTGAAGCCAGTAAGTTTGCCGGTATAGCAAGACAAAAAATCGGTGAGGAATTAAAACTAGTTGATAATTCATCATTTAAATTTTGCTGGATAGTTGATTTTCCAATGTTTCACTATGATGAGAAAGAAAAAAAAATTGACTTTAGTCATAATCCTTTTTCAATGCCACAAATTAAAATTGAAAATTTTGATAAAAAAAATCCATTAGAAATTTTAGCCTATCAGTATGATTTAGTTTGTAATGGATATGAATTATCATCTGGAGCTATAAGAAATCATATCACCGAATATTTATTTAAAGTATTTAGCAAGGTTGGATATTCAAAAGAAATGGTGAAAAAAAATTTTTCAGGAATGATAAAAGCTTTGTCATATGGAGCACCACCACATGGTGGAATGGCACCTGGAATAGATAGAATAGTAATGTTACTCGCAGACCAAAAAAATATAAGAGAAGTAACCTTATTCCCTTTGAATCAAAATGCCCAAGACCTTCTTATGGATGCACCATCAGAGATTACAGACAAACAATTAAAAGAATTAAGTATTAAAAATATAAAAAAATAGTTAACTTTTACTTTTAAGATTTATTCTAACATCACTCAGATCAACTAATTTTTCTTCATAATTACTTCTTATAAATCCTTTGCTTGTTATATTTTTAACGATTTTAAGAAATTGATCATTTGTATTAAACTCTTTTTCTGTTGAGCCATTACTTATACTTGGTGTATGTGCAAGTTCCTCTTTACCAAGATAAGAAATAGCAAGTTCTCTAAAAATATAATCAAGTATTGATGTTGCACTTAATATTCTATCATTGCCGTGTACATTTCCTGAGGGTTCAAATTTGGTATCCAAGAATGCATCAACATACTCTTCAAGCGGGACTCCGTATTGTAAACCTAAGGAAATTGCTATTGCGAAATTATTCATTAATGCTTTCACTAATTCACCTTCTTTATTTGTATCAATGAATATTTCTCCAATCTTTCCATCGTCATATTCCCCAGTATGTAAATAAACTTTGTGATCTCCAACAGTAGCTTTCTGGATATATCCTTTTCTTCTGTCTGGCATTTGAAATCTTTTATTAGTACTTTTAAAATTAGTTGCCTTTTTAATTCCTAAGTTATTATTAATTTCTTTTGTTTTAACTGAGTCAGTATTCTTTTCTTTAGATTTATGATTGATACTTAAATTATTTTTAACCTCAAACTTATCTAATTTTTTTTCTGTACCGGCTTTTTTAGTTTTTCTATTGTTTACAGTAACATCTATTACTTCAACTTTACCATCCTTACGACTATCAATATTTGATAGTTCTTTCTCATTTAATTCATTTAACTCATGAACAATTTTAAATGTGCATGTATAGTGGGTTTCTACTAAAAATTTTGACATAATTTTTCCTCAATGTTTGTTGAAAGTAATCGTTTTTAAGATATATACGATATTTAAATTGTGTCTATGTTATTATAATACAATTTAAAATTGTGTGGATTTAATAACTAACATTAAAAATGATTAAACAAATTTTTACTTGGTGGAACTCTCAAACCCTAGGAACATTTTTATATACAATTGTTTTTGGAAAATTTGTTGGAGAAGATGAATTTGGAAACAAATATTATCAAAATAAAAAAGATAATCGTTGGGTCGTTTATAAGGGAGAAATAAATGCGTCAAAAATTACATCTGATTGGTTTTCTTGGATGCACCACACAACTGACAAAATTCCATTAAATAAAAAGGAAAATAAATTTTTTTGGCAAAAACCTCACAAGGATAATAAAACAGGTAGTGAAAAAGCTTACAAACCAAATAAAATTACAAAGCAATCTAAAGATTTTAAAAAATATGAGACCTGGAAACCTAAATAGTACTATATTATTAATTTTGATCAGCTTATATTTCCAACCTCTTAATGCAGAGACGCAAGTAGATTTGCAAAATATTCAACCTACATTTGAAGAAGAATTAGAAACTATTGATGATAGAAAAACTGAACAGCAAAATTTTATTAAATTGAAAAAAAGAAAAAAAATTCAAACTAATGAAACAATTGTGAGTTTAAGAGCATTGGATAAAATTACAGCAAAAACGTTAGATATTGATATTATACTCGGAAAAAAAAAGAAATTTGGTTATTTGGAAATATTACCAAAAAATTGTAAAAGAAGCCTTGATGTAAATGACTCAGGTGTCGTAGCTTACTTACAAGTCAAGGATTTATCTGATAAAAGTGATGAAAAAGTTTTTGTCTTTAATGGATGGACTTTTTCTTCAAGTCCAACTCTAAGGCCTTTTGATCACCCAGTTTATGATTTATGGTTGACAGGTTGTGAAAATATTTAGATGAAATATTCAGACATAACAAAACTTAAATATTTAGCTCAAGATAAGAATTCACGATCAGCTAACCCTGCGGTTGTAAGGAATTCAACAGTTTTTTTTAAAAGTATGCAGGAACTTATAAATCACGAAAATTTAGTAAAAAAAGGATCAGATGTAAATTTTTATGAATACGGACGAGCAGGTAGTCAAACAACAATCGCACTTCAAAATTTTATTACTGAATTAGAATTGGGTTATAGAACTTTTTTAACATCTACTGGATTTGGAGCAGTTTCTTTAGCTATAATGAGCATTTGTAGACCAGGAGACGAAATAATAGTAACCGATGCCGTATATGCTCCAACGAGAGCTATCACCTCAAAATTATTAAAAGATTTTAATGTAAAAACTCATTTTTATAATCCAGAAGATCTAACAACTCTTGAAAAAAGAATTAATAAAAAAACAAAAATGATATTTGTAGAAAATCCAGGAAGTAATACTTTTGAATTTCAAGATCTTGGTAAAATTATAGAATTAGCAAAAAAAAGAAAAATTATTACAGCAATCGATAATACATGGGGAACTCCTTTATTAATAAAACCATTAAAATTAGGTTTTGATATGTCAATTTCATCAGGAACTAAATACCTTTCTGGTCATTCAGATGTTATGCTTGGCACTTTATGTGTAAATAAAAAAGTTTACGAAAAAGTTAAATTTTGTAATAAGCTTTTAGGTTATAGAGCATCTCCAGACGATGCATATTTAGTTCTAAGAGGTTTAAGAACTTTGGATGTAAGATTAAATAAACATCAAGAAAACACAAAAAAAATTACAAGCTTTTTAAGTAAACAGAAAAAAATAAAAGAAATTCTTTATCCTTTTAAAAGGGGTTCTTCAAATTATGAAAATTGGAAAAAATATTATTCTGGTTCTACAGGGTTATTTTCTGTAGTGATACAAAGTAAGAAAAAAAACTCAATTTATAATTTTATTAACTCACTAAAATTATTTGGAATAGGTCAGAGTTGGGGTGGTTTTGAGAGTTTAGCATTATATCAAAGCCATGTAATTCAAAGAATTTATAGAAAATACTTAAAACCTAATCACCATATAGTGAGATTTCATATTGGCTTAGAAGATTCGAAAGATTTGATTGAAGATTTGGGAAAAGCCATTAAAAAGATTAAATGAGTTCAAAATTTTTTCCAAACAAAACAGCTTTAATTACACTTGTTGCCGCTTGTTTCGTTGTCAACGTTACAATGGGGGTGAGACAAACCTTCGGATTATTTTCTGGTGACTTTGAAATTGACTGTGGAATTTCCAACACAGAATTTGGTCTTGCTATTGCTTTACATGCTTTGGTATGGGGAATTGTTACACCCATCTTTGGAAGATTTGCAGATAAGCACGGTGGGAGTAAAATGGTTATATTTACTCTAATTATTTACGGAGTTGGTGTTTTAGCTTTGGGAAATAATTTTAATACCGGTACGTGGTTTCAAATAAATCTCGGTCTTCTAGTTGGTATAGGTTTAGGGGGTGCTGCAGGAACAATTTTAGCCCCAGTAGTAACAAAACATTTTCCAAATCAAAGCAGAGGTAAAGCTGCTGGTTATGTAACTGCTTTTGGTGGATTAGGAATGTTTATTTTTCCTATTCTTACAAAGTATTTAATGGTTGAGGTTGGTTGGCAAAGCACTTTTACAGTTTTTGCTATAATTTTATTTATAATGTGTATTCCCGGATTATTTTTAAAAAAACCTGATGGCCAAAATGAAGATGTCACTTTAAAAAAAGAGCCTGAAAAAAGCGATAGTGTTATAAAAGTTTTAAAAGAGTCTTTCGCTCACAAAGGTTTTAGATTGTTAGTTTTAGGTTTTTTTGTCTGTGGATTTCAAATCACATTAGTTGCTACTCATGTTCCAAGATATGTTCAGGATAGAGGACTTGATGACTGGACAGGTTTTGCAATTTTATCGTTAATAGGTTTGTTTAACATAATCGGTGTTTTGATCATGGGTTATTTGAGCGATAAGTATAGTAAAAAAATGCTATTGGCTGGACTATATTTTTTTAGGGCAATATCAATAATGTTATTTATATTTTTACCCCCATCAAATATTTCTGCAATAGCTTTTGGAATAACATTTGGCCTTCTATGGTTAGCAACAGTGCCTGCAACAAATGGTATTGTTGCTCAAGTATTTGGGGCAAAAAATTTATCAATGTTATTTGGTATAGTTTTTCTAAATCATCAAATTGGATCTTTTTTAGGCGCCTACTTAGGAGGGGTGTTTTATGATATGTTTGGTAATTATGACTACGCATGGTATTTAGCTATTATTTTATCTTTTGTAGCAACTTTGCTTCACCTTCCAATTGACGAAAAACCAATAAGAAAAGAAGTAACAATCTAAAGTTGTGGATTACTTTTTTAATTGTCAAATTTAAAATTTAAATTACAGTAAGGACTCAGGAGGAAAATTATGTTTTCAAAACAATTAAATAAAAAACTAGACAAGTATCACCTATTAAATCATCCATTTTATAGATCATGGAATGATGGAAAACTAACAAGAGAAATAATTAAGGATTATGCCGAGCAGTATTATCAACATGTTAAAGCTTTTCCAAGATATATAAGTGCAACACATTCGATTTGCGAAGATATTGAAAAGAGAAAAATTTTATTAGAAAATTTGCAAGATGAGGAAAACCCAAGTGGGGATCATCCAAAATTATGGAAAAACTTTGCAATAAGCGTCGGGGCAGACAAAAATAAAATAGAAAAAGCAAAACAGGACTCCTTTACTAAACGAATGATAGATAATTTCTTTAAACAAGGCAGAAAATCCTACGCAGAAGGGCTTGCATCTTTATATACTTATGAAAGACAAATACCTGAAATTGCAGATACAAAAATAAGAGGCCTAAAAAAATACTATGGTGTGAGCTCGAAAAAAGGTCTTGAGTTTTTTGAGGCACATAAAGCTGCAGACGTTCTTCATAGAAAAGCATGTGAAAAATTGTTAGACGGTCTTTCTAAGAAAGAGCAAAAGAAAGCTGAAAAAGCAGCTTTATCAACCGCAAAATATTTATGGAATTTTTTAAGCGGCATGGTTGATAAACACAGTCTTAAGTTGGCTGCTTAATAAATTTGAAAATCAACAAACAATAATATATCAAGCTTCTAATGGACAAGATTAGTTCCAATAGAAGCTTTGGTATACTTTTTAGTGTCGTATTTGCGATAATAGCTTTTTGGCCAATAATAAGTGGAGACCCACTGAGATTGTGGTCTATACCAATCTCAGTTATTTTTTTAGTTCTTGGATTACTCAACTCAAAACTTTTAAATCCATTAAATAAAGTTTGGGTAAAGTTTGGTGAGTTACTTGGAAGAATTATTGCTCCCATAGTAATGTCTATAATATATTTTATAATTGTAACACCAATAGGATTATTCATGCGTTTAATTGGAAAAGACTTATTAAATATAAAATTTTCAAAAGCTAATACCTATTGGATTAAAAGAGAAAAAAAAGTTGGTTCTATGAAAAAGCAGTTTTAATGATTAGTTTTTTAAAAGAATTTTGGGAGTTTTTGAGAGAAAGAAAAAAATATTGGTTATTACCAATAATCATTGTTCTAGCTTTCTTTGGAGTCATTATTGTTCTTAGCCAGGGATCAGCAGTGGCTCCATTTATTTATACAATTTTTTAAGTGACAAAAATTTTAGGCATTTCAGCATTTTATCATGACAGTGCAGCAGCGTTAGTAATTAACGGAGAAATTATTTCTGCAGCACAAGAAGAAAGATTCTCAAGAATTAAACATGATCCAAAATATCCATATAATGCAGTTGAATTTGTTTTGAAAAACTCAAATTTGAAGCTTAGTCAAATCGACCATGTAGTTTTCTTTGAGAAACCTTTTTTAAAGTTTGAAAGATTGCTTGAAACATATCTAGCATTTGCACCAAAAGGCTTTAAGTCTTTTTCGATGTCAATGCCAATCTGGTTAAGAGAGAAACTTTTCCAAAAAAAATTCTTATTTGATAAATTGAAAGGTCATGATCAAAATTTTAATAATATTGAAAAAATTAACTTTTCAGAACATCATTATAGTCATGCAGCTAGTGCTTTTTTTCCTTCTCCTTTTAAAGATGCAGTTATAGTAACCTTAGATGGAGTAGGAGAGTGGGCCACAACAACAGTAGCAGTTGGAAAAGATAATAAGATAGAAATGTTAAAAGAAATCTATTTCCCTCATTCTATCGGTCTTCTCTATTCTGCATTTACATATTACCTTGGTTTTAAAGTAAACAGTGGTGAGTATAAAGTTATGGGTTTAGCACCATATGGTAAACCAAAATACAAAGACCTTATTATTAAAAATTTAATCGACTTAAAAGATGATGGTTCATTTAGACTCAATATGAAATATTTCAATTATGCTACTGGTTTAACTATGACAAATAAAAATTTTTTAAATTTGTTTGCACAAAGAGCAAGAGATCCAGAAAAAGAATTATTGACACAGTTTCATATGGATATTGCAGCATCTATACAAGCTGTTGTAGAGGAAATTGTTTTAAAATTAACTAGCTCAATAGCTAAAGAAACAAAAATAAAAAACCTGTGTATGGCAGGAGGTGTTGCTTTGAACTGCGTTGTAAATGGTAAAATTTTAAAAAATAATATTTTTGATAAAATATGGGTTCAGCCTGCGGCTGGGGATGCTGGTGGCTCTTTAGGTGCTGCTCTTGCATTTTGGCATCACGAATTAGGAGAAAAAAGGTCAATACCTTCAGGTCTTGACGGTATGAAAGGTTCCTATCTTGGCCCATCCTTTAAAGATGATCACATAGAAAAAACACTAACATCTCTGGGCGCAAAATTTAAAAAATATGATGAAGAAAGTTTACTTAATTTTGTCGTTGAAGAACTAAAGAGTGAAAAAACTATTGGCTGGTTTCAAGGAAGAATGGAATTTGGACCTAGAGCTTTGGGAGCAAGATCTATCATTGCCGATCCAAGATCTGAAAAAATGCAAAAAGAACTAAATTTAAAAGTAAAATTTAGAGAAAGCTTTAGGCCTTTTGCTCCATCAGTTTTAAGAGAGGACGTAAATGACTGGTTTGATATTAAAACAGATAGTCCCTACATGCTTTTAGTTTCAGATATAAATAAAAATATTCAAATCCCCATGAACGAAACAGACAAAAAACTCTTTGGAATAGATAAATTAAATATAAAAAGATCCTTGATTCCGGCTGTAACTCACGTTGATTATACAGCTAGAATACAAACTGTACACAAAGAGACAAATCCTAAATATCATAAACTTTTAAAAAAATTTAAAGAAGTTACAGATTGCCCTATTTTGGTTAATACATCATTTAATGTGAGAGGTGAGCCAATTGTATGCTCTATAGAGGACTCTTTTAAATGTTTTATGGGAACAAATCTTGATATTTTAGTGTGTGAAAATTTTGTTTTAACTAAAAATGAACAAAACAAAAAACTTTTGCAAGATTATAAAAATAAGTTTGAAAAGGACTAATTTAAATTTAAAACAGTTGCGGGATCCAGTCTTATTCCAAACCAATTTAATCTTACATCCAGATGCGGCCCAGTGGACCTACCAGTAGATCCAACCGTTCCAATTATCTCACCCTGTTTAATCTTCTGTCCTTTTTTTACATAAATATCTTTCATATGCATATACAATGTAGAAATTCCATGGCCATGATCAAAAATTAAAGTTCCACCAGTATAAAACAAATCGGGCTCAACCATGGTTGCTGTGCCATCTAACATTGCTTTAATTTTTGTTCCCTCTTTAGCCGCAAAGTCTATTCCATAATGTGGCCATTTAGGCTTACCATTAAGAATTCTTTGACTTCCATAAACACCGGTTACAATTGCTTTATCTAATGGATTAATAAATTTTTTTTTAAAGAACGTTAGGCTACTCTCAACTGATCTTGCATCTCCTATTATTTTATTTTCTCTTTTAATTCGTTCATAAACTTCTTTTGGCGGGGTGACTTTTTTTTCTTCTAGACCATCAATTCGTTGAATTTTATATTCTCTTTTTAAAATTTTTTTAACTATTTTTTCTTTATTGCCCTTCAGTTCTTTAGTGATAGTAATGTTATAATTTCTATCTCTACCTATACCAAATACAAAATATCCATCATCAGTAATTTTTACTTTTTTTTTATCAACCCAAATTTTAGAATCAGGATGTGTTTTTCCTAATATAAAGTGACCTTGAATAAATTTACCTTGGAATTCTAATGCAAAAACATTAGAAGTTATAAGCAAGATGGTTAAAAAAACAATATTTATAAGGTACATTTTAAACATTTAATTTGAATAGTATAAACTTCGTACTATAGTCCTGAATAATAAAAAAACAAAAAAATTCAATGAGAAAAGTTGCATTAATCACTGGAATTACTGGACAAGACGGCTCATATCTTGCTGAGTTCTTAATAAAAAAAAAGTACCAAGTACATGGTATTGCAAGAAGGGTTGCTTTAGAGGATAGAACTCATAGGCTATGGAGAATCAAACATATATTAAAAAAAATTCATATTCATGCTGCATCTCTTGAAAGTTATGCAAGTATTGTAAAAATCATTCAAAAAATTAAACCAACCGAAATATATCATTTAGCAGCTCAAAGTTATGTTGATTATTCATTTAGAGATGAGTTTTCAACATTAAATACAAATATAAATGGTACACATTATTTATTGTCAGCAGTAAAAGATTTTTCACCTAAAACTAAATTTTATTTTGCAGGTTCATCTGAAATGTTTGGAAAAGTACAAGAGATACCACAAAGTGAAAAAACTCCGTTTTATCCAAGGTCTGCATACGGAATATCAAAAGTTACTGGACATGATTTAACCAGAAATTATAGGGAAGCATATGACTTATTTTGCTGTACAGGGATATTATTCAATCACGAATCTCCAAGAAGAGGTTTTGAGTTTGTAACAAGAAAGATTTCACATGGTGTGGCAAAAATAAAATTAGGAATGGAAAAAAAATTAATATTAGGAAATTTAGATGCAAAAAGAGATTGGGGACACGCCAAGGACTATGTTGAAGCAATGTGGAAAATGTTGCAAAAAAGAAGGCCAGATGACTTTGTAGTTGCAACTGGAAAACAGCATTCAGTTAGAGAATTTGCAAAACAAGCTTTTGCAGTTGTAGGTTTAGATTATAAAAAACACGTTGTTATAGATAAAAATCTTTTTAGGCCAGCGGAGGTAAATACTCTTTTGGGAAGCTATTCTAAAGCAAGAAGAATATTAAAATGGAAACCTAAAATATCATTTAAAAATCTTGTAAAAGATATGGTTGAATCTGATATCCAATCGATAATTAAGTCTGGTTATTAGAAAAAAAATTTGCGATAATTAATTTATGAAAAGTCAAAATAGAACAGTTATTCCGAATTCATTGCATGAACACTGGATGCCTTTCACCTCAAATAAAGATTTTAAAAAAGATCCAAGACTTATTACTGAAGCTAAAGGGGTTTATTTAAAAGATCATAAGGGAAGAACACAAATCGATGCTAGTTCAGGATTATTTTGTAATCCATTAGGTCATGGTAGAAAAGAAATTATAGAAGCTATAACCAAACAGCTCGAAACCCTTGATTATGTTCAACCATTTCAACAAGGATTTGGTGGATCATTTGAATTAGCTACAAAAATTGCCAAACATACTCCAGGAAACCTAAATCAAATATTTTATACAATTTGTGGCTCTACCGCAGTCGAAACCGCACTTAAGATATGTATTGCGTACCACAAAGCAAGAGGTCATGGGCAAAGATTTAGATTTGTTGGAAGGGAGAGAGCTTATCATGGAATGAATATTGGTGCTACTTCTGTTGGTGGAATGATAAACAATGTTAAAACTTTTGCAAGCATACTTATGCCAGGCGTAGTTCATATGAGACACACTCATCTTCCGGAACATAAATTTGTAAAAGGCCAACCCGAAACAGGTAAAGAATTAGCTGATGATTTAGATAGAATTGCTTTAAACTTTGGATCTGAAAATATAGCCGCATGTATAGTCGAACCAATTTCTGGATCAACAGGAACTTTGGTGCCACCAAAAGGATATCTAAAAAGATTGAGAGAAATTTGTGACAAGCACGACATACTGCTAATCTTTGATGAAGTAATAACTGGCTGGGGAAGAACGGGTTCCTCTTTTGCAGCCAAAGAATATGGAGTAACCCCTGATTTAATGACTATGGCAAAGGCAACTACAAATGGAATTGTTCCCATGGGAGTAGTTGCAGTAAAAGAAGAAATTTATGATACCATAATTAATGCATCTCCAGATGGTGTAATAGAACTCTTTCATGGTTATACCTATTCTGGGATACCTGTAGCAGTAGCGGCTGCATTAGCAGTTCAAGATATTTTCGAAAAAGAGGATATTTTTAAAAGAGCGAAAAATCTTTCATCTTATTTTTTAGACGGTTTGTTTTCTTTAAAAGATATCGACTGCATTGAAAATATAAGAGGATATGGATTAATGGGAGGTATCGATATAAAAAAATCTGACAGACCTGGAAAAGCAGGTTTTTTAACTTATAAAAAATGTTATGAGGCAGGAGTAAATTTCAAAGCAACTGGCGATTGTCTTATAATAGCTCCCCCATTTATCTCAGAAAAAAAACATATAGATGAAATGATAGATAAACTAAGACAAGGAATTACCGCTTATTCAAAATTAAAGTAGTTTAACTAAATTCAATTTAGAGTTTAACTAACCCAATTTGAACATAATATTTAATTGAAAATATAAGATTTTAACAAATAGATACTATATTTTTTTATATTTAAGTGATGTAATGAAATTATGAGATACGGGAGAGAAGAACAGGTAAATAAAGAGGAAACTTTAAACTCTAGTCAAAAAGTTGATCTTAACGACTTAATGAGAAAAGTTAGAGATGAAGAAAAAAAATCTAAGAGAACAAGTGTTTATTTATCTGCGGCAGCAATTTCTGCATTTGCAGTTTTTGGAATAATTTTAACACTATAAAGTTTGTTTAACTAATCCTTTTATAACAATAAAAGAAAAATCACTTAATATTTCAATTTTATGCCTCATCCATTCCGGTGTTAACATTGGATTGAAAGTTGTTTGGTCTAAAATTAATGAATATCTTTTTGATTTATAGTTTTTTTGCAAAACTTTCATTTTCACGAATTTGTCTAATTTCCTAATACATGTAGCTCTAGGTATTCCTGTAATATCTGAAACAGAAGTGGCACTAATATCTGCATTAAATTCAGATAAATTTTTTAAACTTTTTTGATTGTCAAACACAGAATGAAAATTACTAAATTTTTTTCTTAGAGAATTTAAAGTTAATATTAAAACCTGAACTCCAATTAAAAGCATTTCAAGATCCTTAAGTTTATCTTGCCAAAATTTTATATATTCAAGCTGAACACTTAAAAAATGATACCAATAGAATGAGTAGTTATTTTTAATCTCTCTTTCAATTTTTGATACTGGCATACCTAAAGAAAGTAATTTCGTTTGTTCAAAAATAAATTTTGATAAAGAATTTATTTCTTCATCAATAATTTTTATATAAGTTTCTTTTTGCGGAAAATCTGGTTCCCAATAAAGTTTATTTCTATCTCCTTTTTTTAAATGTTTTTTTTTAATTAATGAAATAATTTTCCTTCTAGTAGTTTCTTTTGGTAAACCAGTTTGTTTAGATACTAGAATTATTTTCTTCTTTTGTTGATGAATATCTTTATGATTATTCCAGAAGTTTTCTAGTGAAAGATTAAAATTTAAATCTTTTTCCCTTTTTCTTATTATTTCAAGATGGCAATCTCTTGCGAAAAAAATAACAATATTTCCTCCCTCAAGATCACCATAACGTTTATATACCCCAGAAAGAAATGAACTTTCCATTTCGTAAAAAGTTGGCATAAGTTTAAGAAAATTTTCAGTTAGGTTTTTTTGAATTAATTTATTTTCTATCTGTTTCATCAGCTTATTTAAATGATTTAGAATAATATTTGTTCATTTTGGGTTGATAAAAACAATTTTGTATTTTAAAGTCAACCAATAAAATGTTTATTTTAGAAATTAAATAAATGTAATCTTTTGATCTCTCGTTTAAGATTAGATTTATTCGTGTTATATATAAAATTATATAAGGCGGGGTAGCTCAGTTGGTTAGAGCACAGGACTCATAAGCCTGGGGTCGGTGGTTCGAATCCACTCCCCGCTACCATATGATAGAAATTAATAAAAAATTTTTTCAAAACGTGTTTAAAGCTATTTCATATAGTTTATACAAAATTATTTATAAAAAAATAGAAAAGATATCTGATGAAAAAAATTCTAATGAAATTCAAATAAAAAATATAAAAAAAGGCGAAGATTTAAAATACCAAGTTTATAATATTAAAAATGGTAGAATTTATACAGATAGAATTAGTGATACTGCAGTTATATTAAAAAATGAAATTATAGAGAGAGCATCTTTTCAGTTTAGGGAAATTAACTCAAGAGTTTATAATGTTGATATAAAACGAAATATTGTTTTTTCGAAAGGAACCCCTCGCTTACAAAAAAAAATTAAAGGAAATGTTTTATCTCTTTTAACAGGTGGAGGAGGAAATAATAACTACTCGCATTGGTTATTTGATGTTCTCCCGAGACTAGCTCTCTCTGATGAATTAATTAAAAATGATAAAATTGATTTTTTCTTGCTACCAAGCAATAAGGCTAAATTTCAAAAAGAGACATTGAGTTTATTGGGAATCGAGGAGGAAAAACAGTTACCAAGTGAAAAATTTAGACATTTAATTTGTGATAATCTTTTTGTAACTTCCCATCCTGTACTTAGATCTGCAGACGCAACTGAGTCTATAGAAAATATACCAAAATGGATTTCGAACTGGTTAAAACAAACATTTGTATTTAATAACGACAAAAAATTTTTTAAGAAAATTTATATAGATCGTTCGGACTCAACCTCAAACGTAAAGCATTTAAGGTCTATCGTAAATGAGGAAGAAGTAAAAAATTATTTATTGAGTGCTGGTTTTAAAATTGTAAGACTAAGTGAGTATAGCTTTAAAGATCAGGTTTTGATGTTTAATGCAGCTGAGACAATTGTTGGTTTGCATGGAGCAGGATTTGCAAATATAGTTTTTTCTAAGCCAAACACGAAAATTATTGAATTAAAGCAAAAATATCATTTAGGTAAGCAATTTGAAAATCTTGCTAAATCAAACAATCTCGTTTTTAAAGCTCTAAAATTTGACTTAGTCGGCGAAGAAACTGCGACTCAATTTGGACATATAAATGTTTCTATTAACGAATTAAAAAAGAATATAAATTAAATTCTATGAAAAATCTCGAAATGTTTTGTACTTCTATGGAGCCAAATCATTATGAATTTATCAAAAGAGTCGGGTACGTACCATCAGCTTTAGGCGATAAAGATTTTCAAAAGGGTTGGATGAGAGACAATACAAATATTAATATCTCTGGCAAAAATAAAAATTATGCTGAACTCACGTTCCATTATTGGTTTTGGAAAAATTATTTAAGCAAATGTGAGAGTAAATGGATTGGATTTTGCCATTATAGAAAGTTTTGGACAAAAGAACTCTATAAAAGTTCAGAGATAAATATTGAGAAACTTTCATCAATTATTTTAAAAGAAATTCCTAAAGAATTCGAACAATACGATGTTATTTTAGGAACACCCTTTTATGTGAATCAAAGTAAAATAATGAAGTTTTTAAAAAAGGGTTTAACGACAATTTTGGAAAAGCCAAGCCGTTTGTTCAATTCGAATGAAAGGACTATTAAATTCCATTTTGATATAATGCATGGAAAAAATAATTTAGAAAAAGCAATAGAGTTTTTAGATAATGAGAATAGAAAAGATTTCTATAATTATGTAAACAGCAAAGTATCTTTCCACCCATTTAATATGTATATCTGTAAATCAAAAAAAATGCTCGACAGATATTACAAAACTCTTTTTGCCTGGCTTGAAAAATGTGAAACCTTTTTCTCTAAAAAGAATTTACATGGCTACGATCTTACAAGAATTTATGCTTTTTTAGCTGAACGTTTCACTTCTTATTGGTTTACCAAAAATGCAAGGTATAAAATTATGAATATTTCTTTTTATGATATAAGAAATGATGTCAATTAAAGGTATCTAAATCTTCTTAGGAAATCTCTAAAAGTAGGTAAGTTTTTATCTTTTGAGGAAACTTTTGGTTTTTTTATAGGTAAGTTAATTTTTAAATCCTTATCATTCCAAAATATACCACTTTCAAATTTTGGTGCATAATAGTTTGACAGTTTATAATAAACAATATTTTCTTTATCAAGTGTTAAGTAAGAATGTGCGAAACCACTAGGAACATAAAGAGATAAATTATTTTTTTCAGATAATATTATTTTATACTTTTTTCCAAAAGTTTTAGAATTTTTTCTAAGATCAATAACACAATCAAGTATTTTACCCTTAAGAACACTAATTAATTTAACCTGTTGAAATTTATATTGAAAATGAAAACCTCTAAAAATATTTTTTTTAGAAATTACTTTGTAA
>CACGJO010000012.1 GCA_902573425.1 uncultured Pelagibacteraceae bacterium
TAAAAAAGAAGAGAAAAAAATATTTAATTATTGATTTAACTAAAAACAAATCTTTTAAAAAAGATAAAAATTCTTATCCTGTATCCCTAGGACAGTTTGGCAAGATTATTAATATACTAAGAGAAAATTATTGTAAGAAAGTTCTTTTTGCTGGTAGCGTCGAAAAACCTAATTTTTCAAAGTTAAGATTAGATCTAAAAGGTATTTATTATATGCCCAGAATAATAAAAAGTTCAAAATATGGAGATGTGTCAATATTAAAAGAAATAATTAAAATATTGAATAAAGAAAAAATTAAAACTATCAGTTCAATAATATTTAATCCTGAACTTTCTTTAAATAAAGGAAACTACACTAAAATTAAGCCAACCAAAGATGATAATAAAGATATTAATAAAGCTATCAAAACACTCAATAGATTAAATCAATATAATTATAGTCAAGGTACTGTAGTTAGAAATGACAAAGTGATAGCTATTGAAGGAAAAGGTGGAACCCAAAAAATGCTAAGCAAATGCAAAGGTAAAATATTCAGAAACGAAGGTGTACTAGTCAAATTCCCAAAAAAGAAACAGGATTTAAGAATTGATCTACCAACTGTTGGATTAAAAACCTTTGTTCAATGCAAAGCAGCTGGTTTAAAAGGGATAGTTCTTAAAAGTAAAAGCAACATTTTACTTGAGAAAAAAAAATGTATTAATTTTGCAAATAAAAATAAAATGTTTCTTATAGCAAAATGAAAAAAGTAATATTAATTATATATTTTTTTTGGTTTTCAAATTTATTTGGGTTAGAAGTTAAATTGGAAAAGATCGTAGAAGGGATGAACAAGCCTTGGAGTTTATCATTTATAAATGATACCAGTATTATTTATACTGAAAAAAAAGGTAAGCTTTTTCATTTAGATTTAAAAAGTCAAATAATATCTGAAATTAAACATAATTTATCTGTTCTTGAGGATGGTCAGGGAGGTCTTCTCGATGTTCTTTATGATAATAAAAATGTTTATGTATCTTATTCTGAACAAAGAGAGGGTCGGAAAACAAGCACCTCTGTTGCAAGAGGTAGATTTGATAAGAATTCTATTAAATTCAATAATATTTTTAGAGCTGAACCAGCAATTGACTCTGGATATCACTTTGGTTCAAGATTGGTTAAAAAAAATAAATATTTATATATTTCTGCTGGTGAAAGAGGATTGGGAATGATTGCCCAAGATTTTACAAAACATCCGGGCAGTATAATCAGAATAAACTTAGATGGATCTATTCCTGATGATAATCCCAAGTTCAAAAATAAAAAAAATTGGTTACCTGAAATTTTTCAAATTGGAGTAAGAAATCCTCAGGGGATGTCATTATCTCCTTTTGATAATAAAATTTATATGACAAATCATGGTGCTAAAGGCGGTGATTGGTTTGGTACAGTTAATTACGCTGAAAATTATGGTTGGAAAATTTTAGGTTGGGGTGGAACAAATTATACTGGAACTAAAATTGGGCCAAAATGGAAACCAGGTTTTACAAAAGCAATTAAATATTGGGTTCCATCGATAGCTGTAAGTGCGATGGCTATATATCAAGGTGAAGCCTTTAAAGAGTGGAACGGGGATGCTTTAATTACCTCGCTAAAAGACCAGTCATTAAGAAAAATAAAATTTAAAGATAATAAATTTATAAGTGAACAAATAATTTTTAAAGGGAATATAGGAAGAATAAGAGATATCAAAATACATAAAGATACAGGTGAATTATATATGCTATCTGATTATGGAGAACTTTGGAAAATGTACAAATGAAAAAAGCTTTATTAATTATTTTTTATTTATTATTACCGGCAAATTTAAATGCAGAAATTATATCAAAAGTTTATTTTGCTGGAGGTTGTTTTTGGTGTATGGAAGAGTCATTTGACAAGGTTGATGGTGTGATAAAAACTATTTCTGGATATTCTGGTGGACACGTAAAAAACCCTAAATACAAAGATGTTGTTAAAAATACTACTGGCCACTATGAAACTTTAGAAATTACTTACGATTCATCAATTACAAACTTTAAAAAGCTTTTAGAAATTTATTGGATTAATATTGACCCCTTCGATGCAGATGGCCAATTTTGTGATAAAGGTGAAAGCTATAAGTCTGTAGTTTTTTTTAATGACAGTGATCAAAAAAAAATAATAGAAGACTCAATTAAAAATATTGAAAATAGGTTTAACAAAAAAGTTGTTACTTATTTAAAAAAATTCAAGGAATTTTATATAGCAGAGACTTACCATCAAGATTATTATGAGAAAAATTTTATAAGATACTTGATGTACAAAAAAGGTTGCCAAAGAGAGGAAACTTTAAACAAAATCTGGGGATGAAAAAAATATTTATACTAACCGGTGAGCCTTCTGGAGATAAATTAGCATCAAAGGTTATTACTAAAATTAAAAACTCAAGATCAGATATAGAATATTTATCTGTCGGTGGCGAACATTTGAATGCATTAGGTATTAAGTCAATTTATAATTTAAAAGAGATTACATACCTTGGATTTACGAGAGTTTTATTAAATATTTTTAAAATAAAGAGCAAAATAAATGAAACTGTAAAAAAAATTATTAAATTTAAACCAGATATTCTTTTTTCTGTTGATAGCCCTGATTTTACATTACGTGTTGCAAAAGAAGTTAAAAAAAGAGATCCAAGTATAAAAACAATTCATTTTGTAGCACCACAGGTTTGGGTTTGGAGAGAATATAGAGTAAAACAACTCAAATCTTTTTTAGATCATGTTTTATTATTATTTCCTTTTGAAAAGCAATATTTTGATAAAGAAGAAATTCCATCAACTGTTACTGGCCATCCATTGCTTGAAAGAGGAGAAAAAAATAAAATTGATATAAGTCAAATTATAAAAGAAAATAAGAAAATCTTTTCTATTTTTCCAGGAAGTAGATTGTCCGAGATTAATGTTTTGATGCCAATATTAATTGATTTTGTCAAAATGATGAATGAAAAATATAAAGAATTATTTTTTGTTTTTCATTCTACTACAGAACATGTTCAGTTAATCCAAAATTTATTATTAAAAGAAGGTTTAAAAAATTGTGGTGCTATAGGTGATGAAAAAATTAAATCTCACATTTTAGACTCATCCATGTTTGCAGTGGCTAAATCTGGCACAATTTCTTTAGAGATTTGTAAAGCAAAAATTCCTTCAATAATAATATATAAGATGGGTTTTATTAATTTCTTTATTATTAAAATACTCGTAAAAGTAAAATTTGCAAATTTAATTAATATTGCAGCCAATGAAGAAATTATTCCCGAATTATTGCAATCAAATTGTAATGCTAACAATATTTTTAACACAGTTAATCACCTTTTAAACAATAAACAACATTTAGAAAACCAAATTACAAAAACTCAAAGTGTAATAAGTAAATTTAGGACTGATAAATCTACTGATATAGCGGCATCAGTTGTAAATCTTCATTTAGTTGGCAAGTCTTCAATTAAATAAACATATCTGAGTATTGATCATCAGATATATTTGAAATTTTTTGTGTAATTACGTAATTATGCAAATTTTTCCACTTATTTTTTGATTTATCAAAAGGATTTTTAAATCTATGAATTGTATCTTTAATAATATTATCCATTAATAGACTAGGCTTTGTTTTAGTATAAGTATAATAAGAAGATTTAGAATAATCTAAGTCTGAACTTAAAATTTTGATACTTTCCTGTGCCATAGATTTAAAGTCATTTACCAAATTCTTATTAGCATTAGCAAAAGATTTTGAGGCAAATACGTCTAGTGCACAAAAATTAGGTATTTTAACATCTTCTAAATACAATTTTTTTACCTCCAAACCTTCTAATTTTGACTCAACACCCTCAAAGTTTTCAAAACATAACCAAGCAGCATCAAATCCAGCCTTAAGATGTTTAATATGATAAAAATCATTGGCTACAATTTTAATACTATTATTGGTTTTATTAATTTTTTTCAAATGTCTTTGAATAATATCATTAGCTATTTTGTCTGTAACAGGATTACTTACCGGTGAAGTAATTTTAATTTCTTTTCCATTAACTAAATTTTCATAGCCTTTAGTGGTAAATATAATACCCCCATTAGTTTCAAAAAAGTTTCCGATTGAGCAAATATTATTTTGATATTTTTCAATTAGATGTAGAGGCTCGTTAGTTGCTAATTGAATATTATTTTGCGCAAGTTCTTTAAAACCATCATAATGTCCTTCAGGCTCAATAATTTGTAAATCGATATTATTTTTTTTATATAAACCTTTGTCCAGACCTACAATAAAGGGTAAGTGATCAGGATTTATAAACCACTCAAGTGCTAATTTTATTTTCATATTCCCTCACTGAATTACCGGTCAGGTTCAAAGAGTATAATCTCAGTCTTTGTAGACACCCCTTAAAATTTATTTACTTAATTCATTGTAAAGGAATGTTGCTATAGAATCCATTCCTTTTAAATTACTCTTTCTCTCTGCAATTGAATTATAATTTGTATTAGTATTGATATCATAAGTATAATGTTTTCCATCTTTACCTTTAATATATTCAATACCGGCAATTTCAATGTTGTTCAACTTAAGTAAATCTTCATATTTTTTAAGTTCAAGATTGCTATAATCTTTTACAATCATAAATTTATTACCATCTGGATTTGTTGGACAAAATTTTTCTTCAACATTACAAGCATCAGCAGGACATAACTCAAACCCTTCGCTTGCATCAACTTGAACTGCATACAAAAATTTTCCATTTACAAACTCTACTCTTGTAATTATTTTTGGATCAGATTCTATATATTCCTGTAATAAAGTAATCCCATCAATAGAGTTTTCAAAATTTCCATTAATATATTTTTCAAGTTCATTTGAATTTGTAAAATACTTTACTCCGAGACCTCTCCCACCTCTATTATGTTTTGTAATAAATGGTTTTTTAAAATTTTTTGATTTTTCTAGGATCTCGTCTTTATTTTTAGCATAATATGTTTTTGGAAAATTTATATTGAATTTCTTTAATTGTTCATATTGTTTTTGTTTACTTATTTCCAACTCCAAGGCTCTTGAATTGTTTACAACTCTTTTTTTATCTTTTTCCAACCAATCAAGAACGTCTTTTGTATTTTCTGGAGCATATCTATGTCCCCGCGAATGTGCACTAGCACTCATCCTATTATAAAAAATACCATTTGGTGGAGATTTTTTAAAATCAAAACTTTCTTTATCCATATGCCATTCTTTAAAAGGAGCTTTAATCTTTTTAAAACTCTCTCTTAATGGAATAAGCCATTCATCATTTTCATGAATTATATATATATTTTTTTCCACGAGTTTTTATAGACAATTTTTTACCTTACTATCAATATTGATTTTTAATAATTATGACGCACTTACTTTTGGTAGATAATTAAAGGAGGCAGTATCTATCTTTGATGAATGCTCTCTTCTCATTTTCCATCCCTTGCTTATTCCTGCATTTGCAATACTAATTGCATGCCTACCATATTTCATGTTTGTATAATCAATTGCTTTCATCAGTTCTTTTGATTTATTTTCAAGCAAAGGTGTTAATAAATTAATATCTTTACCATCTGAGTCTTTTAATTTTGATAAAATTATTCCGGCTTTTTGATAATAATAACCGGGTTTGTATATGCTCTTTAATGCTTTTCTTGCACTTTTAACTAGCTCTATGCTATTGCTCGTTGCTATTGGTAGATCTATTGTTAGCCCGTTTGAATAGTATTTTCTGTTTTTGTTGAAAGGACTAGTTCTAATAAAAACTGTTAGAGCTTTACATATTTGATTATCTCCCCTTATTTTTTCGGCTGCATTTAAACAATATGTGGTTACAGCTTCCTCTAGTTTTTCCAGGTCAGTTACTTTTTTTCCAAACGATCTAGATACACAACAATTTTTTCTTTTTTCCTCGTGTGTTTGCAAACCAATACAATTTATACCACGAAGTTCCATTGCAGTTCTTGACCCCAAAACATTTGTACTCTTTTTTACCCAGGTATTTGATGTTGATTTTAGTTTATATGCATTATCTATTCCATTCTTGATATATAATTTTGACAATTGTTTTCCAACTCCCCAGACGTCTCCTATAGGAAATTCTTTAAGTTTTTCATCTATATTTTCATTTAAATACATAACGCCTGTTTTTTCTTTTTTAGCAATATGGTTCGCTACTTTACTTAGAGTTTTTGTTGATGATATCCCAACACTTGTTGGTATCCCTGTCCATTTTAAAACTTTTTTTCTTATTTCTTTCCCATAGTTTTCTATACTTTTTTCATCTAAAAAAGATAAATCAATAAACGCTTCATCGATAGAATAGATCTCTACGTTAGGTGAAAAAGTTTTTAATACCCTCATAACTCTACGGGATAGATCTCCATACAATGCATAGTTAGATGAAAAAACATAAACTTTATTTCTCTTAATTAATTCTTTAACTTTAAAATAAGGTTCACCCATTTTAATTCCTAAGATTTTTGCTTCTTTAGATCTTGAAATCACACAACCATCATTATTTGATAGGACTACAACTGGTTTATTTTGAATTTTTGGGTTAAATAGTCTTTCACAAGAAACATAGAAAGAATTACAGTCTACAAGGGCAATTTTCTTTTTATTGTAATTTATGGATGACATAAGTAACTACTCCCCAAATTATCACGTTAGGATTTTCACTTAATTCAATTTTATTAGGACCAGAAGCTAAATAATTATTATTTTTTCCTCTTATGAAAGTTTTTACCACTAGCTCTTCATTTACGTTTGCTATTACTGTTGATGAATTTTTTGGATTAATGCTTCTATCAACAATTAATAAATCTCCATCATAGATACCGACATTAGTCATAGACTTTCCTTGCACTCTTATTATGAATGTTGCTGGCGCATTTTTTATTAGATGCGTGTTTAAATCTACATCATCTTCGATGTAATCTGTGGCAGGCGAGGGGAAACCAGCACCAACTTTGTGAATATAAAAAGGTAATTTAAGCTTCATAAATGTTCTTGATTTGTTCTTTTTATAGAGGTAAGATAGAAGATCGTCAAGTTTAATTAATGAAAAGAATTTAATTAATTTTAGAAATTCTTTTTACGACTTCTTCTTTTGTGAGTGATAGGATGATATTATAAATACCAGGGCCAAATCTTGAACCAACCAAAGCAATTCTTAGTGGTTGACCAACACCTTTAAAGTTAGTTTTGTATTTGCTGATTAAACTGTTAATTAATTTTTCAAGACTTTCTTTGTTTGGGTTATTAATATTTTTAAATTCATTAAGGAAATCATTAATAATTTTCTTAGAATTTGCATCCAAAAGCTTTAAATCTTCACCGGAAATACTTATTTCTTTGCTAAGTATGTATTGAGTATTTAGATAAATATCATTAAGAGTTTTAGCCTTATTTTTTAAAAAATTTAAAGACTTAAAAACAACCTCTTCTTTAGATGGATCAATAGTTTTTTTATATCCTTGAGCATAACCCTTCAAAAAATCAAAAAGAATTTTTTCATCTATGTTTTTAATATAATGTTCATTAAGTGAAAGTATTCTAGACATATCAAGTTTTGATGGAGATTTTCCAACACCTTTCAGGTCAAAAAGTTTAATGCTTTCATCTAGAGAAAAGATTTCCTTATCTTTATATGCCCAACCTAGTCGCAACAAGTAATTTCTTAGTGCATCGGGTAAAATTCCGATTTTAACATAGTCATCAATAGTTGAGGATTTATCCCTTTTCGAGAGTTTAGATCCTTTTTCACTATGAATTAAAGGTATGTGCGCAAATAGGGGAATATCCCATTTCATTGCTTCATAAATTTGTTTTTGCTTAAATGTATTAATCTTATGATCGTCACCTCTAATCACATGTGAAATTTTCATTGAATGATCATCAACAGTTGCGGACAATTGATAAGTTGGAGATCCGTCTTGTCTTAATATAACAAAATCCTCAATAATCGAATTTGATATATTAATGTCGCCCTGAACTAAATCTTTAATTACAGTATTTCCTGAAACTTTACTTTTAAACCTGATAACTGGTTTTACATCTTTTGGTATTTGAAGATCTTTAGGGTCTCTCCATTTCCTATTGTAAACATATGGGATACCTTGCTTTTTACATTTTTCTTTTTGCTCTTTAATTTCTTCCTCAGAACAATAACATTTATAAGCAAAATCTTTTTTTAAGAGTTCATCAGCAATTTCTTTATGTTTATTAATATTTTTGGATTGAATAAATTCTTTATCGTCGTGCTTTATTCCAACCCATGACAGAGATTCAATTATTTGTTTTTTAAATTCATCTTTAGATCTTTCTTTATCTGTATCTTCTATTCTTAGATAAAATTTTCCTTTATTCTTTTTGGCTAAAAGCCAATTAAAAAGAGCTGTTCTCACACCTCCAATGTGTAACGGACCAGTAGGTGAGGGCGCAAACCTGCAAATGAAAGACATTAAATGAAATTAAACTATTTTAATTGAAGTTTCTATATAAAGAAATTAATTTTCCTTGAATCTTAATTCTTTTAGCGGCGTATATTTTTGTGTCGTATTTCTTATTCGCACTTTCTAAAGCTATAGTATTACCTTTTTTTCTAATTCTTTTTAAAGTAGCTTCTTCGTTGTCAATCAAAACAACCGCAATTTGACCATTATCTGCATTTGAACTTTTCTTAATGATAACAGTGTCTCCATCGTTGATACCTGCTTCAATCATCGAGTCACCTTTAACCCTCAATCCGAAATGATCGTCATTTTTATTGAAGTCAGCTGGCAAATTTACTTTATCAACTTCTTGTTGTATTGCTTCAATCGGTGTACCTGCAGCAATTGAACCTAAAACTGAGATCTTGCTAGATTTTCCTGAGTTTTTATCTAAACCACCTTTAATTACGCTTGGAGTAAAGCTGTTGAATAAATCGTGTGCGCTAGCGTTTTCGGGAAGCTTAACAACTTCAAGTGCACGAGCTTTATGTGCCAATCTTTTTATAAATCCTCTTTCTTCTAAGGCTGATATTAGTCTGTGAATTCCTGATTTCGACTTAAGGTTGAGTGAATTTTTCATCTCCTCATATGAAGGAGAAACTCCAGTCGATCTTATTTTCTTATTAATAAAAAGTAATAAGTTTTTTTGTTTTTTTGTAAGCATAGAACAAATCCCGTACATTTATGTTCTACAAAAGTTCTACTTCAATATCAATGCCAAATTAACCATATATTACGGGCTTATTTGAATGATTTTTTCTAATAGCGAAGTGTTTTCGTTTATATTTTTTAAAAGTGATTCACCAATTAAAAAATTATTAATTTTAGTTTTTTTTACTATTTCCTCGACTTCTTTCTCTGACTTAATACCACTTTCACAAATTATAGGCCCTTCATGTTTAGCTAAATCTTTATGCAGGTCATAAGTAGTTTTTAAATCTGTTTCTAGTGTTTTAAGATTTCTATTATTTATGCCAATTATTGAATTCTTAAAGTAAAGAGCTTTCTTTGCTTCTTCCTGAGTATGAACCTCAATAATTGTACTAATATTTAATTCTTCAGCTACACTGAAAATATCTTTTGAGGTTTTTTCATCAATAGCAGCTAATATTATTAATATAGCATCTGCTCCAAAACTTTTAGCAAGATAAACTTGATAGGGGTCAACAAAAAAATCTTTACATAAAATAGGTAACTTCACCACTTTTTTTACTTCTTCAATATGTTCTAATTTTCCCTTAAAATAATTTTCCTCTGTTAATACAGAAAGACATGAAGCACCAGATTTTAAGTATTTTCTTGCTATTTCTTTAGGATTATAATTTTCTACTATAATACCAGCAGACGGGCTAGCTTTCTTTATTTCTGCAATTACATTAATTTTATTTTTTGTTAATTTATCTTTGAATGCAATATAATTATTTAATTCAGATATATTCTTTTTTATTTTCTCTAAAGGAAGAGATTTTTTATAACTCTCTACACTTTTTTTTTTATTAGCAATTATTTTATTTAATATGTTTCTCATTTAATCAATTTTGATAGATGATTCGCCACTTTTCCTGAAAGGATATGCTTTCTTAATTGTCCATAAGCATCCTTAAAAGAATTTATTTTATCTGATACAATTAAACCTGCTGCAGCATTCAAACATATAGCAATTGAAAAATCATTGTCTTTTCCTTGAAAAACTTCTTTTATTTTTTCGGAATTATAATCAGGTTCTTTGCCAACAATATTTTTAAAATTATTTGCATTTATTCCCATTTCTTTTGGATCCAAAATATATTCTTTTATATTTTTGCCCTCTAATTCAATGACATTTGTCTTTGCGTAGGGAGAAATTTCATCTAGGCCATCTTCACTATTTACTATTAAAGCTTTTTTTAATTTAAGATTTTTTAAAGCTTCAGCAAAAATTTTAAGTAACTTTTTATCAAAAACACCTACTACTTGCCTTTTTACTTTAGCCGGGCTACTTAAAGGTCCGATTAAATTAAATATAGTTCTTTTTCCAATTTTTTTTCTTACCGGGCCTACAAATTTCATTGCTGAGTGATAACCTGGAGCAAACATAAATCCAAAATTGTTATTCTTTATACTCTCTTCTACATCTTTAGCACCAAGAGATATACTTATCCCTAATTTTTCTAAAACATCAGCAGACCCACACTTTGATGAAACAGATTTATTACCGTGTTTTGCTACTTTCACACCGAAACTCGATAATAAAAGCGCTGCTGCAGTGGATATATTCAAAGTATTTTTTCCGTCACCTCCAGTGCCGCAAGTATCAACCGTATCATCCGGAACATTAACTTTGGTAGCTTTATCGCGTAAAACATAAACCCCACCAGCTATTTCATCAGATGTTTCACCTTTGGCAGATGAAAAAGTTAAAAAATCATGAATTATTTCCTCGCTAACTTTTCCCGACATTATGTCTGAAAAAGCAGTTTTACTCTCTTCAAAAGTGAGATTTTTTTTATTTTTGAGTTTTTTTAGTATCTCGTTCATTTCATTTAAATTTAATGAAGTTTTTTATTAATTTCATCCCTTCACGTGTTTTTATACTTTCAGGATGAAATTGAACCCCGTGCAAATCAAAATTTTTATGCATAATACCCATTATTACATTGTCTTTAGTTTTAGCTGTAATAATAAAATCTTCACTTAATGTTTTTTGATCTATAATCAGACTGTGATATCTAGTTCCTTCTAAACTACTTTTAACACCTTTAAAAATTCCCTTCTTATTATGAAAAATTTTACTGGTTTTTCCGTGCATGAGCTTTTTTGCATTTATAATTTTTGCTCCAAAGGCTTGCCCTATAACTTGATGCCCCAAACAAACACCTAAGATTGAAAACTTTTTTGATAAATCTTTTACTATTTTTAAGCAGTTTCCTGCTTGATTAGGATTTCCTGGCCCAGGGGAAATAACAATTTTTTTGTAATTTTTTCTAATTATTTGTTTAGACGTAATTTTGTCATTTCTTATAACATCTACACTACAATTTAACGATTGAAGATAATGATAAAGATTATATGTAAAGCTATCGTAGTTATCTATTAATAAAGTTTTCATTTATTTAATAGCTTTCAACAAAGCTTTAGCTTTATTAACAGTTTCATTATATTCATTATTAGGATTACTATCAGCAACTATACCCGCGCCCGATTGTACGTAAATTTTTCTATTTTTGATTAGTGCAGTTCTTAAAGCAATACAGGTATCAAAATCTTGTTTTGCAGTAAAATATCCAATTCCACCGGCATATAATTTTCTTTTTGAGATTTCTAATTCATCAATAATTTCCATTGCTCTTATTTTCGGTGCACCACTTACAGTTCCTGCTGGAAATCCTGACATAAAAGTATTAAAAATTGATAAATTTTTTTTTTGTTTTCCAATAACGTTAGAAACAATGTGCATAACATGCGAATATTTCTCAACTTTAAATTTTTCTGTAACTTTGACACTGTTTGCTTTTGATACTTTACCCACATCATTTCTACCTAAATCTAAAAGCATTAAGTGTTCAGCAAGTTCTTTAGGATCGTTTAATAATTCATTAACTAACCTTTGGTCTTCTTTCTTATTTTTTCCCCTTGATCTTGTACCTGCAATTGGTCTAATTGTAACTTGACCATTCACTAAACGCACAAGAATTTCGGGACTACTTCCTAAAATTTGGAAATCATCGTAATTAAAATAAAACATAAAAGGCGATGGATTTAGAATTCTTAAAGAATTATAAATCTCTAGAGGGGGCTTTTCTATTTTGGACTCAAATCTTTGGCTTAAAACAACCTGAAAAATATCACCTTTCTTAATATATTTTTTAGCCTTCAAAACATTATTTTTAAACTTTTTCTTTGAAATATTAGATTTAATAACAGAAGATTTTAGATTCTTATGAAAGTGCTCTGGAAGTTTTATCTTACCAAAATTCTGAAATTCCTTAAAACTTTTAGAAATTAAATTATATTTTAGTTCATAATTTTCAATGATTTCATCCTTGAATACATTTTGAATAAAAAAAATTTCCTTTTTTAAATTGTCATAGATTATTAAATTTTTTGGCCTCATTAATCTTATATCGGGGATACTGATATCTTTTTTACACTTATCTGGAATTCTTTCAATTAATCGAATAATGTCGTACGAGAAGTACCCCACTAACATTGACGACATTCTAGGTAATTTATTTGATGATTTTACCTTAAAATTTTTAATTAAATCATTCAAATATTGAAGTGTATTAGTTTTTATAATTTTTTTATTATTGAAACTGTCAATAACAACTTTATTCTTATTTATATTATAAATTTTATCGGGGTTAAAACCTATTATTGTATATCTGCCTCTTATTTTTCCCTTTTCAACAGACTCAAATATAAAACTATTTTTTTGGACTAATATAAATTTATATAAATTTTCTATAAACTTATAATCTTTACAACTTTCTGAGTAATAAATTGATTGATTATATTTTTTTTTGTGAATTCTTTTAAAATTCTTTAAACTTGTGCTTAGATTCATTAAAAGGAGTTTTTAAGCCTTTCTAAAACTTTTTCATTAATATTGATTTTGTATTTAGTATTAACAAACTTATCATAGGATTTATAAATACTTGATACGTAATCTGAGTTTGCTTTATTCATATACTTCTCAATGCTATCTTTATCTATATTATTAGGTTGAGTATCTTTTTCTATATCAACTATATAGTTTTTTTTCAAAATACTATCTGTAATTAAAAATATATCGTTTTCTGAATGATTATAAATTTTTTGAACCATGTCCTTACTTAAAATCTTGTCATCATTAATACCATTTATATTAGCGAATTTAATT
>CACGJO010000013.1 GCA_902573425.1 uncultured Pelagibacteraceae bacterium
AAGTTTAAATTTAGTTCGTTAGATTATTGTGCTGAATTTATTAAACACGTTTCTCCTAAACTAATTTTAACAGCTTATGATTATCACACAATTTTTTATAAACTTAGCAAAAAAACAGGTATTAAGACTCTAATGATTCAAAAGGGGAAAAGGTCTAAAAATGATGGAATTATTAAAGATAAAATCCATTTTCCCACAAATAGTAAAAATTTTTTTTTTGTTGACTATGTTCTTCTTTATAATGATCTGGCAAAAAGTTTTTATTCAAAAAGAATTAAGGGTAATTTTTATACAATAGGATCTTTTGAAAATAATATTAATTTTTCAAATCAAAAAAAAAGAAATAATATTTGTTTCAAATTATAGTTGCACCAATGATAAAAAAAGTGAAAATGAAGAAATTGTAGCTTATCACCTAAACAATTTAGCAAAAAAAGAAAAAATAAAATTTAACATCCTTCCAAGGTATAGAAATGATAAAAAAAATTTAATAAAAGAAAAGAACTTTTATAAGAGAGTGCTTAAAAATAAAATTAATTTCATTTTAGATAAAAATGTAAGTAGTTATAAAATTATAATTAAATATAAATACTTATTTGCCACTTATTCCACTTTGGTAGCTGAATTTCTAGCTAAAGGAGGAAAAGCTGGTTTAATAAACTTCAAATCACGAAATAATTGGATTTATCATTATAGGTATGGCGGATTTGAAGGTTTGGGAAAAAAAGGTACTTTTTGGAGTAGTTTTTATAAGTGCAATACAAGCGAAATTAAGAGAGTATTCAATTATGTTTTAAAAACAAATAAACTTGAGTGGTTTAGGCAAAATAATAAAAATATACAGAAAATCATAGATTATGATAAAAATAATTCAATATTTTTAAATATTTTAAAAGAAAATAATATTAGTACTAAAAATGCTTAAAGATTTTTACAAATTAAACAAGACGCCAGATAAAAAACAAAGTTCATCGACACACAAAAGTCAATATTTTGGAACAGTTGAAAACTTTAATTTAAATATTTCTGAAATTAAGAATGCAAAAAAATATTTTTTAAAAGAAGAAGACAATAAAATAATTGATGATATTTGTTTAACTCTTGAAAAAAATAATAGACTTCCTTTTAGCTGGACTCATCAAGAAAATTTTTACTTGAATAATTGTGAGGATTTTAAATCAAAAATTGAATACTTGGTTTATAGATATAAGTTTAAAGTTTATCCAGAAAAAAAATATCTTTCAAATTTTCCGACACATGTTCTAATAGAACCAGCAAGTATATGCAATTTAAGGTGCGTAATGTGTTATCAGATGGACAATAAATTTACAGGGGATGATATTAAAAAAAATAGTAATAAAGAAATGATGGGTAAAATGAATTTAGAGCTATTTAAAAAAGTAATAGATGAATGTTCTAAAGAAGGCGCGGGTGCAATAAGTCTTGGCAGCAGAGGGGAACCAATGATCAATACTAAATTCATTGATATGGTTAATTATCTCAGAGATAAAAAATTTTATGATATTAAAATAAACTCTAATGGATCAGCAATTACAGAAAAAATATCGCATGCAATTTTGCAGAGCAATATTAATATATTAGTAATTAGTTGTGATGCAAATGACCCAGATCTTTACAGCAAGATAAGGAGAGGTGGAAATTTCAAAAAATTATTAAAAAACATTGAGCTAATAAATAGAATTAGGAAATCAGATTATAAAAACTCAAAATTAGAAATTAGAATTTCTGGAGTATATTTTCATCCAGACCAAAATGAAAATGATTTTTATAATTTTTGGAAAGATAAAGTTGACACTGTTTCCTATGTTAAAGTACAAAATAGGTGGGATACATATAACAATCCAAAAATGATTGAAAAAAATAATCCATGTGATTTTTTATGGGAAAAGTTATATGTTTGGTGGGATGGAACAACTAATCCATGTGATGAGGATTATTTAAGTTTGCTTTCTCCAGGTAACGTAAACAATAATAGCATAAAAAATATTTGGAATAGTAAAAAATTTAATGATCTCAGGGAATTACATCTAAGCAATAATAGAATTAATAAAAAACCATGTGATAGATGTGGAGTATAAGTTAAAAAATTAAATTATGGATATTTTTTTAATGCCTATTAAAAAAAAGATATAGTTATTTAATTTTTGGATATTCAATAAAATAAAAATATGAAAAATATTCCTGTTTCTTGGCCTACTTTAAATAACAAGGAGATTAGTTCTGCAACAAAAGTTTTAAAAGAAGGTTGGCTAGGATTGGGTTCTTATGTCGAGATATTTGAAAAAAAATTAGAAAAGTTTTTAAAAAATAAAAAAAAATTTGTTTGTTGTGTAAGCACAGGTAGTGATGCTTTATTAATGAGCTTGATGATAGCCAAGGTAAATAGAGGCGATGAGGTTATTTTACCTTCATTGAATTTTATTGCTGGGGCTCAAGCAATTAAATTTATAGGAGCAAAACCTGTTTTTTGTGACGTTGAAGAAAAAACACTTTGTTTGGATGTAAATAAAGCCTCCAAACTTATAAATAAAAAAACTAAAGCTATTATTGCAGTCGACTATTCTGGTAATTTGGTTGATTATGAAGCACTACATAAAATTAAAAAAAAATACAAAAAAATAAGAATAATACAAGACGCAGCACATTCTTTTGGATCTGTTTATAAAAATAAGAGAGTTGGTACTTTCACAGATATTGTGATGTTTAGTTTTGATCCCATTAAAACTATAACAACCATTGATGGTGGTGCCATCGTAGTTAATACTAAAAAAGAATTAAATAAATTAAAAGCTATCAGGCAATTAGGTTTTGTAGTTCAACCCAATGTTGCGTTTTCAAGTAAAAAAAAAATAACATCTGATGTTCAACTAGTCGGCATGCAGAATAGAATGACAAATGTTCATGCAGCAATAGGAATAGAGCAATTAAAAAAAATAGAACAAATATCAACTAAAAAAAAAAAATTAGCTAAAAACTATAACAGACTTTTTAAAAATAATTCAAATATTAGAATACCAAATAGTGATTTTAATAATGTAGTTCCTTTTATTTATTATATAAGAGTAAAAAAACAATACAGAGATAATTTAAGAAAATTTTTAAGAAAAAAAAATATTTTAACAGGACTGCATTGGACGCCAAATCATATTTATTCATTATTTAAAAAAGATAGAAAGGGATCAATGCAAATAACAAACAATGTTGGTCAAGAATTAATAAGTTTACCTTATTATACAAATCTAAAATTTTCACAACAAGTTAAAGTGTGTAATTTAATTAATGTCTTTTTTAAAAAAAAAAAATTATAAAATAATGAATATTATAATTATATGCACTGATCATAAAAGAAACCAAGTTGCTCTAGAGTATTTTTTAAAAATAAGCTTTGTAAAGATAATCAAAATTTATGTTGTAAAAAGAAAAGAGCCGGAAATCCCCAAAGCTCCAAAAAAACTAGGAATAAAATTAAAAAAATTATGGAAATTACATTTTAATAAAAGGTTTGAAGCGGAAAAAAAAAGATTCAAATTTACAATTAAAGAAAATTTTAATCAAAAAAAAGTTGAATATATAAATGATCTTAATAAAATTTTTAAAGATAAAAATTTTTTAAAAAGAAAAGAAATTGATCTATGTTTCACGAGTGGAATTCCAATTTTAAAAAAAGAATTATTAAAAATATTACCAAAATATATTCTTAATCTACATTTAGGTCTTATTCCGCATTACAAAGGGTCAATTACGATGTTTTGGCCGTTCCTTTTATTAGAACCTCAAATGGCTGGCACTACATATCACCTCTTAAACAAAAATGTTAATAACAAAAATCTTAAAATTGATACGGGGGAAATTATCCATCAAAATAAACCAAAATTAAGATTTGGTTATTCAATGCACGATGTTGCAGCTGAAGCAATTTTAGCTTCGATGCGTGATTTAAAAAAAGTTTTTTTACATCTCAGAAAAAGAATTAAAAAAAATACTCCCGTAAAAATTGATAAATCTCTAGAAACACGAGGCAAACTATTTAAAAAGTCTGATTGGAAACCCCAGATGTTGGAAATAATTTATAAAACTTTTAATGATAAAATTGTCGACATGTATTTAAGAAAAGAAATTTTTGGAAAAGAAATTAAAATTAAAAAATTATAGTTAAAGAAAAAAATTAATTTTTCATTTTATTTACAATATTAAGTTAATTTTTTTTTTACTTAAAAATTTTTCTACCTGATAAAGATCTTTCCTTGTATCTACTGGATAGGATTTATTTGACATTTTTACCAACTTCACATCAAACCCAATTTCTAAAAATCTTAAAATTTCGATATCTTCAATTTTTTCTAGTTTAGTTTTTTTTTTAATTTTATAAAATTTTAATATTTTTGATCTTGGAAATGAATATACTAGAACTTGGCGCCAGCATGTAGATTTTTGATTCTTTTTTGATGATGGTATTGCAGATCTTGATGCGTAGAGTAAATTTTCATTTTTGTCAAAAACAACTTTTGGAATATTTTTATTATTACAATTTATTCTATTTTTAATTTTGGTGTATCCAAGTAATATTTTATTTTTATTCTGTTTTGACTCTTTTAACATTTTACTTAGATCATCTGGATTAAATATGGGCTCATCTCCTTGTACATTTATATAATTTCTTGCCTTAATTTTTTTTGCTACTTCTGCAACTCTATCTGTGCCTGTTTTACATTTTTTTGATGTTAAAATTGAGTTTATTGAATACTTTTCGCAACATTTTTTAATTTTTATATCGTCAGTAGCAACAATTAACTGAGAGTTTTTTACAATTTTTAGACATTGTAAACAGGTTCTTATAATCATTGGTATTCCCATAATTCTTTTTAGAGGTTTACCAGGAAATCTTTTTGATCCATATCTGGCAGGTATTACAACTATAAAATCAGAGTTTCTTTGCATTAAATTTTTTAAAAATTATACTTAGTTTTTGTCAATGAAGCTAATTTCAAAGATTTATTTGATTTTAAAATTATATCAATTGTTTTTTGCATCTCATTTGAAAGACGATGATTTTTTTTATATCCATCGAAACCAGCAAAATATATTTTTTTAGCTTTTCCCTGTAAGGCTAGAGCCACAGCATAAGCAAATGTAAGATTAAAAGGTATTACTGAAAAATTTTTATAAAATTCGAATTTATTATTTCTTACAACTACACCATAATCAAGGAATTTTACTTTATTAATTTTCTTTTTTAATTTCTCTAATTTAAATTTTGGAACAATTATGGGTTTTTTTAAATTATCATATTTGTTTTGATCTAGCGGAATTCTTGTCTCATTAGCAGAAACGTAATAATCGATAAGAGTGTCGGATACATATTTGTTAAGATTAATTGCGACAACAGTAGATTTTGTTTTGAGAATATGTTGTTCTATTTTTTTTATATTATTTTTGTTACTTAGACTTGGACCTTGACCAAGTATTAAAATATCTTTATTTAAACACCAATTTGTTGCGTCCCATTTACCTTTAAATTTTTTATTATTTATAAATATTTCTTCAAGTCTCCTAGGGTCGTAACTAGTTGAAACAATTTTTTTTAGAGAATTGATAGAAGCAATCTTTTCAGATGCTGAATATCTATTATCGTTCTGTAGCATTTGAATGTAGGTTGGATGAATATTATAATTAGCAGCTATCTTGTAATAATTTGATTTTCCCCATTTGTATTTTTTTTTAAGATTTAAAAAATATTTTTTTGAAATATTATTAACACTTGCAGGATTATATTTAAAACATTCAAATTGTTTTAATAAACTTTCAGTTTTTACATTTCCAGCTCCACGACCCATACCTTGAATAGTACCATCAATCCAGGTCACACCATCTTTAAAGGCTTGAAGTGAATTTCTAAGAGCTCGACCACAATTATCATGTGCATGAATACCAATTTCTTTTTTCCAGTTTTTTTTAATAACTTTACATATTGATTTAATATTACTTGGTTTCAAATTCCCAAAAGAATCTGCAAAATAAAAAACATCCACACTTTCAGTTTGAGTAAGTTTTTTTAAACAGTTTTCAAGTTGTTTGTTAGAAACGTTATTAATTTGCATCAAGTTGAAACAAATTTTGTAATTTAATTTTTTGAGATGTTTTATGTATTTTAAAATATTTTCAATATCTCTGTAATGTGCTGCTATTCTAATTATATGATAGTGCAATTTCTTATTTTTAAAATTTTTATTTAGATATTTTTTATAATTACCTTTTATTTTAAAAAAGTCAGATCCATTAATCATGATTGCCAATTTCGTTTTTTTTGATTTAAGAAGTTTTTTAGCTAATTCTTTATTAGCATAAGCAAATTTGCCATATTTAGGATTTTTATCGAAGAAATTAAAGCCAACCTCGACTACATCAACTCCTGCTGTATAAATTTGTTTAAGATATTTATTGGCATCCTTAATTTTAAATTTCCAATTATTGTAGTACCCACCGTCTCTTAAAGTGCAGTCTAACAGTTTAAGGTTTTTTCCTTCCATAAATTTTTCAAAATGTTCAAAAATTGAACAAATATAATATTTTTTTATTTAAAATAAAAGTTAATTATTGACTAACATAACGAATTTTTTGTATATTCGTTCAATCTTTGAACGGTTTCTTACATATTGCCATGAAAAAATCCAATCATGATTAAAATTTATTTAATAATCACAAATTTTGAAACCATAAAATGAAAAAAAAAAGAAATTATAAATTTTTATTTTTAGGCTATAATAAAAGCAAAACAACATTAATAAATTTCTTGAAGAAAAAGAAGATTTTAGTCAAGCATTTGAGTCGCCAAATAACTTTACAAGATTTAAAAGATATTGATCTTGTTATATCTTTTGGATACAGAAAAATTTTGAATAAGACACTTTTAAAAAAACTTAAAAGACCTGCAATTAATTTACATATTTCTTATTTACCTTATAATAGAGGTTCACATCCAAATTTCTGGTCCTTCATAGATAATACTCCAAAAGGCGTTTCAATTCATGAGATAGATCCAGGCATAGATACTGGTAAAATTATTTTTAGACAAAAAATTAAAATCAATCCTTATAAAAAAAATTTTTCAACTTTTAAAAAAACTCACACTTATTTGATAAATCAAGTTGAAAAACTTTTTATTAAAAAATTTAAAAAAATTTTAAAGAAAAAATACAAATCTTTTAAACAAAAAGGAAAAAACACTTATCATCTTAAATCGAACTTGCCTGTAGAATTAAAAAACTGGAACACTAATATAATAAAATTTAAAAAAGCATATATTAAAAATCATTTTAATAAATAGGATCAAATTAATAATCTATTAAATGGTATTTTTTTAGAATTTTACTACAATTTTTGGTTTCATTAAAACTCAATTTAATCAATTTAGATATTGAAAATAAATCATTTTTTCCATCAGAATATTGTAAAAAATTTAGTAAGTTCTTACTGAGGTAAATATTATCTTTCTTGGAAATTGTTGGATACATGCCTCTTTTGCTCATAAATGGTTCACAAAGTATTTTCGATCTAGGGTAATGTTTATTCATCATTAACTCTACAGATGTTTTTATAACTTTAAAGCTATCGTTTAGAGCCTTAGGTTTAATAAAATTAAAATTATCTAAAGATGTGTGATATTCTTTAAATTTTTCAAATTTAGATCTGCAAACTGTTGTTATTGGTAAATCAATGCCTGGAGAGTTAAATTGTCTTTCATCAGATCCACGTTCGAGAAAAGAATATTTTTTTGCTTTAATTTTTAGCTTTTTATATGCTTCGGTCAAAGCTAAATCTGATGGACTACTTCCATATTTAGATTGAATAAATGAGTGCTGCGCATCATTACCCAAACATGTAAGATTAAATCCACCAATTGTATTTTTTTTTAATATTCGAAGATTTTTATTCAAATACGCAATCGAACCAATAGTTTCTGGTAAAAAAACAAATCTTATAGTTTTTTTCAAATTTTTTATTTTTTTAAAATGATTAATTAAGTTTAATGACACTAATATTCCAGACAAATTATCATTAGCTAAAGAAGGGTGACACATGTATGTTGATATTAATATTTCTTGCGAAGACTTACCTTTAAGCAAATACTCGCCGACTAACATTTTACCTCTTTTATTAAATACAGTATTGATTTTTACTTTAAATTTATCATTTTTCTTGTATTTGGTTTTAATAATTTTTTTTTGTTTTTCAGTAACACAAAAACCCCAATATTTTTTGTAATATGAAGTAACATAAGGAATCGCATTAGGTTGATTTGGTAGAGAGTGTAAATGTTTCAAGATTTGATTTTTATTTAATTTTTTTTTTAAAGGCATCGAATACCCCACTAAATGTAAATTATTTCTCTTAAAATCAATTATCTTTTTATTATATTTATCAATAAGACATGCGTCTTTTACATTCCACTCACTAGGAACTTGCCAATCAAAAACTTTACTACCAGAGCTAAACTTTAATATTTTCAAATTTCCAATATTTTTTTTAATTATTTCTAAAGTTTTTGCGTTACCCCTTCCAGTTAAGCTCCTGTAAATTGGGAATAACTTATTTTTACCTAAGTTGTAAAAAAAATTTGTTTTCATTTTATTTGTTGAATTTTAAGGGGATTACCTGCGTAAAGATTTTTTTTTGTTTTTTTTCCAAGGACTTTATCAAAAAATTTTGGTTCTAAACCATATCCTGGTCTTATTCTTCTGATATTCTTTTTAGTTAATTTTTCCCCTTGTTTAATATCTTTTACTACAAAAATTGATCTTCTAAAGATCTTGCTTTTATTTTCAGAGGGATTCCTGTAAAATTTTTTCTTACCCATTGTACTGTATACATTTTTTATATTTTCCTTAAATTCTTTAATTTTTTTTCCTTTTAAAGAAAATTTTATATCCAACCCTCTCTTTTGACCATCTAAAGCTATATGTTTTTCAATTACTTCTGCTCCAGCTGCAATCGATGCGAACGCTATTTTATTATCTAAAGAATGATCAGATAAACCAACTCTACAATTAAATTTTTCTTTTAAAATTTTTATATTATTTAAATTAAAATCTATGTTTTTTGCTGGATATTTACTAACACAATATAATAAAGTTATATCTTTTGCTCCATAGCGTTTGGCAACTTTAAAAGTCTCCTCGATTTCTTTAAGCGAAGATAAACCAGTTGATATTATCATAGGTTTTTTTGTAAGAGCCACTCTTTTTATTAATGGCAAATCTGTCATTTCGAAGGATGATATTTTATATATTGGACAATTTAATTTTTCTAAAAATGTTACGGCTGTTTCATCAAAGGGCGTACTAAAAATTGTTATTCCTAATTTTTTTGCGTATAAAAAAAGTTCTTTGTGCCAAGATAATGGTGTATGAGCTTTATTATACAAATCCCACAGACCATAACCTTTCCACAAACCATTTTTAACTTTAAAATATTTTTTATTTGATTTTATGGTCATTGTATCTGGGGTATAAGTTTGAAGCTTAACAGCATCAGCCCCATTAATTTTTGCAGTTTTTATTAATTTTTTTGCAGTTTTAAATTTTCCACAATGATTTGCTGATATTTCAGCAACAAAATAAGGGGGATTAAATTTCATTTATTTTAATCGATAAATTTTTTTAGCTAAATCAGATATTTTTTTATCATCACTAACAATATCTTTTAAGATTTTAGAAGTAGACTTAAAATCAAGTTTTAGAGACAGTCTCAACAAATCCATCCAATTTTTATTATTTCTAGATCTAATTTTTTGAATTTTATTAATTAACTTTAATCCATTTTTGATTTTATTATTTTTTGATTTCATTAATTTACCCTTTTAAATTTTTCTTCAGGAACAGGATACGAAAGCAGTTTGTCTATTTTTTGTCCATTTTCACATTGTTGAATTAATGCAAAAATCTTATCCATCTCCCAGAAATATTCATCTAGTATTGTTTTAGAATGGGATATACATGAATATATAGAATTAGATGCAAGAAAACCTTTTTTAAGCATTTCTTGTGTAATTAACGCCTTATACTTTCTAAAATTTTTTGATTTTATTGCAAAAGAAGATAAAGCGGGCAGTCCATTTATCTCAATTTCTAATCCATATTTTTCTGCTAATTTTTTCCAATTTTCAGATATTAATTTTCCATTTCTATTAATTATCTTCCAAGATTTAATTTTACTCATGGTATCGAGTGTTGCTATTGCAGCTGCAGGGCCAATTCTTTCTGTCCAAAAAGTACTACTGATAAAACTTTTTTGTGCATTTTTCATAAATTCTTCCTTTCCAATAACTGCTGTTATTGCATAACCATTCCCAAGGGCTTTTCCAAATACCGCTATATCAGGATTTACTTTAAAGTTAAGATGAAGGCCTCCAAAATTTTTTCTGAATGCCGATGTACACTCATCAAAAATTAACACAATACCTTTTTTATTTGCCAATTTTCTTACTTTATGTAAAAAATTATTTTTAGGATATTTATTTCTCATAACCTCCATACAAATTACACCTATATTTTTTTTATTTACTAAATTTTCTAATTCTTTAAAATTATTATATTCAAATGGAAAAATACTCCCCTTAAGATCTAAAGGAACTCCTTTTGTAAGAATGCCTTTTAAAAGATGTTTATTAAGATTTTGATTATTTCTAAGGTTGGTAGCAAGATACCAGTCTTGCCATCCATGATAACCACAAAATGCAACATTGTCTTTTCCTGAAGTAGCTCGGGCAATTCTTACAGCTATTGCATTGGCCTCACCACCAGTTCTAGCAAACTTCACCATGTCAGCCCATGGGTGAATTTTAATTAATTTTTCAGCCAGGACTACTTCCTCTGGGCAATTTAACGAGCTCATATTTCCTTCCCTAACTACTTTTTTTACCGCATCGTCTACTTTGTTATTTGAATATCCAAGTATATTGGTTCCAACACCCATAAGAGAAACATCAAAAAACATTTTTTTATCTAAATCCCACACTTTGCAACCTTTGGTTTTTGAAAAGTACGTTGGCCAGCCATTTGGAAGAAATAATTCTGGTTTTTTTGATAGCAGCATATTTCCGCCAGGAATTATTTTTTTTGCTTTTTCCCAAAGCTTTTGACCTGTGTTTTTCTTTAGAAATTTTTTGTTTTTTTTATTCATGTTGATTATAAAATTATCTTTATATTTTTTTTTTAAGTTTATCAAATTTTTCAATGTGAAATCAGTATTGGAATTAAATTTTCTTACAATTTTTCTCAAATCAGCTAGATCATCTCTATAATCTAACGTTACCCTTACGTCAGAAAAATCTTTTTTATTTTTAAAATTGTAAGAATTTATTTTATTTGACCTTTTCATAAATGGTGTTACGTGTTCCTGGTCATATAAACTTGTTACATTTTTTTTTGCAAACTCAAGGGTTGTACTCTTAAATATTTCTATATCAAGACCATCAGGAAAAGTTCTTATTATAGTGTTACTTAAATAATCTACTTTTTTTTCAAAGAATTTTTTTATCATTTTATCTAATAGAGTCGCGTCAACAAATGGACAGTCAGAGGTAATTCTTACTATCGTATCGCCATCAAACTTTTTATAAGTTTTATAATATCTATCCAGTAAATTATTTTCAGAACCTGCAAAATAATCAATTTTATTTTTTTTACAAAAATCAATTATTTTCTTATCTTTCACATTGTCAGAGCAACTTATAACTAATTGATCAATTAATTTACTCTTATTCAATCTTTCGATTAAAAATTGTAAAACCGATCTCTTTTTATCAATATATTTTAGTACTTTGCCAGGAAACCTTTCAGAAGTCATTCTAGCTTGCACTATGCATAAAACCTTATTTTTAGACCACCTTCTAGGGTCAATGATATCTTTATTTATTGTTTTTAAAGAATTGTAAAATTTATAATTATTCTTAAGTTTAATATTTATAATTTCATCTAATTCATCTTTAGATTTAACCCCGATTATTACTTTATCAATATTCTTATTATTTAACACAAAGTCCAAACATGAATTAATTGGTTTAATTTTTTCTTTGTTTAAAAATCTTTTATATTTCAATAATTCTTTTGAACCAGAAAATTTTCCACTCTTATTTAATAAAACGCCTTGAAGAAAAATTGATCTGGCATGAACTTCAATCTTCTTCGATTTTAGTTGAGATAAAAGTTTACTATCGCAAAACCTTTGATCTAATATATTAAATGGTGCTTGAATGACATCAATTTTAAAATTTATAATAATTTTTTTTAATTCGGCTGGATCATATATTGACACCCCAATCTTATCTATTTT
>CACGJO010000014.1 GCA_902573425.1 uncultured Pelagibacteraceae bacterium
ATTTTTTAACACTTATGAAATTATCTGACACTAAGACTAATTCAACTCCATCAAATTCTAATAGATTTTTGATTAAATTATTAGTGTTAGGTTTGACGTCTTTTTTTTGAAATTCCTTCGCTCCGATTTCAGATAATTTATTTTCTGAAATAAATTTTAAAGCATTAGGATTTGGTGTTGTTTCAGTTTGTATCATTATAAATTTATAACATATTTAAATTGTTAAATAAATCCTACAATTTGTTTAATTTCTTTTAAATTTTTATCTGCAATTACTTTTGCTTTTTCAGTTCCATTTCTTAAAATACTTAATAATTGATGTTTATCTTTATTTAATTCTTTTATCTTTTTTCCTATGGGACAAATTGTTGCAATTAATGCGTCGGAGAGTTTTTTTTTGAATTTTGAAAAATCCTTCCCTTCCATTTCATTTAAAGTTGTTTCTAATGATGTTTTGGTTACAGATGAGTATATATTAAGAAGATTCAATGCCTCTGGTCGGTTTTCTAAATCTTTCTTGTTTGATGTTATAGGGGAAGAGTCAGTTTTTGCTTTTTTAATTTTTTTTTCAATTTCATCTTCGTTATCTTGAAGATTTATCCTGGAGAAATCCGACGCTTCTGATTTACTCATTTTCTTTTTTCCATCTCTTAAACTCATTACTCGTGAGAAATTTTTTTGTATCAGAGGTTCTGGCAGGGGGAAAAATTCAGAATTATTGAAATCATTATTAAATTTGTTTGCAATATCTCTACAAAGTTCTAAGTGTTGTTTTTGGTCGTCCCCGACCGGGACATGAGTTGCTTTATATAAAAGTATATCTGCTGCCATCAAGTTTGGATAAACATATAACCCAACACTCGCGTTTTCTTTATTTAATCCGGCCTTTTCTTTAAATTGTGTCATTCTATTAAGCCAACCTAATCTTGAAACACAATTTAAGATCCAAGCAAGCTCAGCATGTGCGCTGACTGAAGACTGATTAAAAATTATACTTTTTTTAAAATCTAGACCACAAGCAATAAAACTTGAAACAGTCTCCATTATACTATTTTCAAGTTTTTTAGGGTCTTGAAAAACTGTTATAGCGTGTAGATCTACTATTGAATAAATACAATCCATTTTTTTTTGAAGATCAACAAAATTTCTCATAGCTCCTAGGTAGTTCCCTAAATGAAGATTTCCAGACGGTTGAACGCCTGAGAAAACCAAATTTTTTAATTTTTTATTCATTTTATCTTATAACTTTTTAGGTTCAAAATTCCTAAAATCTTAGTAAACATAAGGTATAAAGCTGATGATAAACCTATCACAATTAACAAATAAATTAATTTAAATTTATTTGCATATTCAAACTTATCCTCAAAATTATTAAGACCATAATAAAGAAAAACTGACATTAAAAATGTTGAAAACAAAATTTTTAGAAAATTTAAGTTAAACACACTATTTAAAAATAAAATTTTATTTTTCTTTAAAAATACTAAATAGACTATAACTGCAAACCAAGTAGATAAAGAAGTTGCGATTGGTATGATAATGAATCCGTATTTTTTAAATAATGATAAACTAATTAAAATATTAATAAGCATGGTTATAAAAGATATATAAAATGGTAATTTAGTGTTATTTCGTGCAAAGTAAAAATTCGATAGAACTTTTATTAATGCAAAAGCCGGTACACCAATTGAGAAATATATCAGTGCTAATGAAGTGTAATAAATATCCTCTTTACTAAAAGATCCATAACCAAACAGTGAGTTGACTATTTGCTCTGACGCTATAAGCAATCCAAATGCCGCGGGTATCGATAGTAACAAACATAATTCGATAGATTTGACCTGTAACTTATCAACTAAATTTTGTTTTTTTAATTTAATACTTCTTGCTAAATTAGGCAAAGCCACAGTACCAATAGCAATACCGGCAATTGCTAAATTGATTTGATATACCCTATCTGCATAATATAAATATGATACAGCACTAGATTGAAACGAGGCTATTATGGTTCCAACTAAAATATTAATCTGGGTTATCCCAGATGAAAAAATGCTGGGTAATAATTTTCTAAAAAAAAGATTTATATTATTATTAAGTTTTTTAACAAACTTAATTGAAGGTAAATAAAATTTGCGAGTAAAAAAAATTAGAATAATAAATTGAAATATTCCAGCAAGTGTCACCCCTATTGACAGATTTTTTGCTATATTAAGTTCATAAAAAAAAGAGATAAAAAGTGATACAATTAAAACTATATTTAAAATTATTGGTGCCGCTGCTGCTGCGGCAAACTTATTATTAGTATTTAAAATTCCTGATAACAAAGAAGATAAACTAACAAAAAGTAAAAATGGGAATGTGATCCTAGTAAATTCTACTGCTAAATTAAATTTTTCAATATTATCATAAAATCCAGGGGCTATAATATAAACAACAAATGGAGTAAAAATTTCAATTACTAATATTAATAATATAAGAAAAATTGAGATCAAACTAAAAACTTCATCTGCAAATTTTTTTCCTTGTTTTTTTCCTATAAGTTTTTGTTGCGTATAACTCGGTATAAATGCAGCATTAAAAGTGCCTTCAGCGAACAACCTTCTAAAAGTGTTTGGTAATCTAAAAGCAACAAAAAAAGCATCAGCGTAAATACTTGTTCCTAAAAAAATTGCTATTAAAATATCTCTTAAGTACCCTAAAACCCTACTTACTAAAGTATAAAACCCAAAAAGTGATGTAGAAGACAATAAATTCATATTTAAGACAAATTAATATAGTGATTTAATATCATTTATATTACATAATTAAATTTTAATGACAAAAAAATCAAAAATTGACCATTATACTGATAAAGAAGCACTTGAGTTTCATAATAGAGGAAAGTCTGGCAAAATTGAGATAATTTCTTCTAAATCTTTAACTACTAAAAGAGATCTTTCTCTTGCTTATTCTCCGGGTGTAGCAGTTCCTGTTTTGGAAATTTCAAAAAACCCCGAAGCTGCATATGAGTACACAAGTAAAGGAAACTTGGTGGCTGTGATAAGTAATGGATCGGCTATTCTTGGATTAGGAAATCTAGGTGCATTGGCATCAAAACCTGTAATGGAGGGAAAGGCTGTATTATTTAAAAGATTTGCCGATATTGATGCAATAGATATTGAAATAGATAATAAGAATTCCGATGAGATAATTAAATGTATAAGGAATATAGGAAATAGTTTTGGTGGAATAAATTTGGAGGATATAGCTGCACCAGATTGTTTTGTAATTGAGAAAAAATTAAGAGAAAGTTTGGATATTCCAATTTTCCACGATGACCAGCATGGTACAGCCATTATAACTTCTGCCGCTCTAATTAATGCATTAGATTTATCAAATAAAAAGCCGAGTGATGTTAAAATTGTTGTAAATGGAGCAGGTGCTTCAGCATTGGCTTGTGCAAATCTATTTAAAAGTATTGGCATAAAAACTGAGAATATAATTATGCTCGATAGAAAAGGAGTAATTTATAAAGGTAGAGATAATGTTGACCAGTTTAAATCTGAATATGCGGTTGAAACAAAATTAAGAACACTCAAAGATGCAATTAAAGGTGCTGATGTATTTTTAGGTTTATCAGCAAAAAATGTTTTGGATAAAGAAATGGTAAAATCTATGGCAAAGAATCCAATTATTTTTGCATGCGCAAATCCAGATCCAGAAATTAAACCTGAAATAGTTGATGAAGTGAGATCAGATGCAATAGTAGCAACTGGTAGATCTGATTACCCTAATCAAGTTAATAATTTGATTGGATTTCCATATATATTTCGTGGTGCATTAGACGTAAGAGCAAAAGAAATAAATGAAGAAATGAAAATAGCAGCAGCCAAGGCCATAGCTGCACTTGCTCGTGAGGAAGTTCCAGATGAAGTAGTTAATGCTTATGGTGGAGAGAGACCTCATTATGGAAAAGAATATATTATTCCTTCGACTTTTGATCCAAGATTGATTAGTCGAATACCTGCAGCGGTCGCGCAAGCTGCAATGGATAGTGGAGTTGCAAGAAAAAAAATTGAGGATATTGAAGAATACAAAGATCAATTAACAAACAGACTTGATCCGTCCATGAGTATCATGCAAGGTATTAATGCTCAGGTAAAAAAAAGACCCAAAACCGTTGTTTTTGCTGAGGGAGAAGATCGAAATATGCTTAAAGCAGCGGTAGCTTATAAAAACAGTCGATTGGGAACACCAATTGTAATTGGGAATGAGAAGAGAGTTCAAGAGCAGTTAAAAGAAATAGGATTAGATGAAAATTACAAAATTAAAATTGTGAATTCGACTGATAAAGAAAAAAGAGAATTATATACAAAAAAATTATATGCAAAATTACAGAGACAAGGACTTCTAGAAAGGGATGTCGATAGGCTTATTAGAAACGATAGAATTATCTGGGGATCTTCAATGGTAGAATGTGGAGATGCAGACGCAATGGTGACAGGAAATATTAGACATTATGCTGCATCTATTGAAAGTCTAAAAAAAGTTGTTGATGCTAGACCTGGTGAGATTTTATTTGGTCTTAATTTACTTATAACACCAAAAAAAAACTGTATTTGTTGCAGACACTCAAGTAAATGATTTTCCGTCAGCGGACAATTTAATAAAGATTGCAATATCTAGCGTTAGAGTAGCAAGATTATTTGGTTTTGATCCAAAAGTAGCTTTTTTATCTCATTCAACATTTGGAAAACCATCATCTAGAAATACAAAACATGTTAGAGAGGCTATTGAAATTCTAAAAAAAAAGGAGGTCGATTTTGATTTTGATGGAGAGATGCAGCCAGATGTGGCCTTAAATCCTAAATATAAGGAAACGTATCCTTTTTCTAAAATAGTGGGTAATGCTAACATCCTCATTATGCCAGCTCTTCACAGTGCTGCAATATCAACTAAACTTATGAAAACTATTGGCGGTGCTAAAACAATTGGTCCGCTTTTAATTGGACTTGGTTTACCAATTGAAATAGCTCCTTTGAGGTCGTCTTCAAACGATATTTTGAACTTGGCATCTGTCGCTGCCTTCTCCTCTGAGGTTATAGATTATAAGAATAAAAAAAAGAATTAATTTTTATTTCTGCTTAAATCTTCAGCTAAAATGATACTTGGTATTACCTCTTTCAAACCATAAATATTTTTAGTTTCATTAATGACTGCTTTTTTTTCATCTTTGGTAATTGAAATTCCAAATATATAGGTTTTCCCATTAATTGTATCAATATTATAGTTTGAGGCCTTAATTGATTTATTAAAAATCATTGCAGTTCTTAATTGTGAGGTTATTAAAATATCTTTAGCAGTGTTTTTAAAATTGGTCTGACCTTTTATATTTATTGCACTTTTCACAGATCTAACACCTTTTGTTTCCCACGCTAACTTAGTAATTTTAAGTTTCTCCTCAGGCTCATCTACTTTGCCTGATAAAAAAATATTTCCATCTAAAACCTTAACCCCTAATGAAATAAGATATTTTTTTTCGGTCAAAGCAAGTCTTCCTACTAAATTTTTCTGCATAATTGAATCGTCAATTTGCATTCCAACTGTCCTTGGATCAAAAGCTACGCTTACACCTGAACCGAATACACCAACTGATGAGCTCCCTACACAGGAATTTAATAACAAGTTGATTAAAATTAATTTAAATAAAATGGTGATTATTTTTTTGTTTGCAAGCATAATTTATAAATTTCTTTTTTCGACAATTTATTTTTTTCTGAGATCAAATTTACTACATCACGCACAGAATATCTTTTTAAATATTTGCTAATTTCTAATTTTAGGTTTTTTTTATCAACATTGTTGTCCTTAAAAACACTTTTTTTTCCTATATTTGATATTATAACTGTCAATTCACCCTTTAATTTAGTCTTAAAACTGTTGAGATTTTTTAAATTTGCTCTAAAAAAATTCTCGTGTATCTTTGTCATTTCTTTTGCAATAAGTATATCCCTTTCGCCGAAATATTTTTTAAAGAATTTTATATAGAAATTGATTTTTATTGAGGGTGTAAAAAAAACAATACAAAAATTATAATTTTTTAAATTAATTAACACTTTTTCAATTTCTTTTTCTTTTTTGGGTAAAAAACCATAAAAAAAATATTTGTCATCAAAACCAGACATGCTAGTCGCTGTTGTTATTGCTGAAACACCAGGTACTGGAAATATTTTAAGATTTTTTTTAATACATTCCCTCAAAAGAAATGACCCAGGGTCAGATAAAATAGGTGTACCAGCATCCGAAATCAGGGCAATTTTTTCACCGCTCATAATTGAAGTAATTACATGTGGTAATAATTTTTTTTCATTAAATTTGTGGTAAGAGACAAGTTTATTTTTAATTTTATAATGATTTAATAATTTTATTGATCTTCTTGTATCTTCACACAAAATTTTATCAGAATTTTTAAGTACATTTAAAGCTCTTAATGTAATATCTTCAAGGTTACCTATTGGTGTTGAAACAATATATAAACCTGGTAAGAAATTATTCATATTTATGAAAAAAAAAATTTTGCTAATTTTAACTTATCTATTAATAAGTTTTAATACTTATGTTTTTTCGGCTGAGGATAAAAATAGAAATTTATTAAAAATTGGGGTTTTGGCGCCTTTTTCTGGTGAGCTCAAAGATTTAGGAGAAGAAATACTCTATTCCATTAACATGGCTTTACATGACTTAGGAAATTCAAATATCAAAATATTTCCTCACGACTCAGGATCAGAAAATGAGAAAATACTTGATGCTTGTAGAAAGTTTGAAAATAATGAAATAAAAATTGTTATAGGCCCTGTTCAATCAAAACAAGCGAATAAACTTAACGCTTGTAATAATATAATTTTTCTATCTTTGTCTAACATGAGCTCGAATATTAATAAAAATATCATAATGTTAGGCATTAATCTTGAATCACAGTTATTATCAATAAAAAATTTTATAGAAAAAAAGAAGCGAAATAAAACATTAATACTGTTTCCTAAGAACAATTACACAAAACATATAGAAAAAAATATTTCACAGATTAATTTTACTAATTCAAAAATATTTAAATACGACCAAGACCCGGAAAAATTAACTAAACAGATAGAGAAACTAACAAATTATAAGCAAAGAAAAATAAATTTAGAAACAAGAATTAAAAAATTGGAGGGATCAGATCAACCAAAAGATTTGAGAGAATTAAATAAGTTAAAACAAAAATATACTATTGGTAAAGTTAGCTTTGACTCAATTATAATTTTGGATTTTGGAGATAGTCTAAAGAGTGTTCTCACTTCCTTGGCTTATACAGATGTGTCGGATGAGGAAATATTGATCATAACTAGTAATCAATGGTTTGATCAAAGTCTTTTGGAAGAAACGTCAATTAAAAATCTTTACTTCCCATCAATAGATTTTAAAAATTTTAAAAATTTTAAAGAAAATTTCTTTAAAATTTATAA
>CACGJO010000015.1 GCA_902573425.1 uncultured Pelagibacteraceae bacterium
TCTGTAGTATATGGTATTTCGATTTTATCAATCTTTATATCGCTAAAAATTAAATTAGAATCTTTTTCTAAAGCTTTCTCGACTAGTCTCCACCTATATAGCTCACCAGGAATATAATATGCTAACCAAGGTAATATTAAAATATTCCAATACCTGTCTGGAAAATTTTTATTGTGAAAATTATTAAGATATCTACTAAGTTTTTTTGTATAGTTATCTAAAATCTTTTGAGACAAAAAGTAATCTTCGCTTAAGTTTTTATTGTTTCCCCATGGACATGACAATAAATCACTTTTATTATTATTTTCATTATCCAAACACCAGTCTCCTGCTAATATTTTTTTATTAGAGATGTGGAAATTATTATCAATCGACGTAGTGATAAATTGTGAATTTTTGTTATCCAACATCGCTTTTTTTAAAATTACCAATGTGTCCAATCATTTTTTTTAATTCATTGGTTGATAGAAATTGATCGTTATCTCTTGAATTATAACTAAAATTATTTGGTATCTTTTTGAAAACTTTAAGCCTCCTTTTAAATCTATTTAAAGTAGATTTTTCGTTGTCAGGTAAAATTAAAAAATACTTACCAATGTCATAGGTAGTGTAACTGTCGGCTTCTGTTATCATTTCTTCGTGGACTTTTTCACCTTTTCTTAAACCAATAACTTTGGGCTTATTTTTTAACCCTACAGCATCAATTAAATTAACAAGTTTATAGGATGGGATTTTTGGAATTAATATTTCACCTCCATTTGAGTTTTGCATTGCCCAGTCAACAGCTTTTACTCCTTGATCAAGAGTAATGTTAAATCTTGTCATCTCATCACTGGTTATAGTAAATGTTCCGCCATTTTTGTACTGCATGAGTAATGGAAGTACAGATCCTCTAGATCCAAGAACGTTACCATATCTAACTACTGAAAAAATATTTTTTCCTGAATAATTATTGGCAGCAATAAATAGTTTATCACTGCAGAGTTTTGTTGCTCCATATAGATTTACAGGCGCACAGGCTTTGTCTGTAGATAATGCTATTACTTTACTCACATTATTATTTAAAGATGCCTCTATTAAATTTTGAGCTCCTAAAATATTAGTTTTAATAAACTCAATAGGGTTATACTCTGCAATAGGAACTTGTTTTAATGCAGCTGAATGAATGACAATATCAATTTTATTCAGCGCTCTAGAAAGCCTTTTTTGATCTCTAACATCTCCAATAAAATATCTAATAAATGGATATTTTTTTTCATCATAAACTTTTGCCATTTCGGATTGCTTTAATTCGTCCCTACTAAATATCACTAACCGTTTAATTTTTTTATATCTTTTGGTTAGAAATTTTATAAAAGCTTTTCCAAAACTACCTGTTGCTCCAGTAACTAATATTGATTTTCCATTCATGACTCGAATCCTATTTTTTTTATTTGATTTTTTTCCTCTATTACAATTGAATTTTCAATTCTTAAAATTCTTGAGCAATATTTTAAAGATTTAGCATTGTGAGAAATTGCAATTACTGTGATGTTTCGTGAAAGTTCCTTAACCAGATCAACTAAAACTAACTCTGTTTTTTCGTCTAATGCATTGGTAGCCTCATCAAAAACTAATAAATCTGGTTTGTGATAAAGGGCTCTCGCTATACCTAATCTTTGAAGCTCTCCCCCACTAATTCTTACACCTTTCTCACCGACAATTGTTCTAAGTCCATCAGGAAGTTTAGCTGTAAATTCTTTAAGCTGAGATTTTCTTATGCATTCTTCCACTAAATTCATATCAATTTTATTTTCCTCTATTCCATAAGCTACATTATTGATTATTGTATCATCCATCAGAAAGATTGACTGAGGGACATAACCTACATTTTTATAAAAAGTTTCAATTTTTCCAGATGAGGGCTTGTGTAAGCCTAATAATAAATTTATTAAAGTGGATTTCCCAGAACCAGTCTTTCCTACAATTCCAACAAAATCTTTATTAAATATGTTTAGATTAATATTCTGTAAAGTTAATTTGTCTTTACCTGGATATTCAAAATAAACATTTTTAAAAGAAATTATTTTATTTTCATTTTGTTTATTTTGCTGATTAAAATCCTTCATATTTATAATATTATCTTCACTTGAAAAAATTTTGTCTATAGTCTCCACATACACCTGGCCGTATTTAACTTTCTGTAAACTTGATAGAATTCTGTTAAATGATGGCATCAGTCTTATTGAAGATATTCCAAATAAACTTAATATTAGGAAAATTTCAGAATCTGGTTTTCCACTTAATTTTAGATAAATTATAAATACCACTAAGGAAAATACAAAAAACGTTTCAATCAAAAATCTTGGTAAATTGCTCATTACATTGATATAAAACATCGCTCTAAATCTTTCCGATGTTATTGAAAAATATTTATTTAAAAAATAATTAATTCTTTTAAATATTTTTATTTCTTTAATACCTCCATAACCATGGGAGAGTTCTAAAAATCTTTGTTTATCTAAATTTTGGACTTTTTTCCCCCATCTCATCGAAGAGTTCTTAATTAAAGAAAATGCCAAATAGCTAAGAACGGTTATAAAGGCTAAGCTGATTAGAAAACCTTTTGGTTCTATAAAAAGCATCAGGCAAGAAAGAAAAAATATGACTAATATTTCCGATATAATTATAAAAGCATGCCCAATTGTGTCTTTATATCTATCTGCTACTTCTACAGAGTGAAAAGTTAATTTCGAGGTATTATTATTTATATGAAACTTATAATCTTTGTTTAAATACTTTTGATACACATTGTTTGACAATCTTGATCCAAGAGTATTGATTAAATGAGAATTAAACCAGCTAAAAGCAAACAAAATTAAATTTTTCAATAAAAATACAATAATAATAAGAATAAATGGCAAAAAAGGGCTTACTGACTCAAAAAACTTAGCTATATCATTAATATTAATGTTTAAAAAATTCATATCTGTAACAATCTGGTTCTTAAATAAAATTGCAACAAAAGGTAAAATTAAACTGATTCCTAACGTTTCAAGAAAAGCACCAATCAAGCTAAAGAACAGTGCCGTATAAAGTAATTTCTTTTCTCTATTAGTAAGGTGTTTGGGTATTTTTAATAAAAATTTCATTTAATTTAATTTTTAAAGCATTTTATAATTTCGTTTATAACTTTTTTTTGTTCATAACTTTTTAAGTCTGGGTAGATTGGTATTGATAAACAATTTTTGTAATATGTCTCAGCGTTTTTAAAGTTTTTTTCTTTAAAACCCAATTTTTTGTAAAAAGGTTGCCTGTGTATTGGAATGTAGTGAACATTACAAAAGATTTTTTTCTTTTTTAAATAGCTATACAGTTTATCTCTGGTAATTTTTTTTTTATTTTTTTTAATTAAAATAACAAATAAATGATAAGAAGAAATAATACCTTTTTTCTGTACCTGACAGTCTATTGGTAAATGCTTAAATGCTCTTATATATCTTGTGGCAATTTTATTTCTTATTTTAGTCCACTTATTTAATTTTTTAATTTGAGAAATACCTAGTGCGGATTGAATATCATTGAGTCTATAATTATAACCCAGCAATTGATGCTCGTAGTACCATTTTTCTTTTTTTTTGTTAAAAAATTTATTTTTATCTCTTGTAATACCATGGGTACACAGCATTGAAAGTTTTTCAAAAATTTTTTTATTATTTGTGAGAGCTGCTCCACCCTCTGCCGTAGTAATAATCTTTACAGGATGAAAACTAAATACTGTGATATCGCTAAATTTATTATCACCAACTCTACTGCCAAAATAATGTGCTCCAATTGCATGGGATGCGTCCTCGATGATTTTAAATTTATATTTTTTTTTTAAACTATAGATTTTTTTTAAATCTGGTGGCATACCTCCAAAATGAATTGGTATTAATACTTTCGGTAATTTATTTTTTTTTTTAGCTTTAATTAATTTTGATTCTAAATGTTCAGTAGAAATGTTGAAATCATGTAAATTTATATCTACCAAATCTACTTTTGCTTGACAATATAAAGCACAATTCGCACTAGCTACAAATGAATTAGTACACGTCCATACTTGATCACCTTTTTTAACACCTAAGGCCATGCATGAAATATGTAAAGCACTTGTTGCACTATTAAAAGTTGTAACATACTTAGAGTGAGTTATTTTACTTAAATTTTTTTCGAACTTAATTTGCTCTGGACCTTGAGTTAAAAATTTTGATTTTAAAACTTTGTTAACTGCATTGATATCAGTATTATTTATTGACTGTCTGCTATATGTGATCATATAAAAATCTATTTTTTATTTTTTTCCTTTTCATATTCATTTTTAAGTTCGTCATACTCATTCATTTTTCTTTTCATAAATCTAACAGTTAATTTTGTTTTTTCTGTAATACCCTTTGGTGTGATAACGTAAAGATAATTGAGTTTTGACTTATTCTTCTTAAAGTTTTCAATTTTGATAAGGCCTTTTGCTTTTAATGCTTTCATACAATAATTTAATTTACCTAAGCTAAAACCGAGATGTTTCGCCAATTCCCTTTGAGGGGTACCTGGCTCTTTTTGGATTTTTCTCAGTAAATTAAACTGATCTGGATCATCATTACTCATATATGTTCAAATATTGAACATTTTTACCTAATAAACTATGTTTTGTAAAGAATAAATCGATAAATATTAAAATTACTAATTTATTCTTTGCAAGGTTAAAAATTACCATATTGTTCAATTGTTGAACAAAAGAAAATTTTTGTACCATATTTGAACTACAATTTACTTATTAGTTTATACCAATCGTTAATGTTTCTAATTTTAGAGGCTTCATTTAAGTCAAT
>CACGJO010000016.1 GCA_902573425.1 uncultured Pelagibacteraceae bacterium
GTAATTCTCTATAAACCAAGAATAAAAATATCTGGGTCAATCGTTTGTCATATCGGAGAAGCTCATCTAGGAAAAAATGCAAAAGGAAAAATAATCAATTTTTTAGATATTGAGGAATAAAAATAAAATAAAAGAAAAATATATGATGAAATTGAATTTAAAGGTTTACTTTTGATCAAAAATAGATATGTTCAATAATTGAACAAATGAAAAAAACTGTTTATATATCTCTTACAGCCGACTCTATACATCATGGACACATGAAATTATTTGAGACAGCCAGAAAATACGGAGATATTATTATTGGTTTATTATCAGACAAAGCAGTCGCTGAACACAAAAGGATACCATATCTAAACTTTGAACAGAGAAAAAAAATCTTAACAAATTTTAAAGGTGTTAAATCTGTTATTAAGCAAAATGAGTGGGATTATTCCAAAAGTATAAAAAGTTTGAAACCTGATTTTTTAGTCCACGGAGATGATTGGAAAACAGGACATATGAGCGAAATCAGAAGAAAGGTTTTAAAAATTATGAAATCTTACGGAGGTAAGCTCATTGAGATTCCTTACACAAAAGGTGTATCTTCCTCTGCTCTTATTAATCATTTAAATCAAATTTCTGTAACACCTGATATCAGAAGAAGTTTATTGAGAAGAACAATAGAGAGTAACAAAATATCTAAATTTCTAGAAGCACATAGCCCATTGTCAGCTATTATAGGAGAAAATACACTTATTGAAAAAAAAGGTAAAAAGATCGGTTTTGATGGTTTTTGGTCTAGTTCCCTTACTGACTCCACAGTTGTTGGAAAGCCAGACAATGAGTCTTTAGATTTTTCTCAAAGGCTTAATGGGGTTGATCAAATCTTTGAAGTTACTACTAAACCTTTAATTATGGACGGTGATACAGGTGGAAAAGTTGAGCATTTTGAAATGAGGATCAAGTCTGCTGAAAGGTTAGGTATTTCAGCTTTAATAATTGAGGATAAAAAAGGTTTAAAAAAAAATTCATTACTAAATGATACATCAAGACAAACCCAAGAGGAAAAAATTAAATTTTCAGAAAAAATTTCAGTGGGCAAAAAAGCTCAGATAAGTGATGATTTTATGATAATAGCAAGAATTGAAAGTTTTATACTAGGCAAGGGACTCAACGATGCTATTTCTAGAGCCCACTCATATATAGAAGCAGGCGCTGATGGAATAATGATACACAGCAAATCAAAAAACCCAAAAGAGGTAACAGCTTTTTCTAAAGTTTTCAGAAAAAGTTATAAAAAAATTCCACTAGTTTCAGTTCCATCAAGTTACAACCAGATTTCAGAGAAAACTTTATACGAGAATGGCTTCAACATAGTTATATATGCGAACCATATGCTAAGAGCATCTTATCCTGCAATGCAGCACGTTGCCAAAACAATTTTAGAAAAAAATCGCTCAAAAGAGGTAGACAAAAAACTTTTGAGTATAAAAGAAATTCTTAATTTAATACCTGGAACAAATTAATTTATTATGATTAGAAAAAAAAATATCTTAGTAGATATGTCTTGTTCTATTTTGCACTACGGACATATTAGACTTTTAAAAAAAGCTTCAAAACTTGGAAATGTTATTGTTGCGTTGACATCAGATAATGAAATTAAAAAACACAAACATCTAAATCCAGAATTGAAGTTTAAACATAGAAAAGAATTAATTGAGTCAATTCGATATGTAAAAAAAGTCATTAAATCAAAATTTCATATAAATGAAACTTTTTTAAAAAAAGTATAAAATCCATTTTTTAGTACATGGAAATGATAATTCAAATAAAATAAAAAAAAGTCGTCTAAAAATATTTCCTCGAACAAAAAATATTAGCAGCACAATTTTAAGGAAAAAAATTATAAAAAATTATTTTAAAAATGAAAAAAGATATAAATAATAATTACTGGAATAACTTTTATAAAAAAAAACATATTAGCAAACCAACTTTGTTCGCAAAATTTTGTGTGTCTAAATTGAGATTTTACAATAAAACTATTTATGATTTAGGTTGCGGGAATGGAAGAGATACAGTTTTTTTTAATAAAAAAAAAATAAATTCTATCGGTATTGACAAATCTTATAGTGCGATAAAAAAAAATAAAAAAAATTTTTATAAATTCAGAAATAAATTCGTAAATAAAAACTTTTGTAGTTTTTTTACATACAAAAATTTTGATTTTCCTTTTAGCGTATATTCAAGATTTACATTACACTCGATTAATTATTCAGATGAAAAAAAACTATTAAATTCTCTTAATAAGCAAAAAAAGTTAGAATATATATTTATAGAATGTAGAACTATTAAAGACGATATTTACGGCAAGGGTAAGAAAGTTGGCAAGCATGAATTTATTGATACGCATTATAGAAGATTTATAGATCCTAAAGAGATTAAAAGAAGATTATCTAAACATTTTAAAATTTCATACTTTAAAGAGTCAAAAAATTTTGCGAAATTTAAAAAGGAAAACCCATGTATTCTAAGACTGATAGCAAAAAAAAAATAGATCCAAACTTAATTGAAATTATTAATTTGCTTGATAAAAATAAAATTATTTATTGGGTGTGTCACGGTACACTCCTAGGTATTGTAAGAGATAAAAATTTAATACCTTGGGACCATGATATTGATATTGCTGTTTGGGATGAAAAAAATCTAAAAGAAAAATTAAAATTAATAATGTTTAAAAATAATTACAAATTAAAGGAAAAATACTTGATAGATGATGATCTTTTGACTTTCATTAAAACAGGAGGAAGAGAGATTGACATTAATTTTTATCACAAAAAATTCACTAATTCAGAGGAGATAGCTTATGTAAAATGGTTTATTCCAAAAAATTTGATTTGCAAAACTATTGACGCACTTTCAATGGCCAAAGATTATAAAGGTAAATTAATGTTTGTCATAAATAAACTCGAATTTATTCAACCAATATTTAAATTACTAAAAAAAAATATGATAAAGAAAAATTTTTTTTATAAAACTGCAGGTTATACTCAACCTTTAAAATTTTTAAGAGAATTTAAAAAAATAGATTTTAAAAATTTAAAAGTTTCTGTTCCAGTTTACTACGAAGATTATTTGAAATATGTATATGGACAAGGATGGAAAACACCAGTTAAAGAATTTAATTGGATCAAAGATAGCCCATCTACCAAGGATGTATAAAATGAGAAAAATTAATTTAAAAAAAATATTTAATAAAAAAAGAGTTTTAGTTACTGGCCATACAGGTTTCAAAGGTTCTTGGTTATCTTTAATATTAAATTATTTTGGAGCCACAATCCTTGGAGTTTCCGACAGTGTACCTACAAACCCATCACATTTTAAGATTCATAAAAATTTGAAAAAATTTAAGTCAAAAAAAATTGATATATCAAATAAAAAAAAAATAAAAAAAGTAATTTTTGATTATAAGCCAGATTTTATATTTCATTTAGCTGCTCAAGCCCTTGTCAAAAAATCATACTTAAATCCTGTTAAGACATGGAGATCAAACACTTTTGGGACTTTAAATATATTAGATGCTTTACGAGATTATAAAAAAAAAGTTGTAGTTGTCTTAATTACAAGTGATAAAGTTTACAAAAATGTTGAGAAAAAAACTGGATATAAAGAAACTGACCTTTTAGGTGGCAAAGATCCTTACAGCGCATCTAAAACCGCTGCAGAAATCGTAATTAGATCATACATGGAGTCATTTTTATTAAAAAAAAATAATTTATCTACAGTCATTGCTAGAGCAGGAAATGTTGTTGGAGGTGGAGACTGGTCAGAAAACAGGTTAATACCTGATTGTGTTAAAGCCTGGTCAAAAAATAAAAAAGTTGTAATAAGAAATCCTAATTCTACAAGACCCTGGCAGCACGTACTCGAGGCAACTATGGGATATATAATTCTTGCAGCCAATATAAAACAAAATAAAAATTTGAATTGTGAAGCATTTAATTTTGGTCCAAACACAAAAAAAAATTATAAAGTTATTGAATGTGTTAGAAAAATGAAAAAGTATTGGCCTTCAATTAATTGGAAAGTTAAAAAAACAAAAACTTTTTTTGAAAGCAGCTTGCTCAAGTTAAATAGTAATAAAGCTTCAAGAGTACTTAAATGGAAATGTGTACTAAATTTTGAGGAAACAATTAAAATGACAACTATTTGGTATAGGAATTTTTATCAAAAAAATAAAAAAAAAATGTCAATAAATCAAATTAAAGAATATATAAAAATTTTTAACAAGAGATCTAATATTAAAATATGAAAGTTGTAATTTTAGCTGGTGGATTAGGAACAAGAATTTCTGAGTATACAAAAACTATTCCTAAGCCAATGGTAAAAATATGCGGCAAACCAATTCTTGTCCATATTATGAAACATTTCGCAAAACATGGTTTTAAGGAGTTTTATATAGCACTTGGATATAAGGGAAATATTATCAAAAATTATTTCAAAAATAATAAATTTGGCTGGAAAGTTAAACTCATTGATACTGGCAAAAAAACAATGACTGGCGGAAGGATAAAAAGGTTAAAAAAATATTTAAGTTTAAATAGATTTTTTTTGACTTATGGGGATGGTGTTTCAAATGTTAATATTAATAAATTACTTAAATTTCATTGTAAAAAAAAAGGGTTGG
>CACGJO010000017.1 GCA_902573425.1 uncultured Pelagibacteraceae bacterium
GCTAATAATTTCATTATTATTAAATTTTGAAAAGACCCCATAATCATAATTAAAGGTTAAAAATTCATTTGGAAAAAGTTTCTTTAAAACTTTAAAGTTTTTAGAACTGGCATCAAAATATTGAGGCCCCCTCATAAAATAATCATCAAATATTTTATAGTCATTTAAAACACCACCAATTTGGCCTGATTTTTCGTACATTAAAACATCATGTTTCTTTTGTTTTAGTAGGATTGCTACAATACATCCAACAATTCCACACCCAACAATTACTATTTTTTTTTTATTCATTTCTTTTTATTTATTTTTTTCATTTTCAACAATCTATTTTGTGAAATTTATTTTTTTTTTTTTAAATTATAAAGAGCATTAATAATTAGATCTTCCTGACCAGCAACAAGTTTCTTTTTACCTATAGCTTTAAAAGCCTCTATATCATCAAGATTTAATTTATTGGAATAGTAGTCCACTTTGGATGCAAATCCTGAAAAAAGCCCGTAATTTGCACTCATAATATTTTTTGGCTCTGAGTAAGGATTTTTATATTTAATTATATTTTTTTTAAAATAAGTAGGAAAAACTTTAGCCAAACTATAAAGTTTGTTCAAATTAATATTAGTTTTCATATTAAATCTAGCCATAACAGTTGCCAAAATATCTAGTTGAGTATTACCTGCCCCTGCTCCAAAACCTTTTATAGATGCATCTATTATTTTAGCACCATATTTATGTGCAATAACACTATTCCAAACTGCTGTTCCAAAATTATTATGACCGTGAAAGCCTAAATTTACTTTGAATTTTTTTTTAATGTTTGTAAAAATTTCCTTTATATCACCAGGTAAAAAAATACCCGCAGAGTCCATTATGATTATAGTTTTAACACCCAGATCGACCAAATATTTTATTTTTTTTAAATAATCTTTTTTCTTGTTGTAAACTAAATGAGCCATCATTAACACGCCCCAGACTTCAACCTTTTTTTTATTACAAAACTTGACTTGACTATAAACAGTGTCAATTTCACTTGAATTAGTTCCAATACGAAAAATATCTACACCACAGTCAATTGCTTTTTGTAAATCAGTAATTCTTGAAAAACCTGGTATTGAATGAATAGAAAGCTTTGCTTTTTTTAAAGCTTTTCTTGCAGTTGTAAGAGCTACCTCATCAGTAATTAATGATTTTCCAATAGAAAGGGAAGAAGCTCCAAGACCATTCCCGTGACCTACTTCAATAATTTTAATATTAGCTTTTTCTGCCTCTTTACAATATTTTTTGATTATCTCTCTGGAAATAGAATGATTAACTGCATGATTTCCATCTCTTAATGTAACGTCACTGATTATTAATTTATTTTTAATCATGTATTGAATTAGAAAGATGGACAGCGGATGAAGTCATAATATCTAAATTTCCTGCATATGTAGGTAAAGAATCTCCATGTCCAATGACTTCTATACTAATCCTTAAAATTTTCTTTTCAATAGTCCCAACGGTACTTGCGGTATATTTAGGCATGTAGATTTTAATTCTACTATTAATTTTAGAAATTGAGTTCTCAATTTTTTTTAAGTCTTTTTTGCTTATATCTTTTGTTAACTCAAAAAATAGTGAATTCATCATGTTAACCGGTGGTTCTGCTGGATTAATATTTATCATAACTTTAATTTTATTAACCTTTGTTAGTTTCTTAATAGCTCTCTCAGTATTTGTTATATACTCATCTATATTATCCCTTGTAGCCTTTCCTGCACTTTTAGCAGCGATATTAGAAACTAGCTCAACATATTTAAGTTTTGGCCCAAGTATATTTTTTACCTCATTAATTACAGGTATTGAAGTTTGACCACCACAAGTAATCAAATTAGTAATTTGTGGGATTTTATTTGTATTTATATATGGAATTACATACTCACCATTTATTGATGGTGTTAAATTTATAAAATATTTATTATTAATTAATTTTCGTAATTTTTTTAAAATAAATATATTTGATTTAGCGGAAGTTGCATCAAAAATAATTTTAGCATCTTTTAAATTTTTTATCACTCCTCCAATACCTTTTGAAGAATAATTAAATTTTTTTTTCAAACAGTATTTTGCTCCTTCAGAGTTTTTACTTTGATTAAAAATAAATACTTTCTTGAAGTTTTTGCTTTTAAGGCACTTAATATAAAGATCAACACCAATTTTTCCTGTTCCAATTATTATACAGTTCATGTGTTAGATCCTTGCATTTATATTATAATTAATATTTATTTGACTAATGTTTAAGCATATGTTCAAATATTGAACATATAGTAATAAATATATTTCATATTGTAAAGATAATAAAATGTTATATATCCTTCGAAAGAAAGAAAAGAATATAAGATGGCTGAGCTAAGTAAGATTTTATTAAATTATTTAGAACAAGACCAAAATAAAATTGTTTTTGCTGACGAAAATGGCT
>CACGJO010000018.1 GCA_902573425.1 uncultured Pelagibacteraceae bacterium
TTTTTAAAATTCGATCTATTTAAAGTTTCTTTAGATAGATAGAAAAGAAAAGAATTCTTTTTGATTCTAATTAAAGTCAAACAAACACCGTCGCAGCTTACGGATTCGCCAATATCTGTTTTTTTAAATTTAATATTTGATGCTACTTCAATAACTAAGCTTCCTCTTACATACTTTGGATTTCTTCTTAAAGTTTTTATTGTGCCTTGGTTGTATACAATTCCATTAAACATAATTAAATTTTCTCCTTATAAATTTGATCTCCAAAAAGATTAACACTTATTTGGTTTTTTAATTTAATTTTTTTTATAATATTGGGACTTGAATTATTGGTGCCTTGATTTTTAAGTTTATAAGATGATTGAAAAATATAGATATTTTTTATTAATTCATTTTTAATAAGGAAATTTGTAAAATTAAGACCAGCTTCAACTAAAATTCTAGAATATTTTTTTTTTAGTTTAAAAAAAATATTTTTATAATCTTTAAACGAATTTAACTGTCCAACTTTTATTATTTTAACACCCCTGCTTTTAAAGAAAGATATTTTTTTTGAATCATTTTTACAAGTAACTAATAAAATTTTCCTATACTTCATATTATTAAAAAGTTTTAAATTTTTTTTAATTTTTAAGTTTCTATCAAGAATAACAAGGTCTGGGCACTTTTTTTCCAAACCTTCAATACGACAATTAAGTATTGAATTATCATAATTAATTGACTTTGATGTAGAGATTAAACAATCGTATGTTGATCTTATGACATGCGCCCTTTTTCTTGAATGAAGATTGGTAATCCATCTTTTTTTTTTGTTTATGGTAAAATAATCTTTTGATATTGCTATTTTGGCATCTATTAAAGGAAGTTTGTCGCTATGTTGTAAAAAATAACTTTCATAAAAATCCTTTCCCTCCTTTTCAAGGATTTTGGAATTAACAGAAATATTTCTGCTTTTTAAAATATTTTTAGATTTATTTTTGGACCTTTTATCCGAGTCATTGATAGAAAAAAAAACCTTTTTGATTTTTTTTTTATTTATCAAATTTGTACATGGCGGTGTAACTCCATAATGAGAGCATGGTTCAAGTGTTACGTATAAATTTGAATTGTTAAAATTTAATTTTTTATTTAAAGCATTATGTTCAGCATGTGGTCGTCCATTAAAAGATGTATATCCTGATGAAATTACAGAGCCATCTTTTTCAATAATACACCCAACTGATGGGTTGTTTTTAGTTGATCCTAAATTATTTTTTGCTTGTTCAAATGCTAAGCTTAAAAAGTAGGAGTGTTTTGATTTAAATTTATTTTTTCTCTCCATCTAGTTCCTCAATATAGTCACCAAATTCTCCTACCTCCTTAAAATTTGTGTATACTGAAGCAAATCTTACATAGGCGATTTTGTCTAGATCTCTTAAAATATCCATAACTTTTTTTCCAATAACAGTTGATTGTATCTCAGATTGTCCCATTTCCTCTAGATCCCTGGAAATTCGTGAAACAATTTTTTCAATAGTATCGGCATCGAACGGCCTTTTTTTTAGAGCCGTAAATAGTGATTTAGCTAATTTTTCTCTGTCAAAAGGTGATCTTCTTCCATTTTTTTTGATTACGGAAAGTTCTCTGAATTGTACTCTTTCAAAAGTAGTAAATCTCACTGCTTTACTACAGGGGCATAATCTTCTTCTTCTTATTGCTGTTCCGTCTTCTGTTGGTCTGGAATCTACTACAGAAGTGTCTTTTTCTTTACAAAATGGACAAATCATAATTTAATTTTTAAACAAATGATTGTATATAGGAAATTTAGAACAAAGTTCAATCACTTCTTTTCTAACCTCTGACTCAGTTTTGGAATTATCTTCAGGATTAGCAGATAAACCTTTGATTACTTTTGTTATTAGTTCGCCAACTTTTTTAAATTCATTTAATCCAAATCCTCTTGTTGTAGCGGCTTGTGATCCTAGTCTAATTCCAGATGTGATTGTCATTTTCTCTGTATCAAAAGGTATGCCGTTTTTATTACATGTAATATTAGAATTACACAAACTAACTTCAGCAGCTTTACCTGTAACTTTAAAAGGTCTTAAGTCTACAAGCATTAAATGGGTATCTGTTCCGCCTG
>CACGJO010000019.1 GCA_902573425.1 uncultured Pelagibacteraceae bacterium
TAAAAAGAAATAATTTTTATATCCGCAACTCTTAGAAAGTTTATTTAAATCCAAATTTTCAAGATTGGTTTTTTGACCTCCAACAGACTCGTGTGATCTATTATTTAAAATTATATGTTTAAAATTTTTGAGCTTTTTAAAACCTATCGTAGTTAAAGAACCCATGTGCATTGACAAGGATCCGTCCCCATCTAAACAAATAATGTTTCTTTTATTGTTCATTGCAACTCCTAAAGATACCATTGAGGCATGACCCATGCCCCCGACCATATAAAAATCATTTCCTTGGTATTGTGTATTCTTGTATTTCCTTATTTGAAACAGTTCTCTTGAGGTATAACCTGTTGTAGAAATAATTTTACTTTTCAAATTTACTTTGCCTAACAAAGTATTTAGAAAAATTTCCCTTTTAATTCCACTATAAAATTCTTTTTTACTTTTTTTATAGGATTTTTTATCGAATAAAATATCTTTTTTAATCAAACATGCTACTGGACATTTAAACTTTTTAGAAAATTTAATTAAATTATCAAGTTTTTTAAAATCTTTGTAAGTTTTAACTTCACAGAATTTGATGTTTAATAATTTTAATAACTTTCTTGTTATTTTGCCTTTTACCTCATGCTGTGGCTCATCTCTACTACCGGGAGCTCCTCTCCAGCCAATTATTAAAAGAATTGGAATTGAGTAGACTTTTTGATGCGCGATAGAAGCTAATGGATTTACAGCATTTCCTAATCCTGAATTTTGCATATACGCACAAGCTATTTTGCCAGTTGAAAGATAATGTCCAATACAAACAGAAACAGCCGACCCCTCGTTAGCAGTGATTAAATGCTTTTTATTTAATTTATCAAAATATTCTTTTGTTTGTTTTAGTATGCTATCTGGAACACCTGCAAAGAAATCAATATTCTTTTTTTTTAGAAAAATGAATAATTTTTTTACTTCTATCATATTAAATATTTGTTAAAAATTTTGTCCATTTGTTTATAGGGTCATCTTGTAAATTGCAGAAATTTTTTTTGAATTTATATAAAGTATTTTGGACCTCATTTGATAACCACCATTTATCTATTTGATACCAATTTTCATTTATATGTGCTGTTGCATCTTCAATATTTTTAAATACTATTTTATATTTGACTAAATCTTCTTGTAAAGATTTTACATTACCTTGTAAGGGAACTTTTTCGAAATCATTAATTAAAATCGTAGGACCTGTAATTATGGATTCTAAAAAAGCAGTTTCCATGTATGGGCAAATTACCAATTTTGACTTATCGATATATTTATAAAAAACATTTTTTTTGTTAACAAATTTTTCCCCAATTGTATTTCTTATTCTTTCTTGCATTTTTACTTCATGCTCTCCCGAGGGTAAGTAAAAAAAATTTTTATAAATCTCCTTGCTAAGTGATTTTTTTAGATTAATTACATTATCAAAGTTGAGACGCAAATAATTGTTTTGCCCGTTTCCGATTTTTGCAGGAAATAATGTTATGGCCTTTTCTAAATAAATAAGAAATTTTTTATCAGATCTCGAAGATTTAAAATTTATGAATTTACCTGGTGGTAATTGAATGTCTTTATCTTTTACAGGAAGGGTCCAGGTAAATTTTTTATCGACTATTGTATTTTCAAATTGTAGATCAGGGCAGTACTTTAACTGGTTACCTCCTCCATGAGAACTAGAAAAAAATTTTGTTTTATTTTTAATTACATTTCTAGCTAACCAAAATTTAAAAACTTCGTTATGGTAATGAAGAACAGCAGATAATATAATTCTTGGTTTTAATTTAATTTTACGAGACTCTTGATTAATTAAATCGTAAGCTTCTAAAAAACATTTTGGTATATCATATTTTATATTTTCGTTTAAATATTTGAGGAAAAGATCATCTTCTCCATCTGAAAAGTTAATTTTATTTCTTTTTTCTCTGTCAATCTTTACGTGTCTTAAATTAATATGATCAAATCGGTAATTAAATTTATAATAATAAAAACTAGGAAATTG